>CAZQSD010000138.1:0-7479 GCA_964595885.1 uncultured Sangeribacter sp.
TATTAAAAATAACATTTTTTCAATAATAAGTGTCGTTTTAATTAAAATTTATCAATTTTTTTTATGAAGTTATCTATTTATTTGCTAATTTTGCAATATATTTCCGGGCGAGGCAGCCCTATTGGCTTATATAGATTGGATTACATTCCTACACCTCAGCCGGATGCATGGATTAGATACACCTGAATATTTGATAGATTTCATTTCTTGAAAATATTCTATGACGCGCATATTGTGGTAAACGAAGGCAAAAGCAAGTAATAGGATAGAAAATTCTTCTCATAAGACCAATTAATCGTTTCATTGACAATTTTATTGTTGCATTAGTAAAGTTATGGATTAATAGTTAAAATTAGGATTAGGACCAACAACGCCTCGCGATGTGATTCGAGGAGCGTTGGAAAAAAGAGGAGCGTAGTGATATGCCCCTCTTTTTTATACTACACAAATTATTACGTTAGTTTGCATATGTCGGATAATTACTGTAATTTTGATTCCGTTTTTAATATGATTTATCCAAAATGAAAGCTACAATTGATAAAATCCACAGATTATTAGTGAGTAAAGACCATAATCTTAATCATACCAACACGGTTGTCTGTGACCGCAATGCAACAATTGACACCCTGCTGACAGATTCCCGAAGCCTTACACGGCCAAAGTCATCGCTATTCTTCGCCATTAACACACCGGGAGGAAACGATGGCCACAATTTTATCCGTCAGTTATACGACAAGGGGGTTAAAAACTTTGTGGCCACCGAGATTCCATCCGACATGTCAGAAATAACTGATGTGAATTTTATTATTGTAGACAATGTAATCCAGGCTCTTCAAGCTATAGCAACCCTTACAAAAGAGATGGATTGTGAAGTAGTGGCAATAACCGGTAGCCGGGGGAAGACCACTCTAAAAGAATGGATCTTCCAACTTATGGAACCACTGTGTGAAGTAGCCCGGTCTCCACGAAGCTATAATTCACAGATCGGGGTGCCGCTTTCGATGTGGGTAATTGAAGAATCTACCAAAATTGCCATCATCGAAGCAGGAATTTCACAGCGCGGAGAGATGAAAGCCTTAAGCCATTGTATTAATCCGGACACGGTTATTTTTACAAACATTGGTGAGGCACATTCCGAAGGTTTCTCGTCAATGGAAGAAAAAGCTCGCGAAAAAGCCGGATTAATCGGGAAAAACACCAAGACGGTGATCTTCAATAAAGATTCAACACTACTCTCAGAGGCAATAGCACCATACTCGAAAGGTAAGGTTCTATTCACATGGTCTACATCCGATCCGACAGCCGACCTGTTTATATTCCCTCCTGTATTTAAAGAAGAAGGCCTGACAGAAATTGAATATAATTATAAAGGAAAGACTTATTCTCTTAGTGCCCCGGTCTGCAATAATGCCGATCTTGAAAATGCCGCAGGGGCACTCGCTTTCATGATTTCCCAAAAGGTTCCGGCTGACATAATAGCCCGCAGATTCTCCACACTTCACAAGATCAGCACACGCCTTAATGTAGCTGACGGGGTAAACGGATGTTCCGTTATCCTTGATTCCTACACAAGTGATTTTTCTTCTCTGCGTCCTGCCATTGATTTCATGATGAGGAGAAAAACCCCGACGCAGAAGACGGTATTGATCATGAGCGACATCATGCATGAGACCTCCGGAGGAACAGAGATTTATGAAGCTATAGGGCAGGTAATAAAAGAAGCCGGAATCGACCGATTCATAGGCATCGGCAAAGCCATGTGCTCCCATAGCCACCTGTTTGCAGACGGCTCTTTATTTTTCAGTTCTACTGAGGATTTCCTCAATAAACTCTCTCCGTCTGACTTTATATCTGAAATCATTTTGCTAAAAGGATCCTCTGACTACAACTTCATGGCATTGAGTGAAATGTTGGAGTCACGCAAGCATGAGACAGTGCTTGAGGTAAACCTTGACTCCATAGTGGCTAATTACAATTATTTCCGCAGTCATCTGCCGGCCACGACAGGCATAGTGGCGATGGTAAAGGCATCCGGCTATGGAGCCGGAAGTTATGAAATTGCCAAGACCCTTCAAGACTGTGGGGCGGCATATCTTGCCGTAGCGGTGCTTGACGAGGGTATTGACCTAAGGCGCAATGGCATAAAGATGCCCATTAT
The DNA here is from genome assembly GCA_964595885.1 of uncultured Sangeribacter sp. Taxonomy (GTDB): domain Bacteria; phylum Bacteroidota; class Bacteroidia; order Bacteroidales; family Muribaculaceae; genus Lepagella. The sequence goes on from CAZQSD010000138.1 coordinate 2,159, forward strand.
GGTGATGAATCCTAAAGTGGCTAATTATAAATCAATGTTCGCTAATAGGTTGGAACCGGAAATATATAGTCTGGAGATGTTGACCGATGTCATCCGGGAAGCTAGGAAAAATAATATCACTGACTATCCGATTCATCTCAAACTTGACACGGGAATGCATCGCACAGGATTTATTTCGCAGGAACTGGGTAAAGTGATGGACATAATATTATCACAAAACGCTGTGAAGCTCTCATCAATGTTTTCCCATCTTGCCACTGCCGATTGTGTCGATATGGATGATTATACTCTTCTCCAGCTATCCCGATTCAAAGAAATGACCGAATATATTTTAAGCCGTTCTCCTTATCCGGTGAAACGCCATGTGCTCAATTCAGCCGGCATCTTACGCTTCCCTGAGCATCATTACGATATGGCTCGTCTCGGAATCGGGCTTTATGGAGCAAACACACTTCCCCCTGACATAGAGAAGCCTTTGGCTGTGGTGTCGACCCTTCGCACAGTCATCATCTCAATCCGTGAATGGGAAACAGAGGAGACAATAGGTTACGGCAGAAAAGGGATCTTGACAAAGAAATCAAAAATCGCCACTATTCCCATAGGATATGCCGACGGTATGAACCGTCATTTTGGCAGAGGAAACATATCTGTCATTGTTAACGGCCAAGAGGCACCCACAGTCGGTAATATCTGTATGGATGCCTGCATGATTGATGTCACAGGAATCGAATGTAAGGTGGGTGACGCAGTGGAGATCTTCGGGAATAAAGCTCCCTTACAAAGACTTGCCGACACCCTTGACACTATCCCTTATGAAATTTTGACATCGGTTTCACCCAGAGTGAAACGAGTCTATTATCGTGAATAAGAGACTTACTGAATATTAGTCAATGCTTCCAGACACTTCTTCACCTCCTGATCGGTGGTGAAGAGTTTTTGTTTGCAAAACTTCAGAAGCTCCAAAGCCCTTGAGGTGTAACCGGCAAGACTATCGATGTCACATTCATCCGACTGCATTTTTACCACTATTGCCTCCAGTTCTGCCACTGCTTGTGTGTACGAAAGTTGTTCGCTCATATTTCTTTATGCTGATATTTAAACTAACTATAACCCTAAACTCCTGCTCTACCCCCATTAACTCACTACAGATTCCACACTGCCGTTAAGCAGTTGGGTCGTGATTTTTGTGCCGGGAGTCAATTTGGATGTGTCTGTCACAGCCACTCCGTTATGGCGTGTAATGGAATAGCCTCGCCTCAGCGTATTGTCCGGACTTAATACTGAAACCAGGTCAGCCAAGCCCGACAATCTGTCGGCAGCTCTTCTAAGTATATTGTCAGCCAACATGGGTATGCGCGCAGACAGTATGTTGAGTCTCTCCTCCGCACGAGATGTCTGTTGTGAGGAGACGATCCTCACCATGTTTCGGAAAGAGTCCATACGGAGATGCTCTCTTGATATCTTTGAATCCACAATCACCGGGAGGCGGCTCATCTCTCTGTCAAGATTAGCTTTGGCAGCTAACAGAGGTGCTTCTGCAATGCTGGGTAAAAGTGCCTCCACATTAGCAAGCATCCTTTGCTCACCACTCAGCCTATCCTTACTGTAGGTTATTATGGTATCAATCAGATTGCCTACCCTATTATAAGCCACGCGAAGGGTGTCAACAAAAAAAGCGGCCACTGCCGTAGGAGTCTTAAGGCGTGTATGGGCTATCTCGTCGAGCACAGTGCGGTCACGCTCGTGGCCTATGCCAACCACAACCGGCAAAGGGAAAGTGGCCACCGCACGCGCCAGCTCATAGTCATCAAATCCATTAAGATCAGTAGTGGCGCCTCCTCCCCTCACTATTGCCACACAATCCCACAGATCAATGGTGGTCTCAATGAATGCCAAAGCACTCCTTACTGATTCTGAGGTACGGTCGCCTTGCATAGCCGCAGGAATTAAAAAAGGATAAAACACAAACCCCTCGGCATTGCCTTCAAGATGTTTGATAAAGTCACCGTATCCCGCTGCCCCTTCCGCAGAGATAACAGCTATCCGTTGAGGCACAGCAGGCATCACAAGGCTCTTATTTAATCCGATCACCCCTTCCTTATCCAGGCGCATAAGGATCTCACGCCTCAGTCGCTCCATGTCGCCAAGAGTGTAGGATGGATCTATGTCAGCCACAGAAAATGACAAACCGTAGACACTATGATGGCTGGCTGCCCCGTAAAGCATGACCTTCATTCCGTTGACTACATCACGCCCGGTAGAAGCATAAAACTTCTGACGTATGTATTGAAAGCGGTTCTGCCAAATAGTGGCACGCATTTTTGCTACCGTCTGCCCTGACTGACTCTTCTCGATCAGTTCCATGTAGCAATGGCCTCCACTCACACGCACATCGCTCAACTCAGCTATTACCCATGCACCCTGAAGCAACGGCGACATTCTGACAGCATTCCCTATGGCAGTGGTAAACTGAAGGAGGCTCATTGCCCCTGCCATCTGATGTGGTTGAAATTGTCCACTCATTTCTATTCGATTGTTTCTCCTGCTTCCTGGGATATCTCAGTCGTTCTTTACCGACCCTATTTCTTTCAAAGCTCCGGTTGCAGGGTCAAACACGGCATATGAGGGTTCTTTCTTATCAGTAAATACCGCAGGATCAAGACCGAACACGAGTCCGAACTGCGACATTTCATATTCCTGTCTAAACAAGGTGTGACCCATATAGGCAATGGTAATTTTAGCCGTGCCGGGCACACAATACACTACCGCATCCTTAGGCATCTTCTTTTCCTCCCCTTTGGCATTAACCGGCAGTTCACCTTCACCTGTAATCACAACGCTGACACTGACAGGCTCACCGGAATAGTCATCAGCATCCACAAACCCGGCGAAGTCGCTCAATCGGAAAAGAGTGGTCTTTCCATTATCAGCAGGCACAAATGAATAGTTGCGCACCACAGTCTCTTTTGTGACGCTACCGAGGAATGCTGCCGTAAGGGCAGCTTCCTGATGGCGTAAAGAATTGAGCATCAACTCCAATTGTTTTCCATCTTTTGGCATGACATCAGCAGTGCCACGTGTCAGTGACAGCTTGGAATCTCTTATTTCCATCAGATTTTCCGCAAGTATCTGTGCCTGCTTAGCCGATGATTGCGATGCGATAAAATCTTCATCCACATATTGCAGATATTCCCTTTCAGCAAACTGTTCACCTTCTATACCCCCTGTTGCAGGCGGCTCTTTGGCAGGAAGGGACGGATTCTTATTTATTGACAGCAGCATACCGTCGGCATCCACGCCAATGAATGTCGTGGCTCCAGGTTTCAATTGCATAAGATATCGGGCATCCGGATCAGGTATTCCATAAGGTGTGACTTTCACGGATTTGATTGTCCATATCTCAGCATCTTCCTTTACAACCTTATCCGTGCCCACATATTTTTTTGCATACCTGTAATAAGGGCCTGCCTTACGGACCTCCCTTTCTGCCGTGACCTCAATATCAAGCGCTGTCACAGGGAGGGTATATATCAGTCCATATTCGTTATGTTTCTCGGCAGTGAGGATCTTTGTCTGCTGGGCAGATGAGGGAAAGAAGCCGGCAGCAATCAGTGCCAATATGAAAATACCTTTTAGTTTCATTTGTTTAATTCGATTGTAGATTGACGGCATCATTGCCTTTCTTTATTAACTATTGCCCTTACGGCTCGTCCGCACCAGTTGGCGATATCAGACGCAACCAACCCCAATTCACCCGTTTCCTCAACCGCCATATCGCCGGCAAGTCCATGCACGTATACTCCAATAGTGGCAGCCACCTCCGGACGGTATCCCTGGGCTAGAAAAGCAGAGATCACTCCTGTAAGCACGTCGCCGGCCCCGGCAGTAGCCATACCCGGATTTCCGGTAGAATTGAAATATACCTTGCCTGTGGGACGCACCGTAGCTGTATGATGACCTTTGAGCACAATAATTATATTGTAATACTTTGCCATATCTATAGCCTTCTTCAGACGTTCCTCTGAATTGCGATGCTCGCCAAACAGCCGATCAAATTCTCCGATATGGGGGGTGATGATGGTATGGGCGGGAAGCATCGACAACAATTGCGGACGTTTTGCAATGCAATTCAAGGCATCTGCATCAAGCACCAAGGAACTCTTGCAATTCTTCAGTAACGACTCAAGGGCATCTATGGTGCGTTCATTGGTGCCAAGTCCCGGCCCGGCAGTCACAACAAGGTGGGTGTGATGCAATGTCATGTCAAAAACAAAGTGCTCATTACGGTCAGGCTCAAATATTGCCTCCGGCACGGTTGACTGCATGACCAGCATGCCTGACCGCGCACTATGCACAGTCAATACGCCGGCGCCGCTTTTCAAGCATCCACGTGCTGCCAGCACAGCCGCACCCATCATGCCTGCGCTTCCGGCAAAAAGCATCACCGATCCATAGTCACGTTTTCCGGTGAACTGAAGACGTGATTTCAGAAGTGGGCGAACGCTGCGTGCCTCTACAAGCATATAATCCGAAGGGGTCTCCTTCATCTTCTTTTCATCAAGATCAATGTCAAGCAGTTTCCACTTGCCCACCACCTCAGCATTCTCTGCAAAGAAAAAGGCCAGCTTAGGCGACTGAAAAGACAATGTGAGGTCAGCATGCACCATGTCACTATGTCTCACATTCTCATTCCATTCTGCAAACAAACCTGAGGGCACATCTATCGAGATTACATACGCACCCGAATCATTTATATAAGTGGCAAGAGCCTTAAACCCTCCTTGAAGTGGGTAACGGAGACCAGCCCCGAACATTCCATCAATCACCACATCGTCTTCACCAAGATAAGGAGGCTGAAAATCTCGCTTTACTTCAGTGAAGTCCATCCCTTCCATGGTGATGAGCTTCTTGCGCTCCACATCACAGTCATGGCTTAGTTTGCCGACCACATTAAACAGGAACACTTCTATTTTTTTGTATCCCTGCTCAAAAAGCATTCTCGCTACTGCCAGCGCATCGCCGCCATTATTGCCCGGGCCTGCAACAACCACTATACGCTGATTAGGCAGAAAACGGGATATTATCTCACAACTGACAGCACCTGCAGCCCGCTCCATAAGCTCGATTGAATCTATGTGTTGCGCCTCACAAGTGGCATTGTCAATTTCCCTGATTATATTTGATGTGAATATCTTCATAGCCAATACACGTCACGCATTCTTTTATAAAAGTGTAAGAAAGATGTAATCCGTAACAAAATGCAAAAATAACTCACCAATCCCATTTTTGCAAATCAATAACACTTTTTTTTCATATTTTTT
>CAZQSD010000139.1:0-2601 GCA_964595885.1 uncultured Sangeribacter sp.
AAGTGACTGGCTTGTCACCATCTCAATATCAAAAGGAGGCAGTAAAACTAACTTGATTTTACCTGAAACCACGATTTTTTGTCTTGTACCCCCTAAATCTGTGCGATTTTTATAAAATCGCACCATAAACCCTCTAAATCGCACCACTAATGAATAAATTGTATCTAATTTTGCGGCACAGATTTTTTCACGGACGATGCCTCATGAAGATATATAAACTTTATGACAACTGCTGCATCTGACGTTTTGGTTAATATTATTTAAGAGTTGATTCGGGCGGTTAGACTCATCTGCTATTATGAAAATCTCGCTTTACCGGCTACCGTTAGCCCTCACAGGATTGGCTGTCTCTCTGGTTTACACTGTGGCTTCCACCTTGCCTGCCCCATCATTGGCAAATTCATCTGAAAACATGAACTTGTATACCATACAAGGCACAACTGGAAGCCACTTGATTGAAATTCCTGACGGCCACACAATAATGGTCAATCAAATTGACGCAAATGGAAACCTACATACTTCTATTGTTTCCGCACCTGAATCAAAAGAGATGAGATTGGCAAAAGCTAAGTACATGGCAGCCCAAGACACAAGGGAATTAAAAATAATTGTCGACCCTTCTGAAAGTAATGCCTTCCTATGGGGCGCATACGCAATGCATGGAGAATTAATGACATGGAAAGGTATTAGAGACGACGACGATAATATAATATTCACTCTGCCTGATGGTGATTACGTCATCGAAATGGCATGGAATGATAATGCCATCATATTTGTGCCCGATGTAAAAATACAAGGTGAAGATATTGAACTACACGTAAGTCATGATATGGCAACCATAACCGTAACACCTGAAGTATATCTTAATAATGGAGAAAAAGCCATAATGCCTCAGACTTATCCACCGTCCGGCTCAGACTCATTCAATGTGGTTGACTCTTATGGATTGATAAATATTTCCTATAATGGCTACGGTTGTTATGGCACTACATTCATGAGTTACACAGGAGGTGAAGACTGGCTTAAGAAGGCCACAATAAAAAGCAATTTCCTGCCGGAAGAAGGTTGCCACTATTCCTGGATCATACAAACTTTGGGCACTGATGAGAAATCTTACTTCAGCACGTATATCGAAACAACCGGAAATGAGAACGTGGACACCATTATAGCTTCAAATAATCCGGAAGACTATAGACTAACAACAGCTGACTTTCAACATACTCCAATATACTACGATAAGAATCTTCCTTCTGACGGATGCTCCTTTATGTATAAGGTCTATGTTAATCTTGAAACCAGTGGAGGCATAGGAATGAATTCTGAAATCCCTTTGAATGTCTATGCTACTATGTTGCCTTATGATAAGGATAAGGCTTTCTCAGTTCTTAGATATGGCGATGTTGACTATGTCAACCAATATGGAGGAGTATCGGGGATCAACTGCCCAATAATGGGGATAAAGGATGGAGAAATATTCTATTTTGCAACTCAAGATGAGAATGACTACTCTCTTCCGGATAAACCTACCTACTCATCTTTTTGTTATAACCCCTACTTCTCCTACCCTGCAAATGGGAACGAGGTGTTTGGCTCTACATCAGCTATCTGCGTGACATCTACTAATTATATTGATTGGGCTCCGACACCATTTTATCTTGTAATGCCAACAGCATACTACGGCAACTATGGAGAAGAACGCCAGATTGATACCATATTGGCAACAACATTATTAAAATATAATGATGAAGAGATTGATCTCTCTTCATACCCCAATATAATGAATTGGGTATTTGAATGGACTGCAGAAAATCATGAACCAGGACAATTAACCTTCTCATTTAAAGACTCTAATATTGAGGTTGACGGAATAAAAGGAGAAAATGTTTGTGAAGTTTCCTATAATCAGAATAATGATGATCAGGAACCACCTACAGTACAGCGTATCATGACCCGTGACAACGACGGAAATGCCACAATATATTTTACTGACCCCGCTACAGGAACTCTATCCATTACAGGGGGTGATTTTAAACTTAATAGTTTACCTGTCGACTGCGGAGAACGCGAAGCAATGTTTAGTTATTATACTTATCAACCTGCTACCTTGAAAGTTGAATATACACCTAATGGCACAATGGATTTCGAAGAAATCACAATGACAGAAGATACTAAAAAGTTTTTTATGCCCGGATTTGGTGCTTATTGGGAAACCTCTCTTTCAAACATTACTAAAAAGAGTCCTAATGGCTGGTATGATTTACGTATAACATTGACCGATGAGGCAGGAAATTATCAGATCCAGACTATCCCTACAGCATTCAACATCTCTGGAATGGTAGGAGTAAACCAAATTGAAACCATTCCTACTTTATCCAGGTATTATTCAATTGATGGTCTCCAAGTTGATACCCTTATCCCAGGAAGAATATATATTGAAAAAACATCCAATGGTAAAACTCGTAAAATCATAGCTCAATAATTTCAAATAACCATAACTAAGATTAATCGTTTAAAGGAGAGTGTTCCGATTAGAACACCCTCCTTTTAACAATCTCTCAACTCTCTCCTTTGCAAGATAAAACTCTGTGTCGTTACATTACC
>CAZQSD010000139.1:2701-7460 GCA_964595885.1 uncultured Sangeribacter sp.
AACAATCTCTCAACTCTCTCCTTTGCAAGATAAAACTCTGTGTCGTTACATTACCTATCGCGTATTAGCCCGTGATTGCGCAATGTTATCAATTGGCTCAATAGAAAAGATGGGATAAAATTGAAGCAACTTCCTTGGGAGTTCATTGTGAGGATACGAAAGCGCAGCATTATACTCTATAAACTTCTTCCTGTCTATCACACACCATAATGTCTCAGAGATAATGCACTCCTTAATCCTCATGCCATAGATCCCTAAAATACTGTCAAGGTCATGCGTGAGCCTACTCTTTCCAACTACCTCATTAAGATCATCATAACTCCGCGGTTTCTTATATTTGAAAAACTCTTCTGCAATCTCCACATCAATGTCACCACTCATTCCCATCTGCCAGTCAATATATCGAATACCCGGAAAGACACCACCACTATAAGCCACTTCAAGCCATTTGCCAAACAACGCTATCTGCTGCGGATAAGTCAGTTGCCTATACAGAGGCGCAGGCTCTGGTAGCCCGTGATCCTTTCCAATTAAAGTATCACACTCTTCCGCTGACAGATAGGAATGGAGACGGGAATCCTGAGCAAATCTAATATTAACCTCCAATCCCTTATATCTGTCAGACTGATTCAGCCGATAAAAAGTATTCAGAGTATCTTCCTTCACCGTGAAATAGACAATATATTCTGTCATGCGTTCAGGTGCATTTGTCAGATGATTTACCCAATCCTTCTTCTCCATCAACCTTGTATGCACCGTAACATCCCCCACAGAATCTATCATCTCATCCTTTATCTGTCCCCAAAAACCACAGTCACCACCCCACTTTTTACCTTCATCGGAATAGCTATAAAACCATCCTCCCAAACACAACATTATAATTACCCCAATTCTAATCATCTGCTCTTTCCTTCTTTCTTCTCTTGTTAGCTTTCTCCATCTTCTCTGCCACTTTCTGCTCATACTCACAGAGCAACATATCAAGTTCCTGAGCCTTCTCCACATCACCTGCCTCACCGCTCCACAGCAAATGATCTATCCACTCCTTCGCAAGATAATACTCTGTGTCACTGCGCAGTTTCCCACGAGTCACTATAGCCTCAATCTTCTTCGTCCGCTTCTTATCCGCATCATTAAGGTCATAGCCAAACTTATCCCTAAGTATGTCATTTAGCCTTTTTCGATCTACAGGCGAAAGCCCCCTGCACGAGTCAATGACATCATTTAAAGCCATTTTTAAACCTCTTAATGCAGTTTTATTTCCCTTCAATATTTTATTCTCAAAGAAACTTTCCATGAATGCAACATGAGCATTAATGTAATCACTTATACCCGGACAAAATGCTCCATCACCCATAAAGCTAAATACCGTTATATACCAGTCTTTAATAGTCAGCAGTTGTTCCTTGTTCATTTCATTCAATCTATCAAACATGATGAAATAGCTATTTAATTTAAAACTGAATTTAAGACTTATAAATGCTGGCATAATCTACCATTTATCCAAAATAGACATTTGACATGACATGCCAAATGTCTCCCCTATTGCAGAATTACAATTTTTCAATTAGCCAGGAGTCGAGGCGGCGTGTATCAGCACTGAAAGCTGCACCGATAAGGATTATTTCTTTCCCTTCCTTGCGAAACGGAAGGGAGTATTCCTTTTCATATATCTGGGCCATTGCCTCCTCCGGGGTGCCATGCAGCTTGAACTCCATAACGTAGACATACCGGTCTGTGCTGGCAACCATGTCAATGCGCCCGTTGGAGGTCTTGTACTCTGTGTGGATATAGAACCCCATCAGCTTCATCACCAGATACATCATGTTCTCGTAGTGAAGCTCCCGGTCAAGGATCTGGTCGTATGGCATGTCGGCAAGAAGCGACTGCAGCTTGACCATGAAAGCCTCCGCATCGCCTCTCCTAACGTCCCTCACAAACTGCCTGACAAAGGCTGCCGCACCGTCATTGTCCGAGTAACTTCTCAGCAGGTCGTAGGCAAACCCCTCCGCAACCTCCTCATTCGGATAATCAAGCAGGTACTCCTTAAATTCCTTGTCATACCCCTTTATCGTAAGATACCCGCTCTGGAACAGCAAGGGTATCGGGTTGGTGAGGTACCTGCCAGAGCCCTTGAGATCAAGCTCCGAGCAGACGGAGCCTCCTATCTCTGCCAAGTCCCAGTCCCGGTTCCTCAATAGGCTGATTAGGAAAGAGGGAGTGCCTGACTCTATCCAATAGTGGCTGAACTTATCCTTGTCGAAAGTCTTGAGCAGACTGAAAGGATTGTAGATACCTTCCCCCGTCTCAGCGAAATGATAGCCGTCATACTCTCTTTTCAGTTTTTCCTTCGTCTCTGCAACCGATATGCCGGAGGTCTCTGCAAGTTGCTCAATCCCTATAGAAAAATCCCGGACTAACTCACTCTCACTTACGCCGCAGATGGCGTTGGCGGAGATGTCAAGGGAGATGTCGTTAAGGTTGTTCAGACCGCTGAACACGCTCAGCTTACTGAACTTAGAGATACCTGACAGCATTGCGAAACGTATGTACTGGTCCTGGACCTTCATAACCGAATAGAATGCCTGGAGCCTCTCTCTTAGCTCTTGATGAAGATCCTCCCTCCCTTGCTCTATGTTTTGCAGCAGTGGCTGGTCGTACTCGTCTATCAGGATCACCACATTTCTCCCCATGGCCTCCCGGGCATTGCGAATGCAGTTGAAGAATCTGGTTGACACAGACGTGGAGACACTTCCCTTGGGCAGATGGTAACGCTCTTCCCAGTGTGCCATGTTATTGTGAAGTGTCTCGTCAAGTTTTTCTACCGACTTGTAATCCTGCCCGTTGAGTGCCAGATGAAACACCGGGTGCTCCGCCCAGTCCCACTCCTTGTCAGCAATGTAAAGCCCGTCAAAAAGCTCCCGCTCCCCTCTGAAAAGCGCAGCTATGGTCGACAGCAACAGACTTTTCCCAAACCGCCTTGGTCGGCTAAGGAAATAGAACTGTCCCCGTGTTACAAGGTTATAGAGATATTCGGTCTTGTCAACGTAAAGATAGTTTCCTTCTCGAATTTTATTGAATGTCTGTATCCCCACAGGATATTTTGGCTTTTCCATATCTGCAGCATTTTATATTGCAAAGTAAATAAAAATATGACAATATAACAAACTTCTCACATGTCATCATCACCCTCAAAAATATCAATATCCAAAAGTGCCACCGGAAGCATGAGAACTCCGGTGGCACTTTATTATAGGGAATAGGGATTATTGTTAACAATATAGTCGGGGAGCAAGAAGCGTTCTGAAAGTTTAGCGTACGATAATTTTCTTAGCTGCAGCTCCTTCTTTCCCGGCTGAACGTAGGATATAGATGCCGGGTTGGAAATTATTGCACTCCTCAGCAGAGGATACCTCACCTACATACCTGCCGTCAGTAGTATAGACTGACGCCTTAGCGAAATCAGATGAGATCGCATCTACCGAAGTGGTGTCATCAATATAGAATGCCGGCTCTATTATCTGAGTCTGTCGGTTACCCACTTTATCCGTCACAGTAAAGCGCATGGTGAACCAGCCATTTGTTGACTTACGGTCGACCTGATCTAAAGACACACGGTAGAAATATCCGAAATTGGGCATCATAAAGAGTTCCGGCACCTCCACATAGTCAAGAGTCTCAAAATCCTCCGAACCATAAGGAGCATATTCCACTTTCACGTCAACCGGATCGCATACATACCAGGGATTAGGAGATATGTAATTAAAATCACCGGCAGAGAATTCAATAATTCCCTCTTCAGCAGTCTTGAAATGGTCTGTAATCTTACCCTCGGAATTCTTCGCAATCATCATTGTTAATGTCGGAAGCCAGTTTTCTTCGCTCCGCTCGTCATAAGAAAGTGTTGTAACATTCCTACCCGCGATGTCATCGACACTCACATTATCATTGATCAATGTAATCTCCACTTCTCCGGGATTTCTTTGGCTGTCATTGGCAAACGCAACATACCAACTCCATAAAGAATCATAGATTGAATTATCAATATTCAACTCTTCTCCGTTAAATCTTACATAGAACGGATCTATCGTATCCATCAGTCTGGCTTCTCCAATTCTTCCCAAATAATGATAATAAATAATATTACCATAAACAAAGTCTGTGTAGTCTTCATTTATCCCGATTACATCATAGTAGATAGTAAGATAGTTTATAGGACATGAATTTCCAAGAACCATCTCACAGTCTTTCTCCAAGAATGAGTATGCTTCATGCCCCGGTAATTGTGGCCAAGGCAACCCTGTACCGGGAACAGGAATAATTCCCTCAGGCCAATTGTGCAATGCACAGGATGTGTTTTCATGATTGCTATTAATTACAGTCCATTCCCCGTCTACAAGTATTTTAGGAAGACTCACCATAAATATTGGATCATACCATTCTACCTCCGGCTCTACTATTATATCTTCAACAGATGTCTGGCTAAATGCTAATTTAACCGGATAGTCTGCCTTACTATAATCTTCCGAGAAACAGACCAATAATTCACTATCCGGCAATATGGTTATTTCTATTAAACCTACGCTAACATCATCAATCCACGGAGCAATCTGCCATCCCTGAGTACGGGTATATTCAGGAATTTCATAATAGGATGGGGTATGATGCACCGGAAGCATCTCCATCGCAGAATAATTCTTGTAATTATTAGAAAAACGATAATTTTCATCATTCAACACAGCAGGGGTCAGATAGGTGT
>CAZQSD010000140.1:0-7372 GCA_964595885.1 uncultured Sangeribacter sp.
CTAACTCATTTATTTTCAACGGCATAAATTAAATTTTAACGAAGTATTGGTAATTTAAAAATTTTAATTAATTTTGCAAAACCTTAACAGGGATAAGGGGAAAACAATATTATATAGTGTTCCGCTTATTTGACGGCAATTATGTCGTCAACACTACTGATGACTCCGATCAATTACGCTGTCTTAGGGAAACCATAAGGCAGTTTCGTCGATGCCAATTTTCGTATCAGGGTTTTGTCAGCGCATCGATGAATTATGTTTGGTTGAATAATGGTACATTGGAATCGGCCGACTAACAATCGGCGACCTCAGTTAATTCCTGTTGCCATAAACATTTGGCAGGGAAGCTGAACAACAAGGTGTGAATCCGGGAGGACATCACACCTTGTTAATGTGTCAATATTTGGTCATCTGTGTCATTTTTCGTAACTTTGCACCCAAATGACAGCAGATATGAAACACTTTTTCCATTCTCCTGAACCATTCATGCTCGAATCAGGGGAGCAACTGCCTGATCTGACAGTGGCCTATCACACTTACGGCTCACTGAATGAAGATAAAAGCAACGTCATCTGGGTAATGCACGGACTGACTGCGAATTCCGATGTGGAAGACTGGTGGCCCGGCACAGTCGGAGCCGGCCTCTTCCTTGACCCCGAAAAGTATTTCATAGTCTGTGCGAATGTGCTTGGCTCCTGCTACGGCACCACAGGGCCGTCTTCCGTAAATCCGCTGACAGGGCAGCCCTGGTGTGGCTCATTTCCCCGCGTCACCATCCGCGACATGGTGCAGGCTCATCAGCTTCTCGCCAAACATTTAGGCATAACCAGGATACACGAGCTTATCGGAGTGTCGCTCGGAGGCTTCCAGGCAATAGAATGGGCTGTCTCTGACCCGTCGGTAGCTGAAAACGTGATGTTCTGTGCCACCGATGCCTCATGCAGTCCCTGGCTGGCTGCCTTCAACCAGACGATGTATATGGCAATCAAGACCGATCCGACATATGGAGAACCCCGGCTGGATGCCGCCCGCAAAGGGTTGGCGACAGCAAGGGCAATAGCCTTGATAAGCTATCGCGGGCCATTTGCATACAACCTCAGCCAGAAAGATCCTGAAGAGAAACCTGATCCGTTTTTCCACAGGGTGCAGACCTATCAGGAATATCAGGGTAAAAAACTGTGTGACAGGTTTGACGTCTATTCCTACATGAGGATATGCGAGAGCGGCGACTCCCATGATGTTGGCAGAGGACGCGACGGGCTACGCAACGCCCTCTCGCGCATCAAGGCCAACACCTTAGTGGTGGGCATAACATCCGATATTCTCTTTCCGCCTGCCACCCAGGAAGCGCTCTCGGAACTCATCCCTGGCTCCCTCTACGAAGAGATGCCCTCCGATTTTGCCCACGACGGATTCCTTATCGAACACCGCCGGCTTAACGAAATCATGCGCCGCTGGCGAAAAAACCGTAAAAACAACTCTCCGCAACAGAATAATTAAACCGTTTCAAACCGTAGAGGTCAAAACTATTATCAACCCAAAATATCATCCATATGAAATTTAAGGCTTTATTTATCGGCGCCGCTCTTCTCGCCGTTGTCTCCTCAAGCTGTGTGTCTAACAAGAAATATGCACAGCTCCAGACAAAATATGACGAGCTCAACACCACCTACAACAGCACCCGTGAGGACCTTATCAACTGCAATGCCGACACCCGCACACTGCAGTCACAGCTCGACAACGCCACACGTGCGAATGAGGAGCTCAAAAAGGGGATGGCGGAACTGAAGCATACCCTCGACAAGAGCATGGATGCCAATGCGCAGGGAAGCGTAAACATCGCCAAGCTTGTTGACGAAATCAATGCCTCCAACAAGTATATCAAGCAGCTCGTGGATGCGAAGTCGAAATCAGACTCCCTCAACATTGCCCTTACCAACAAGCTCACACGCTCGCTCAACACCGAGGAGCTTAAAGACGTTGACGTAAAGGTGCTCAAGGGAGTGGTCTACATCTCATTGGCTGACAACATGCTTTTCAAGAGCGGCAGCTATGAGGTGAACAGCCGCGCTATGGAAACCCTCTCAAAGATCGCAAAGATCCTTAAAGACTATAAGGATTATGATGTGCTTGTGGAAGGCAACACCGACAATGTGCCAATCTCAAAGACCAATATCCGCAACAACTGGGATCTCTCCGCACTGCGTGCATCTTCAGTGGTGCAGGTGCTCCAGAACGATTTCGGCATCAATCCCAAACGCCTCACAGCCGGCGGACGCGGCGAATTTAATGCCATTGCCGACAACGGCACAGAGGTGGGCAAACAGCGCAACCGCCGCACTGAAATCATCATCACCCCGAAGCTCGACGATTTCCTTGATCTTATCGACAAGGCTCCGGAGACCGAAGAGCAGTAACACAATCGGATGATGAGACTCGTCTTATCAGCAATCATAATGTCGATCCTCCTCGTTGCGTGTGTCACGGAAGACCTGCCCCGCAACGAGGGGGTTTCTGTTGGTGACCCTTTGCCAATGTTTGAGGTGACGCTCAACAACGGCACCACCGTCACCACCGGGTCGCTTAAAGGGAAAGTGGCAGTGATCGTGTTCTTCACCACCGGGTGTGGCGACTGCCGGCGAGAGGTGCCCCGGCTTGAGGAAGTCTACCGTAACTTTTCAGATAATCCCGGAGTGGAAATGTTTGCCATATCAAGGGAGGAGAAAGCGGCCGAGGTAGAGGCGTTCTGGAAGGAATTTTCACTTACCATGCCTTATTCCGCACAGCCTGACAGGGCCGTCTATAATGCTTTCGCCACAACGGGAGTGCCAAGAGTTTATATCGCCGACAGCGAAAATATCATCACCGCAGCCTTCGATGATTCCGACATGCCTTCTCCGGAAACACTCATTAAATTTGTAAATGCTCAGGAAAAGCTGTAATTTTGCAGAAAAATAAAAAAGAGAATAAGAAATGTCTTTAAAATGCGGTATAGTGGGCTTGCCAAATGTAGGGAAGTCCACACTTTTCAACTGCCTGAGCAATGCAAAAGCTCAGTCAGCCAACTTTCCGTTTTGCACAATAGAGCCTAATGTAGGCATGATCACAGTTCCCGATGAGCGTCTTAACAAACTCGTGGAAATGTGCAGTCCGCGCAGCGTTGTGCCCGCCACGGTGGAGATCGTAGACATTGCCGGGCTTGTAAAAGGCGCCTCCAAAGGGGAGGGGCTGGGCAATAAGTTCCTGGCCAACATACGCGAGACTGATGCCATCCTTCACGTGCTACGTTGCTTTGACGACGACAATATCACCCACGTTGACGGCACGGTCGATCCGGTGCGCGACATGGAGATTATAAACTATGAGCTTCAATTGAAAGATCTTGAGACTGTCGACGCCCGTCTTGCCAAGACGCTGAAAGCAGCCCAGACAGGAGGCGACAAGACAGCACGCCTGCAGGCGGATGTGCTCCAGGCATATAAGGCAGCCCTCGAAGCAGGGAAACCGGCCCGTAGCGTAAAGTTTGAGACCAAAGACGAGCAGAAATTTGCCCGCGATCTTTTCCTTCTGACCAACAAGCCGGTGCTGTATGTGTGCAACGTTGACGATGCGTCAGCCGTGACAGGCAACAAGTATGTGGAGCAGGTAAAAGAGGCACTGAAAGATGATTCCTCCGACATCATGATCGTGGCAGCCGCCACCGAGAGCGAGATTGCCGAACTTGAGACAGCGGAGGAACGCGCTGAGTTTCTTGAGGAAATCGGACTGAAGGAGAGCGGCGTGAGCCGCCTTATCAGGGCTGCATATGCCTTGCTTGATCTCCAGACATATTTCACGGCGGGGGCGGATGAATGCCGTGCGTGGACTTTCCTGCGTGGCACAAAGGCACCCCAGGCCGCCGGCATAATCCACACTGATTTTGAGAAGGGATTCATACGTGCTGAAGTGATAAAGTATGATGACTTCGTGGCCCTTGGCTCCGAAAACGCAGTGAAAGAGGCAGGCAAGATGTCGGTGGAAGGGAAGGACTATGTGGTCTGTGACGGCGACATAATGCATTTCCGCTTCAACGTCTGATCGCACAACCACATCAGCAATATAGCTTGTAAGGGCAGCCGGTTTTTTCGGCTGCCCTTACAAGTTGTATCATGAAATCTACTCTGATATTTTCAGGTCACAATGATGTTTTTCCGGATTAACGCATAATCTTCACCGTCTTGTGGGGATAGCGTATGATATAACATCCTTTGGGGAGTTCGTTTATATCTTCAGGCTTGGCATTCTGAAGAACAAGAGTGCCGTCAAGGCCATAGACATCTGCGTTATTATCCTGCGCCTCAGCCGCTATGTCTTCAATTCCTGAGGTCAGCCCGGTGACGGTGCAAATAGCTTGCACAAACCCGACCGACGGGGTAGCCCATGCGTATATATCGGTGGTTCCGACACCCGTAATTGTAACCAATCCGTCTTCCAGGCCGACTGTAGCCACTTTCTCATTAAAGGCATTGTAAACTACAATCGCATCATTGTTCTCAGGCAGAGTGTATGCCTCCAATTGGAAAGTGTCGCCCACCTCACCCGTGATTTCATAAGTGTTGAGAGTTATGGATTCAGCCCTGATAGGATCATACACCTTAACGTGAGCGGTGGCAGACATACCATTGACTGCAATAACAGTGATATCAGTTTCCCCCGCAGCTATTCCTTCAAAGATCACTCCTTGGTTGCCTATGTCGTAATACTCAATAATCTTAATCACATCCGGATTTTCCACCTCCCAGGTCACCTCCTGAGGTGCAGATCCCGGGTACACTGCTGCAAGAATACTGGCAGTAGTGCCAACATTAAGGCCTATGTCGGTATAGTCAATTATTTCAATGCGCTTAACTTCCGTGCCACACTCCCCTAACTGTAGAGGACAATAGTCACTGATAATGTCTCCTCCAGTTGCGATGAAATAATATTCAAAACGCTCATCTTCCCCAGTCATACCGCTTTCCCAATCTATTTTTTCTTCACCTAAGCCCGGGAGGGAGATATCAAATTCTTTCATTGGGATATCTTCGTAACCGTAAAAGCCATCGGGGGCGGTGCGGAGACACAGGAGAATCTGCGTGTCCACAGGATCCTCACTTAGGTTGACAACTGTAGCGTAGAGATGAAATGTCTCTCCCGACATGATCTTGTTCGGCTCACATCTCATATCTCTCACCTCGAGGTTGACCTCTGCCTTCATGCACGGCATGAGGCAGAGAAAGAAAAGAAAAAACAATACTTTTTTCATCATAAATCAGTATTAAAATTAATAATGTTTGTTGCTGCAAAGTTAGCAACTATTAATGAAAAAAACATAGTTTTTACCTCACATTAATTCCCACCTCTTTTGAAGATATATTATTAATAATAAGCAAATTGCAAAGATAATAAATTCTCCGTTTCCTACCCGGTCCGGGATAACGGATTCTTACCCTAATAAATCGACGAATAATTGCTTGTCGGGAGCATCAGAGGCAAGGATTTTATCTTTGAGCACAGCTCTTTTCTTGTAATAATATTTGATTGTGAAACCGGTGAAAAGGCAGATGGCACGCGGTGAGAAACCGGCGTAGGAGAAGGTAAGGAAAGCAATGTCTTTCTTATCAAATCCCGGCAACTGTTGTTTGAGTTTGGATATGATTCCGTCAAAATGGCGGTCGAGTGCATCTTCAATACTTTTGAGTCCGTCGCGTCCACTGATACGTTTTATCTCCTTTTCAACTTCGGTGAGTATAGTGGCTTTGAGAGAGGCATTCTCTCCTTTCTCAAAATACTCATTACAGAGCATGTTTAAAGTGCCCCACTGCTTCTTGAACAGCTTGGAAATATCCTCGCTCATCTGCCTATTTTGCAGTCGGGAATCTTCTACGGAGTCAGTCAGCTGGCGTATCTCGTCCATCCGTAGATCCAACTCCATATTCTTAAGCTTGATTTTATGGCGATAATACCATACTCCCACCCCCGTGATGAGCAGCAAGATTACTGCAGAGCATATGATGACTGACCATTTGATGATATTTGCGGAACGTAGTTTCTCAGCTTTTAATTCACGGTCTTTCTGATATGATTCCTCAACTGAGTCAATGATACCGTCGTCAAAAGTGTTTGCCATTACGTCCGACTGCCAGTTGTTGATGATAGCGGCCTGCTTGTAAGCATTAACGGTGTCGCCAATAGCGAGGAAATATACTTCCCTGGCTTTTACTAATTGGGCAAACGGAGGCATCTGGGCTGTTTTATTCAGTCTTTCCCTGGCTATATCAAGGTTACCGTTTAACACGAGGGCGAAAATATATTCCCCTTCATAATAGGGAGTCATCAAATTCTCCTCATCGAGTATGCGAAACACCTCAATGCCCTTATCATATTGCTCATTATGGACGTAGGTATTTGCCAAAGTTGTCAAGGCATCAAAGCGTATGGACTCATCCTTATATTTCTCAGCTTCTTTTATAATATCCGAAGCAGCTTGTATGACACTATCATGGTGGTTTACACTGTGTTGTAGCATTAGAAGGAGAACTCTGCTGCTGAGGGAATGATGCCTGTTGCCGATTCTCTCAAAGCAATCAAAAGCATGTCTGGTATATTTTATGCCGGGGGCCGGCTTAAAGGTGTCATGATAGAGAAGAGCGATTACGTTGTTGATCCAGCCTTCCAGATACGGGTCGTCAGGAGAATTTTCAAGGTAAGCCAGGGCATCAAACTGACAGGTCAATGCCTGTTTATAATCCTTCCTCATATAATATGCTATACCCTGCAGGAATGACGCCTTAGCCTTAAAATGGTTGTCACCTTGATGTTGAGCATAATCATACACAATCCCAACTATTGAATCATTAAAATGCTCATGCCCGTTTTTCTCTAAAGTAATGAGATTTTTAAGGTAATCATACATCATTACCTCATTCTCCTTGCGCAAGTCAGCGGAATCTATTTTGCCAAACAGATTCTGTGCAGAGTCAGCATTTACGGTCAATGCTTTCTCCACATCTTCAAGCTGCGCCATTGTAGCCGACTTCTGACTGCAACAGCTCAACACACAGATGAGCATGACAATTATGAGGATGCGCAATATTTTCATTACCAAGAATCCCTATTCTTTTTATGCACACAAAGGTATATAAAATATCCTTTTTTTCAAAATTTATAGTTTGTGTATTGGTAATTAAATTTTCATTGATTAAGTATTTTTTGTTCTTTTAATATGCCGTATTATAATAATTTCTATATTCCCTCACTCTTTGATCCTTCAATTGTTTGTTGAAATGGGATTTATTATTATAAGAAGATTGTAATAGGTGGCTATAACCCCAATTTATTTGAGACAGTAAGT
>CAZQSD010000141.1:0-7276 GCA_964595885.1 uncultured Sangeribacter sp.
AACCAGCCTGAACTCTTTATCAAGAAAGTGGGCGACTTAGTAGGAAAGAACGTGAAAATAGACGCAATAGTCGGCAATCCACCGTATCAAGAAATGGATGGAGGTGCTGGAGTTAGTGCACGACCAATATATAATCTGTTTGTTAGTGTAGCAAAAAAACTTACACCTAACTACATTTCTATGATTATGCCCTCGCGATGGTTTGCCGGTGGGAAAGGTTTGGATAGTTTTAGAGAAGATATGCTAAACGATGGGCGCATACGAGCAATTCATGACTTCATTAATGCCAAGGATTGTTTTCCTAATACCAGTATTAGTGGAGGGGTAAACTATATTTTGTGGGATGAGGGTTTCAATGGTTTATGTTCCATAACTACCGTACGGGGAGAAAAAAGTGATACAGAAAGGCGATCTCTTAATGAATTTGATGTGTTCATTCGCTATAATGCTGCTATTCATATAGTAAAAAAATGTCATTCATTTGAAAATTTTTCTTCGTTAGTAAATGCTCGTAATCCTTTTGGAATTTCCTCAAATGTTAGGGGAGATAAGGTTGGAGAGATTCATCTGATTTCAAGTCAAGGTAGTTCATATCTTTCCAAAGCTGCAATTCCTATCAATCACCCTTTGCTTAATAAGTACAAAATATTAATGAGTAAAGTAACCGCAGAACATGCCGGAGAACCTGATAAAAATGGGCAGTTTAAAATAATTTCAAGAACTGAGATTATAGGTCCACAAGAGGTGTGTACAGATTCATACTTAATAATTGGTGCTTCCGATAATAAAGATGTAGTGGTGAATGAGTACAAGTATTTGTGTACTCGCTTTGTTCGCTTTTTGTTAATGCTTGCCGTGTCTTCAATAAATCTATCTGCAGATAAATTTCAGTTTATCCCGTCTCAAAATTTCACATGGAACAGTGATATTGACTGGAGCAGATCGGTAGCAGAGATTGATGTGCAACTCTACAAAAAGTATAATCTATCCGAGGACGAAATTACCTTTATCGAATCGATGATTAAACCAATGTAGTTCTTGAATTTAAAGCCACTAAGTTATCATAAAAAGAAAATTACAAATGTTTTATATGTAATAGAGTTTGGTAATTTGCTTCGCAGGTATTTCTGGGATATTAGCCTTATTTAGTCATATTACCCTTATCGGTCACACAGGTTTTGTTATATAATAATACTATTCAATCCATTAACCATATTTTCCCCATCAGTAGCCTATTGACCTTAGAAGGAGAGTCTTTCAAAAGTTTTGCCATTGTGCTCTCTATTAAATATAAAATCGGGTTTCAAACATTGTAACACAGTGGTAACCGGGTTATAATGTTTGTTCGAATACCGTCTATTTTATCCTCTTTTTCATTCTCTGAGTTCCTTAAATTTATACAAATTCATTCCGAGTGTCTAAAATTTAGACAAAATGGGGGTGGAAAAGTGGGTTTATGACATTATTACTTAGAATCGGGAGAAAGAAGTGGTAATTTCGCGGCATGAAAAAAAGGAATATAATCATAGCGCTCATGCTGCTTTGTCCGGCAAGCATATTTTCTCAGATGACCCTGAGAGATTGCCTGCTATTTGCACGAGACAATGCCCACTCCAACCGCATTAATGCTTTGGAGGTGAAGAAGGCGGACATAGATGCAAAATTGGCTGCATCACGGCTGATGCCTTATATCGGATTTTCAGCTTCAGGGAATATTAGTTTTGGTCGCAACATTGACCCTGAAACTAATACGTACGACAATCGGCAGACAGTGTCAACCGGATTCGGGATCCAGATGTCGGTGCCTCTCTTTGACGGACTTGTCAATATCAACAATCTTAAATCTGCACAAGCTGCACGATTGAGAATGCAAAAGAATGCGGTAGTAGAGCAGGATCGGATATCCATTGAAGTGATCAGTGCCTTCTACGAGGTGACATATTGTAAAGCTATGGTGACGCAGATGGAAGAGCAATTGACGCGTGACAGGAAAGATCTTGACGGAGTAGTGCGTCAAGAGGAGCTTGGCACAAAAAGCGGTGCAGACGTGGCAGAGCTTCAAGCTCTGGTGGCAAGTGACGAGTATGAGTTGCTTAACAGAGAGAATCTTCTTAAAAAATCCTATCTTACTTTAAGAGGGAAGATGGGTATGGAGCTGAGTGATGAGCCGCTTGAGCTGGTAGAGGATAACATGATGCCGGAGGAGATGATGGCTACCATAACAATTAATCCCAAAATTGCTGAGTCTGAGTTGCTGATAAAAGAGATGAAATATAAGCTTAAAGCTGCCAAAGGGCAATATTCACCGACCATATCTTTATCAGGAGGCGTCTCAACGTCATTTTATAAGCTTCTCGGTGCTGATTACTCCACTCCCAACTTCAAAAGGCAGTGGCGAGACAATATGGGTGAATATCTTGGGCTTTCAATTTCCATCCCATTATTTGACGGTCTTTCTACTGTTCATTCAGTCAGATATGCGAGTGTTAATCTGAAAGAAAGCGAGTTGAAGTTAGAACAGGCCAAATATGAACTGGAAAGGGAAACAATAGAGGCAGAACTGAGCTACATGTCAGCACGAGAGGAACTTGTTGCTGCGCAGCGAAGGGTGGAGGCTGAGGAGATAGCTTACAAGGGAGTGAGAAGAAAATTTGAATTGGGAATGTCTTCGGCTGTTGACCTCTATACTTCGGCAGCCAAACTCTCGGCAGCTAAAGCCAACATGGAAGGGAAGCGCATTCAGCAAATCATTAGCCTCATCACGCTTAACTATTGTAAAGGAGGACAACTGATAACGAATAACTGATAAACTATGGATATAGAGATTAAAAAGAATCATAGGTGGCTAAGAAAGTATGGTTGGATTGCCGGTGTGGGCATTATAGCCGCAGCCTTGATCACATGGGGATTAATCAACTCGACTACTTCCACCTACCACACTGATTCCGCAGGGTTACTGATAGAAGATGTGACAGAGGGTTCCTTTAACGACTACATACGTATTAATGGCAAAGTTGAGACGGGCACAATCGTGCAGGTGTCGGCGCTGGAAACGGGTATTGTTAAAGAGAAACTTGTGGAGGAAGGAACTACCGTCACAGAAGGACAGATTATATTAATTCTTCATAATCCTAATCTCCAACAGCAAATACTTGATTCGGAGTCGCAGCTTGCTGAGAAACAGAATATGTTGCGCGACACTGAGTTGGCTATGGAAAAGGAACGGCTGCAAGTAAAGCAGGATTTGCTGTCGGCAAGGACGGAGTTTAACCGTAAGAAGCGGCTTCGTGACCAGCAGAAGACCCTATATGAAGAAAACTTGACATCTCGTGAAGAGTATCTTAAAGCAGAAGAGGATTATAAACTCGCTGTTGAGAGCTTAAATCTGCTTGAAAATCGTCTGCGTCAGGATTCAATGTATAGAGAGGTGCAAATATCGCTTATGAGGGAGAGCCTTTCAAATATGCAACAAAACTTTTCACTTGTGCGTCAGCGTGCAGATAATCTGAATGTAAGGGCTTCCCACTCGGGTCAACTCGGCAGTTTGACAGCAGAATTAGGACAGAATATTTCTGCCGGGGAGCAGGTTGGGCAAATAAATATTCTTGACAATTACAAAGTCGTGGTAAAGATAGATGAGCACTATATTGATAGGGTAGAACCCGGGTTGAAAGGTAAGACCATGAAACAGAATCGCCAGTATGACGTGGAGATAAAGAAAGTTTACCCTGAAGTGTCTGAGGGGCAGTTTCGAGCAGATCTGTCAATCAGTGACGACGCAAATGATAATATAAGGGTAGGACAGAGTTTCCCGATTGATCTTATGCTTGGCGATCCAGTGCAGGCGGTCATGATTCCAAGAGGATCCTTCTATCAGGCCACCGGGGGTAAATGGATATATGTGGTGGGCGAAGATGGAAAGAGTGCAACCCGTCGAGAGATAAAAATAGGAAGACAAAATCCACGTTTCTACGAAATCATAGAAGGCTTATCACCTGGTGAGCGTGTGATTACAAGCTCTTACCTAAACTTTGGAGAGGCCGATAAAATAATCATAAATCAGTGATTAATAATTCAATATATCCACAACTTCAAAACCTCAAAACTATAAAAATATGAAAATCGAAATCAAAAATCTTGAGAAAGTTTTCAAGACCGACAGTGTGCAGACAGTCGCTCTCAATGATGTGACAATGACGGTGAATGATGGCGACTTTGTAGCCATCATGGGCCCATCTGGCTGTGGTAAGTCAACGCTACTCAATATATTGGGTCTTCTTGACAATCCGACCAAGGGCAGCTACATGCTTGACGGCAGGGAAGTGGCAAATCTTCCGGAGAAGGAACGCACCAACTGGAGAAACGGACGCATAGGATTCATATTCCAGTCGTTCAATCTTATTGAAGAGATGAATGTTCGCGACAATATAATGCTTCCACTCAATAACTTAAAACTCTCTAAGGAGGAGAAGAATAAAAGAGTAGATGAGGCAATGAGGCGAATGGGAATATCCCACAGGAGTTGTCATTATCCCTCACAATTATCAGGAGGTCAGCAACAGCGTGTGGCGATTGCACGCGCAATTGTTTCAAAGCCCGGTATGATACTTGCCGATGAGCCGACTGGAAATCTTGATTCAACCAACGGCAATGAAGTGATGCAGCTTCTTAATGAGCTTCACAGAGACGGAGCCACAATAATTATGGTGACTCACTCTCAGAAAGATGCTGCACATGCTGATTATATTGTAAATCTGTTTGACGGTCAGATTGTGGACAACCTTAATAACCTTATGTAATTATGTTTAGATTTTTTATGTCTGATTTTAGAAGAAACCTGACAAAGATATTCTGCCTCTCATTAGGTATGTCCATAGGGTTTCTTCTTGTAGCAAAAATATATTTTCAGAAGACGTATGATGTTTTCCTTCCTGATTCCGAAAGGATCTATCGTATCTGTGAGAGCGTTACACGCAATGGGGAATATATGGAATATCCACAGACTCCTGGCGCTATTGCCCCTGGTATGAAGAGATACATCCCTCAGGTCGAGGCAGCCACGAGAATAACGTATATGTCGGGGAACAGGCTACTGAAAACTGAAGAGGATAATTCAGTTGAAGTAGAAGCGATAATGTTTGCTGACAGTTGTTTTTTCGATGTTATAAAGACAGATATTGTTTCCGGTGATCCTCATGAAGCTCTGTCGGTTGTAGCTCAATGCATGATTCCTGAATCTTTGGCAGAGAAAATTGGAGGGGAGGTAATAGGGAAACAGTTATATGCTTCTGAGTGGCCTGACTTTAAGACTACTATCGGAGGTGTCTACAAAGATTTCCCCTTAAACTCGTCGATAGGAAATGCAGTTTATCTAAGTTTATCCACACTACCGCTGTTCTCAGGCGACGGACGTGAAAATTGGGTTGGTAATGACCGTTATTTAAGTTTTGTCAAATTGGCAAAAGGTATAACTCCTGATGAAATAAAGCCGGGTATAAGGAAAATGCTTGAAGAGAACGTTGATAGAGAGGAGTTGGATGCATATCATTTTGATATGCATGCACGCCCTTTAGTAGGAATGTTTTCTTCTTTGGATGGTGCGAAATTGGTTGTGCTTCTTGCAATAATTATATTGCTGAGTGCCGGGGTTAACTATCTTTTGATTGCCATTGGGCAGGTTGGCAAGCGTTCCAAAGAGATGGCAATCAGAAAGTGTTATGGCACTTCAAATGGAAAACTCTTTTGCATGGTTATTATAGAGAGTCTTCTGCCATTGTTTATCTCTGTGGGTTTGGCGCTGTTGATAGAATTTTGTTTCTCAGATTTCTGTAGGAATATATTAGGATATACGCCTGCCCAATTATTTGCAACGAAGAATATTTGGTTGGTTGAGGCCGGAGTGTGTGCAATACTATTTATTCTTACCGGCATTATCCCGGCCTGGATATACTGTAGAACCCCGGTGGCACATGCTTTCAGGGGAAGTGCAAGAAGTCGGAGAGGATGGAAATTGGGAATGCTCGGTGTGCAGTTTTTTGCCTCGGGAATGATCCTGTGTCTATTGGTTCTCGTAGGGCGGCAATATCGTCTTATGGGTAATCTTGATATGGGTTTTGAATACAAGAATATTGGCGTTTTGGAATTAAGAGGCATTCCTACTGAAAAGGCGCCTACAATTATATCTGAACTTAAGAAGCTAAGTTGTGTGGAGGGGGTGGCCACAGCCTATTCAGATTTTAGTAGAATTGCATCAGGGAATAACGTATGGACTGAGAATCATGAAGAAAATGCAGTAAACGTTGCAGACTTGTATTGGGCTAATCCGGAGATTTTTGATGTAATGGGGATAAAATTCCTGCAAGGCGGTCCTTTCAGAGAGGGTGTGGATTCCACAACTTATGAGGTAATTGTGGAAGAGAGATTTATTGACGTGATGCGCGATCATTTCGATGAAAAGGATTCTAATTTGATAGGTAAGACCTTTCATATCACGGAACATGGTGGAGCTCAGGTTGATTTTACCATTTGTGGTGTTATTGAGAATATGCGAAGGGGAGGCTTTGAAGATGATTCATCAGATAAACGTGCAGCCGTAATGTTTCCGGTATTCTTCCCATATGGAGATGCTTATGTTAGATTCACAGAAATTACACCTGAAAATATGAGATTGGCTCAGAATGTAATAAATGAAGTAATTGGAGAAGGAGAAAGGTATCTTTATCCTTATTCTGATAGCATTAACGCATTAATGGAGCCAACTAAGCGATTTGGGCAGGCTGTAATGATTGTGGGTGTGGCGATTTTGCTTATAGCGCTGATCGGTTTGATAGGTTTCACCACCGATGAGGTGCAACGTCGCCGCAAGGAGATTGCCATACGTAAGGTGAGCGGAACGTCTGATAAGGATATTTTGAAGTTGTTCTGTATGGATATCCTTAAGGTTGCTATTCCGGCACTCGTGCTTGGGGGTGCTGTGTCATTGATTATAGGCAATGAATGGTTGTCAAGGTTTACGGATAAGGTAAGTATTGCACCGATATATACTATCCTATGCATCGTAGTTGTCATAATGATAGTGTCCATTGTCGTAACTCTAAATATTATGAAGGCTGTGAGAACCAATCCGGTTGTCTATCTACGGGAAGAATAAACGTATAAGATATGCGATTCTGATTTAATATATTTTTTTCAAACGGCAGCCAAGTGATTTGCTGCCGTTTGTTTTGCATATTTGGATATGATTTCTTAGATTTGCAAAAATTATATATGCGTATGA
>CAZQSD010000142.1:0-7051 GCA_964595885.1 uncultured Sangeribacter sp.
TATTGTATGTTCAAAAACGATTTTTTTAGCTTTGTCAAGATATTGTTGAGCAAGATCAAATTGTTTATTTGTCACGTGAAAATCCAATAACCACAAATATAATACACCATCACGGAATTTTAGGCTGTCATCCTTTTGTATGTCTAATGATTTTTCAATATCATCAAACATGGCTTCATAATCTCCTATTGATGCGTAGGCGGCAGATCTCAGCTCATATATCAAGGTTATTCCCTCAATATTATCTTTATGTAGATGGTCTTCTATCCAATTAGACATATTTACGATATCACCATAATTTCCTTTATTTCGGAATTCAGCTTCTTTTTTGACATAATACTTTCTCAAATTAACTTCCCGTAGTGCCTTAATCAGCGAGTCTTCCAACTCACGGCTGAGACCATCATACATTGTTACGCTGGCCGGATTCTTCTTATCCCCAAATACGAGGTTGGTTGCGAAACTCATCCACAACACAACCATAATAAGTACGAATAGCCGCAGACATGGATTATTAGTTGGATTAATGTAAAGGTGTCGTCCTGTTCCTTTCATACTAATTGGGGTTAGGTTATGAGAGAAAATGATTGAGATGGTTATTTCACTGCAAAAATAGTATGAATTATGCTTAAAACCAAATCATCTTTAAGCAGAAATTGCGCAAAAACTACTTTTTTGTGCAATTTTTAGGGAAATATTTCTTTAATTGAAAAATTTTCGTTTACTTTGCAGCCGGAAAAAACTGAAAAATTAATTTTTAACCATTCAATTTAGAAATTATGGCAGATATTGAGTCAAGAGTAAAAGCAATCATCGTCGACAAACTCACTGTTGATGAAAACGAAGTTACTCCCAACGCAGAATTCAGCAAGGATCTCGGTGCAGATTCTCTCGACACTGTAGAGCTCATCATGGAGTTCGAGAAAGTTTTCGGCATCACAATTCCTGACGAGGACGCTGAGAAGATCACAACTGTAGGTGACGCTATCTCTTACATCGAGGAGCACCAGAAATAATAACCCCAATTTCCCGATATGGAATTAAAAAGAGTAGTAGTAACCGGACTCGGAGCGCTCACCCCAATAGGTAAGGACGTCGAGACTACATGGGAAAATGCTGTAAACGGCGTGAGCGGGGCCGGTCCTATCACGCATTTCGATGCGTCGAAATTCAAGACCCAGTTTGCTTGTGAGGTGAAGGATTTCAATCCTTCTGACCATTTCGACCGTAAGAAGGCACGCACTCTCGACCTCTATGCCATGTATGCACTCGTGGCTGCCAATGAGGCTATCGAGGATGCGAAGCTTGACAACGAAGACATCGACAAAAACCGTGTGGGTGTGATCTTCGCTGCCGGAATCGGCGGGTTGCACACTTTCGAGGAGGAGGCAGGCTATTTTGCAATCCATGGAGAAGAACAGGGTCCGAAATATAATCCTTTCTTCATCCCCAAGATGATTGCCGATATTGCTGCCGGCCACATCTCTATTGATCATGGTTTTCATGGTCCCAATTTTGCGACTGTCTCGGCTTGCGCATCTTCCAATAATGCCTTGATTGATGCATTCAATCTGGTGCGTCTGGGCATGGCTGATGCGATTGTGGCAGGTGGTGCTGAAGCAGCTGTATTCCCCGCCGGCGTGGGTGGTTTCAACTCCATGAAGGCATTGTCAACACGCAATGACGATCCTGCAGGGGCATCCCGTCCTTTCTCCGGAAGTCGCGATGGATTCGTGATCGGCGAAGGAGCTGCCGCCCTTGTGCTTGAGGAACTCGAGCATGCTAAAGCAAGAGGAGCCCACATATATGCAGAGGTTGCCGGCGGAGGCATGAGTGCCGATGCCTACCATATCACTGCCACTCATCCGGAAGGACTCGGAGCGCGTATCGTAATGGAGAACGCTCTCAAAGACGCTGAGATGAAGCCCGAGGATATTGATTACATCAATCTTCACGGCACATCGACCCCGGTGGGTGACATCGGCGAGGCCAAGGCAGTCAAGATGGTGTTTGGCGACCATGCCTATAAGATGAATCTCAGCTCCACGAAATCTATGACAGGACACCTTCTCGGTGCTGCCGGTGCCCTGGAAGCCATATTTAGCGTGAAAGCAATCACTGACGGTATTATTCCTCCGACAATCAATCATGAGGAGGGTGACAATGATCCGGAGGTGGACTACGATCTTAACTTCACTTTCAACAAGGCTGAAAAGAAAGACGTAAACGCTGTCTTGTCTAACACATTTGGCTTCGGCGGCCACAATGCTGCGATCATCTTCAAGAAGTATAAGGAATAATCACTCAACGTTTCTTTATATTAAAAGGCACCCCCCGACAGGGTGCCTTTTCTTAACTTAAATGTAAAGATGAAACAATATCTTTTGAAAATATTCACTCTGTTGCTGCCGATGTGCATGGCGATGGTGTCGTCATGCAGCAGCGATGAGCCGGCCCCGCGTTCTGAAAAAGACATATGCGGCGCATGGAGAAGTGACGATGGAAATTATTTTTATTTCGAGCTGCCCAACATCTGCTATAAGCTCACAGTGATTGATCCTGAAAATGAAGTGGCAAAGCTCGATTATGATGCCTATTACTATGAGCCGGGATATAATTTCCTGCTCTATGTAGACATAGAGACCCAGCCGGATATCTATCAGGTCACCTCGCTTGATTCTGATGAGATGACATGGGTGTGGGCTGACAATCTCATGGACGACAAGTATGACGGCATGTCGAAGAGCGAGATTCTCGGAGCGGTAATAAAACAGGCGCAGGAGGGTTTTGATCTTGACTACTCCCGCACCTATGTTTTCACACGCATCGACATCGATGAGCTTAAGAGCGTGCTGGCCGCTTATGGCTATGAGGATGTCATTGAAGGCATCTGATCCGGGTCAGAAAAACTTTTTATCTTCGCCTGTCATTGCGCTCAGAAGGTTGTTGGCAAGGCTGCTTGCCCCGATCCTGAACAGATCATGGGTCAGCCATTCGTCGCCGAGCACCTCTTTTACCACTGCATAATACCGCAGGGCATCTTCTGCTGTGCGGATGCCGCCGGCTGCCTTGAACCCTACCTTGCGTCCGGTCTGCTGATAGTATTCCCGGATGCACTGACACATCACCCATGCGGCTTCCAGAGATGCCCCGGGATAGATCTTTCCGGTTGAGGTCTTGATGAAGTCCGCATCGCTCCACATTGCCAGCACTGAGGCGTCTCTGATGGCTTCTGCTGTCTTTAATGCCCCTGTCTCGAGAATCACTTTCATACGAGCGCTTTTCGCCGTGTGCTTCAATTCTATAAGCTCGTCGCAGAGGTCTTCATAGTTGCCGTCGCGGAAATAGCCGAGGTTCATGACCACGTCAACTTCATTGGCTCCGCCGGCCACTGCCAATGCAACGTCTGCCACCTTTACGGCAGTGAAAGTCTGGCTTGAGGGGAACCCGCCGGCCACTACTGCCACGTCTACTCCACTGACTTCAAGAGTGGAGCTTACCACCTCTGCAAAATTGCTGTAGACGCAGATGGCTGCCACATGCTCAAATTGTGGATATTCTTCCTCAAAATCATTCACACGCTGCGTAAAATCCTTTACGCTGTTCTCGCTGTCTTCCGTGCTCAGCGTTGTCAGGTCGATTGAGCCGAACAGGAAATTATATACCTCGGGAGTGGCATACTCAGGTGCCTTCTCCACAATCTTCTTCACTTCTTCTGCCACGACAGCATCATCTGTGATGACTCTGCTGTCGGCAATTGCTTTTCTATATCTGTCCATATTTTGGGTTTAATTTATGATTTAGCGTTTCACTATACGGTCAGGGTTCTGCGCCAGAAACTGTGCCCATGACTTTGCCCCCTTCTCCACTTGTGGCTTTGCAGTCTCGTAGAAATGGGTCAAGGCGGCCGCCAAGGCATCGGTAGCATCGAGAAGATGCGGCATGCGCTCCTGAGGAATCTTAAGGATATACTTCAGCATGTTTGCCACCTGTTCCTTCGATGCGCCCCCGTTGCCGGTCACTGACTGCTTTATCGAGAGAGGTGCATACTCCGCGATGGGTATGTCGCGTGCCAGGGCAGCCGCCATAGCCACTCCTTGGGCGCGGCCGAGTTTCAGCATCGACTGCACGTTCTTTCCGCAGAAAGGTGCCTCAATTGCCAATTCATCGGGCAAGTATTGCTCCACGAGGCCGGTGACGCGTTCGAAGATGCGTCCTAAGCGGCGGTAATGGCTTTCCAGCTTATTGAGCTGGATGACTCCCATGACCACCACCTCCGGTTTCTTCCCGTTGACACCCAGCACACCATATCCCATCACGTTTGTGCCGGGGTCTATGCCCATTATCACCCGCTCATATTGCGCTGTCGGTATATCCTTATTCATAAAACACCGTTGTCTCAAGCAAAGTTGTAAAGAAGGCGGCATTAGGGCCGAATTTCGTCATGAAACTTCCGGTCAGTATCGGTATCACGATTTCGCCCCATTCCTCGGCTGCCTCTTCTGAAGTGAAGTCTGCCTGCAGGGCTATGCTCAGGCCATGATCGGCATCAGGTTGCTGGCCTCCGATCCTCACTACTTTCTGCAGCCGGAGGTTTTCCGCATTGTTGAGTTCTGAATCTTTATCGGCGGCTGCCTGACGCAGCCAACGCGTGAAAGCTCCCTCCTCTTGCGGAGCCATCACGAAAGTTATATTATATGTAAACATAAATAGAAACAAATAGAAAAAACGGCATGCTTTCACAAACACGCCGCCAAAACAAAATTATGAAAAACATTCAACGCTATGCTGCAAGCAGCATTTTGAGCCTCTTGTCGGATTCGAACCAACGACCCCGAGATTACAAATCACGTGCTCTGGCCAACTGAGCTAAAGAGGCAAAAGGGCGAGCGACCTACATCGCACAGCTCAACCCGCTACCCTTGCTTCGGTCAAGACCTGGGGGATTTACGGGGAGCAAGTCGTGAAGGACTCACCCGGCTGCAAAGTTACGCATTATTTTGATACTGACAAAACTTTTTTTTAAACTTTTTCATAACTGCCTAATCTTCATTATCATAAAAATCTATTTTTTTATCCTGCCCACCCATATTTCCACTCCTGATCGGCACGCCTTATCAAAAAATTACTTAACTTTGCAGTATCATTCCTCCTACACCACTAACACATACTTCTATTATGCCCCGCATTATAGCTCTATTCATATTATTCATTACTATAATAACTTTTTCTAATTGCAGTAGTCGTTCTGCAATGACCGACCGTCTTGATCTGGCGGAGCGCCTTATTGAACCATCTCCTGACTCTGCTCTCTCAATACTTAAGACGATTTTTCCCGACAGTCTTGCAAAAGGAGAGGAATATGCGCGTTATGCTTTACTTTACACACAGGTAATGGTCAAGAATTATCATCCTCTCTCAGATGACTCTCTGATCTCAGTGGCTGTGGAGTATTATGAGTCATCTAAGGACATACCTCGTCTTATGGCTGCATATTTCTATCGTGGAGGTGTGCAGCAGCGTGCCGGACTTTATCCGGAGGCAATGCTGTCGTATTATAAGGCTAAGGAGATAGCGGAACAGAAGGACAGCATCTTTTGGGCCGGTATGGCATGTCG
Source organism: uncultured Sangeribacter sp. (assembly GCA_964595885.1). Lineage (GTDB taxonomy): Bacteria > Bacteroidota > Bacteroidia > Bacteroidales > Muribaculaceae > Lepagella. The sequence continues at coordinate 5,619 of CAZQSD010000142.1, forward strand.
TGGCATCTCGAATATTTATATGGAAACATATAACCGCATTGAGGAATTATCATTTGCGAGAAAGGAATATGAGTATATACAAAGAAGTGGCAGGCAACCTTATCTGAACTATGCTTTATTGGATTTGAGCAGGGCGTACGGGAATAATGATTATATGCGCAAAGCCAACGCTATTGCAGAACAGGTTATTGATTCTGCTATTCTTAATTTGGATCCATGTCTGTATTATAGGGCACTTCAAATTAAGGCGCAAATTTTAATTAAAGAGAGAGAATATTCAGAAGCGTACCCCATTTTAAGAGAGATATGTAATGGGGAGTTTGCAGAATGTTCAGATTCATTAAATCTGTGTCGTGTGATGGCTCATCAAGGGAGGGGGGAGGAGGCTCTTGCTCTTTTAGATGAAATATCAGATACAAATCCGGGAGTAAAGGATCTGATTCGTTATACTGTTTATAGTCAAAGGGGACAATTTGAGGAGGCCTTAAGAGAGGCAGAATGTGTTAATCATGTCTCTGACAGCATTCTGCGGATTACTATGAGCCGAAATTTGATTGGTTCTCTTTCTGATTATTTTGAAATGAGCCGGAAAGTCAAAGATGCAGAGTTGACGGCTACTCGATTTCGGACGTGGTTTATTATAGTCGTATTTACTGTGATATTGACGCTATTGATATTTATTGGGCTACTTGTCTATAGGCGTCAGCAGCGTGAAATCGATCAGAAAATTCTGTTTGTGGAACAGCTAAGCGAATCCCTTAATAAGAGCTGGCAAGAGAATACGGAAGGAATAGCCATAATAAAAAGTCTTTTGTCTACTAAATATGCGTGGCTTGAAGAGTTAACGGGTATTATGCTGCGTAACTCTGATTCGAAAGTGGCTAAACAGAAGATGGCCGATGCAATCACTAACTTTATTAATGAACTTTCCATCCGAAGTGAGAAGATAAAAGAATTAGAAAACGAAGTGGACTCAGTTTGTGACAATCTGTATACGGATTTCAATACCGACCTTCCAAATCTTAAGGATGCCGATTATCGACTCTTCCTTTTCTCAGTTTTGCGTCTTTCCAATCCTGCAATCTCACTTCTATTGAAGGAGGATAAAATTGAGGCTGTCTACAACCGTAAGAGGAGACTGAAAGATAAGATAAAGTTGCTGAGTCCTGAAAAAAGGGACCGATATTTATCATATTTATGATAAGTTACTGTAAAACAAATTGTTATAAAATTTTGTCTTTTATAATAAAATACTACATTGATTATCAGCTGATTACATTAAAAAGCCAAATTGACTGTTTGTCGGGTCCTGATCTACAGTAAGTTAGTAAAAATAAAACCAAACGATTATCATCATTTTACATAGTCAGATCCGATTTTATGTAGTAATTTTGCATTCGTAACCAATACATTATTCTATGAATCTAATAAAA
>CAZQSD010000143.1:0-7044 GCA_964595885.1 uncultured Sangeribacter sp.
CTTGAGTCAACGAGAATGCTTCAGGATAACCCCTGATGAAGAGTCAAGAACCAAGATTAAAAATAGAGATATGAGTTGCTTTGTTTGGATCATTATGGCTATCATTGCCATTATTTGCTCAGTTTGGTAGTCTACGTTAGGTTTTGGGGTTAATTATTGAAAAGCAAGAGCGCGGCACTGTTGCCGCGCTCTTATCATAATAAACTGAACAGGATTTTTCTTTTATTTCACTACGACCTTAGCAGTGGCAGTATCTGTAGAGACCACATAGATACCCTTTGCTGCGGGATAATTGACTACATCACTCTTCGCTGTGAAATCTGCTATCTGAAGACCGCCAACAGAAGCAATGCGTATTCTCTCGCCAACATGACCTGAGATATTTATCACACCCTCGCCTCCATAAACGGAGCCTGTCATGTCAATCACTCCAGCCACGCCAGATTCGCTGGTGCCAGTGATAGAAATATCTTTAAGCAGACATAAGCTACGAGCATCTGTCAATTCAGTGTCTATATAAATCTGAACCCAATATTTCTCCATAGCCTCGTTCGGGACATCAAAAGTCACAGTAGTGAAGTCAGGTCCTTCAGGATTAGCTACTACAGAGCCCATATTGATCAACTTCGGTGCTCCTGTATAGCCTGCATATACGGTCACAGGCGCTGCATTCTCACCGGTGTAGAGTGTCAGCGAAACTTTGGCATCATTAACTCCAAATGATTGGAAACGCGGAACAGCAAGCCTTGCCTTGTCGCCGGGGTTGCCGACAGCCATCAAAAGGTATTCTGCATCTATGTCAAGATTACCAATCTCCACTACTTCCATGAATTCAAACTCAGCACGATAATTTTCGAAAGGATTAATTGTCATCCAAGTAGGATATTCAAGATAACCATAAGTGAAATTATCCACGAGTGGCAAAGAATATGGAGTGCCTATTTGCGCCATCTGAGCCCTGATAGAACCGTTGCTTCCGGCTGAATTGTACGAGCTGACACCAATGTAGAACAGCTGCAAAGGAGTGTCTGGCGCACAAGTGTAGGTATAACTTGTGGCATCGCCAACCTGCTCATATTCCTTCCACACTTGATTGCCCCAGAAGTCGTAAGACATAGTGTAGATGGAGTATTTGATATCAGAGGGATCGACATATCCACCATTTACTCCGGTGGTCACCTTGTTCCACTTAAGTGTGATTGACTGCATGTCGGGCGAAGTAATGAGATCGGTGATGACCGGAGTCTCGGGAGTCACCACTCCGGTATATACGCTTGTCTCCGACAGAAGAGATCCAAGATCTCCGATGGAAGACATAACAGAAATCGGATTGTAGCCTTGATCTGTATCTACCACTACTGAAATACGTTCGCCGGGACGTCCCGACACTTTCACAACATCTTTACATGTCACAGTAGCTGACACCTCAGTATCCTTGGAGATTGACTCTCCTCCGATAGTCTTTCTTGGGAGATTGAAGGCGATAGTGGCTTTAAGCACACCTTCTTCAAAAGGCTGCGCGTCAAGATTGAGCACCTGTGCCGGAGAGTTGTCAGTCACATTATCATCAACAATGCTGATATCCTTGATGAGGAGACCAAATTGGTTGGGAGCAGATGTACAGTGGAAGCCTATGTAGCAAGGTCCAACCTCACTTGCCTTAAAGAGGACTCTGATCTGTTCGAAATCTTTCAATCCTGTGGTTGGAGCAAATGTAGGAACTATCTCTGTCGTCATTGCGGCGACTGTAGGTTCGGTGCCACAATGAACAGACAGGAACTCGTCGGTCAGTGAGGGTACGAATCTTGTAGTCTCGAAAGTCAGAGTATAATATACATCTGTCGATGTCGCTTCGAATGCAGGCAGAATGATCCAGTCATTATTATTGCCTTTAGTGCTCCATCCAATATTGAAAGCATCATAAGCGGAGTTGAAGTTCCAATATGCCGGGTCATTATTGACGTTTATGATAGTACACAACTTCTCAGACTCTTCGGTTGCCTTGAAATACAAGGGAAGGTCATAGGGTTTGCCTGATACTACACTGTTAGAGAAAGCCGGGGTCGATTCCTTGCCACGGAAATCAGCGATCACACTTGCAGTATAAGCAGCGTATGTTAAGTCGGTAGGGAGAGAAATACTCATTTCAGTATCTTTTGTCTCACCCTTATACTCATCATTGATGTAGACCTTATAGACAATTTCTTCCGGTGCAATATAACCTTTGTGCACACTTTTCTTAACAGCTTTCCAGGTAACGTTGTGATCAGTCAAGACCACTTTCGTAGGAGGCTCCGGATTATCATTGCCTACCCAGAATGATGTGGTGAGTGTACGGCTGGTATATTTACCATCGCTTACATATAGCTTGAAGCTGTCTTTCCCTTCAGGAAGATCGCTATATTCCACACGCAAGATCTCACCGGGAGCGGATTCATATCCTTCAGATGCGCCAACCGGCGCACCATTTACAGAAGGGAACGCATGAAGAGTCCCTTCCAAAGCAGTGCCACCCAATGTCTTTGTCGGCATCAGGAAATCGATGTAGCCACTTGTCGATCCGTTTTCAAATGAAATCTTGTCGACAGCAGGAGTCTCGGGCTTGAGGGGATTTTCATCAGTCTCATCGGTAGTGATAAGGGTCTTGAACTGATTGGCATAAGGAAGCTGCCACAAATTCTTGACTTTCTTTTCAGGAAGACTGATGGTAGCAATATATCCCATTGGCATATCCTCGATATTGTTGCTAAGGCTGGCATAATATACTTTCTCGATAGGACTGTAGACGAGGCCTGCCATATACCGGAAGTCAACCTGAGGAATATCAAGTCTGAACAATGGAGTCACTGAACCATCGACGTCGATTCTTTCAAAATCTCCGGAAGTAGTCAGGGCATAGAAAGCGTTGTCTGTAGCGTTGAAGCACATAGCAGTGATATCATCAGGCACCTCCCTTATCTTTTCACCGCTTCCGAAATCCGATGTAGTGGTGCGATACCAGTAGTATTTCGCCTCGGAATCATAAGAAATGCCATAGACGTAACCATCAACCGTATTATGAGCCAGCATCTCATATATCACCACGTTTGGATCATTGTAATCATAATCAATGCGGCTCAGGAGTTCGCCAGTCTCAAAGTCATGGACCAACCTTGAATATCCGAAAATATATCCCATGAAAGAATTGACAGCACATCCTATCAACTGGTCGTCGATGAGGAACCCGCTGTCGATGCAATAATAATCTGAATAAAAGAACTTGTCGCGCCATTTTAGCTTGATACCATCCGGCTCAAGTTCGTATAGTCCCATAGGAGAGACAGTCTGGTCAAGAGAAAAATTACAGAATCCAAAGATAGCTGATCCGCCGGCAGTGACTTTCATCGGACGGGAAGAGAGATTATTCAATTGGCTGTCATCAACTTTATCAATCTTAAAAGCCTCTTGAGCCAAGCTTCTTTCGGAAGGAATGATAAGGTTTTTGTCTTTTGTCTCCCGTTGGTATATTTTTTTACCGGCAGGCATTTTCAAAGCTTTTCCTTCATGAATTTGCGACATTGCCTCCTGGATTGTCTTCGGCACTTCTCCAAGCATGGAGCTTGTCGCTGCCATCACTAAAGTCAGGAATAAAACAGTTACTTTTTTCATTCTGGCGTGATTTAATGTGGTATTATTTTTCCGTAGGGGTTAATAAGAAAAGGCAGGACACGGCAGCCACCGGTCCCTGCCTTATTAAGTTGAATTGGTAATGCTATTGAAGATTATCTATTATTTGACCAAAATCTTCTCAGCCTTTTTAACTCCGTTGCCAAGAGTAGACACGCGGATATAAATTCCGGAAGCAGAGGGCTGAGATATCTGACGGCCATTCATATCGTAGTATTTCACGTTTTCTACGACTCCATTGCCAGCAATCTCAACCTTTGAGACTCCTTCAGGAACGAATTTCAAAGCAGTGAAAGCCATTATAGCGCCCATATCCATATAGTCAGGCACCGGAACAGCGCCAAGTGCATATTTTCCATCAGGATTGTCCCATACGATAGTGCCATCTTCCGTTATGTTGAAGACAATAGTTTTGGGTTCGTCAGAGTCGTCGGCCGGGAGCCCATACCATACTTCTGAAAAATCTGCATAAATCGCAGGAGGAGCCACTTCCACAAGGAGACTAAGAACCTGATCGCCATACCACTCATCGCTGTATTCAACCTGGGGCAAATCCATCAAGATCTTGTCGCCATCCATTTTGCCTTCGATGTATGTGTCATAGTTGTTGAGGAAGTTTTTGAAATACACCATTCCTTCATCGCCGAAAACGACCTCTACATCTTCGTCAATTTGCTCACCCATTATGGTGCCGTAGGCCCAGAAAGTGGAAATCTTGGTGTAGGATTTCTCTGTTCCTTCTACGTCAGTAGTCGGTTCGTCAACTGCTGCGTGGACATTCATAGCTGCCAACGCGCAGCAGATCGCTGCTAAAGTAAAATTTTTCTTCATAAGAAATAAAATTAAAAAGTTGTTTACAAGTTGGGTATTTCCGGTCAAAATACGGGCCGAGGCTTAATCAACCCATATCTTGACTCTCGTATTAGAAAAGAATTTTAGTTGACTGTGTAAAATTATCGGAAGAAACTTTTACGACATACATTCCACGCTTAGATCCGAGACAGATCATATTTGAGCCTTTTTGAATTGGCGCAGACACTATTCTTCTGCCATCAACTGAATATATCTCGACCATACCTTCAGCCTGAGCCATTATCTCGACATTGCCATCATTATGCTTTTTGATATACAATGGGGCTTTGGCACTGACCAAGCTTACAGCTGAGCCATCAGTCTTATATTGAGAAGCACCTATACGGTCGGCAGCGATGATCTCGCCAGTGGCGTCATTTGTCAAAATAATAGAAATCATCGATTTTTCCCAGTCTGTGACATTAGCGGGCATTTCGAATTCCATATATCCCTTCTTCGGAGTGTCAGCAATCCAATCTCCTTCTATTCTTTCACCTCCAAACGACGGGAAGATAGCTCTGGCAACATCGGGATAGTCCATTATTATAACGGTTTCCTGACGGTCGATGTAGGGATCAAAATAAGGAAGAAGTTCACTTCCCATCTCCTTTATGATATCTTCCTTAGTATAAGTGTTAAGATAATTCTTCTGCAGCCAGTTGCGTCCGGCTCCCGTCATTCCGTTTTGGGTCACATATGCCAAGACATTTATGCTGGGTTGGTTGGCGCTGAATGAGAGATACGAGTCAAAATCTACCTTCACAGCTGAAGAGGCCAGATCAAACTCCACACTTGATATTTCCACTTTAGCGTAAGATTTCTGAGCCATAATTTTTCCGCACAGATCCACGGCATTGATCGGGTGAGTTCCTACCGACCTATTTATAATCATGTATGGGAAGCCCGGATAGTTGAGTTGGTTGGCAAGGGCAAGGGTAGGAGTCCTGATATCTTTGACTTCCATTGGGTCAATTGTAGTACCAGTGCCGGAGTGAACAGCAATGCCGACAGCAAGGCCATCGCCGGTGCCGGTGAAATTATCCTGCAGATATTCCATCACACCGAATCCATATACACAGTAGCCACACCAGGTGCCTGTGAGTTCCTCCATTACAGCCACACCTTGGTATTCTCGCTGAGCATAGTTGATCTTTCCGGTGATCTCAGAAGCAGGCGCATCTTTATAGTCAGGAGTGATAGACAATTTATAATCACATGACATTTCACCATTCATTTCGATTGAAGGGAAATTAATAGCAATCTCAGTCTCACTTGTAGCAGTCAAAGGATGGCTATAAGTGAATGTTGACTCATATCCGGCAGTAGTAGTCAAGACTGCATTCAGACCTTTAGCAGCCACCGGAGTTGAAAGCTTCACTGTAAATGCAATATCTTTGTGATCATCGTCTATGATGATACTTTTGGCAGCCCCAGCGTCTTCGAGAACGAGATAATATGGAGCTACGGATATGTCGCTGAAACCGACCATACCCGAGGAGTTGCCCTTGCTTATGAATGCCAGACGCACCTTTTCACCGGCATAACCGTCGAGCACGAATCTGCGCTTAGTGCTTACCATTTTACCACCATCTCCTTTTACGGAGCTACCCATAATCTCATAAAAGTCATTTATGTCTTCACCATCCTCAGAAACGAAGATGCTGAAATTATTATTGACCGAATTGCCACATGCAGCTACAGTGTAAGTGATGAGCATAGGATCTGCGGTCACTTCGAATTCAGGAGTTATCAACCACTGGTTGTTGGCAACTCCCCCTTCAAACTCTGAAGGAGTGAACGCAGCTGTCAACTGGTCTTTCTCAAATATTGAAAAAGAAGAGTTCTGACTATAATTGGAGAAAAGCTCCGCAAATTGACCTGAAGGAATCGCGTCGATTCCTATGGATTTCCATCCCTGCGGGATAGAAAGGCCATTTGCCATAGCCTCCGGAAATTTAGATTCAATCTCAGAGTTAAGAAGGATCTGAGACTGCCCGGTCAGCGTTATGGGAGCAAATAGTAAAATAGGTAAAAGTTTTTTCATTTTTCAAGTGAGATTACGTATAGGATTATGAAGAAAATTCAAAATTTTTAAAAATTTTAACAAAGGTAGATATAATATTCCGTTTTACTCTTCATTGCATAGTTAAAAATTATTAAAAAATTGTTAAACAAAATTAAAATCATATTTTTCAGACCAATTCAAAAAAAAATTTACTGTTTTTGCTCGGATTTACCATTTTTATACAGTTTTTATAATCATTTGTCTATCTTTCGTGAGGCAAAATAGTGCGTCATATCATTATCAAAAGAAGTAGTCACCATTGAAGTGGTTTAAACAACTTCATTTGGAAGTTTTGGAATTTTTTAGTAATTTTGCAATCGAAATGGTGCTGAGGCTGGAAAGTCTCCGTTCCATAAGGGGACACACAGGGAGTGAGTCGCTAATTTAGAGAGATACGAACATTAAAAACTTTTATTTTCTTGCGGAAGGAGGTTGTAGACGACTGAAAAAGAAATTTTAAG
>CAZQSD010000144.1:0-6698 GCA_964595885.1 uncultured Sangeribacter sp.
AGAGCGACGGATTGTGGTTCCGTAGGTCGTGGGTTCGAGCCCCATCTTCCACCCTTTCTTTAAACCGGTCTTATAGACCGGTTTTTGTTTTATAGCCAATTGACTATTTAAGGGAAACTAACTTTATTAGTAATTTAAAATCGTGGCAAACACATGCATAGACATTTTAAAGTCTTCTTGCATGTGTTTGCCACGATTTTGGATCAAATCACAAATTACTCACCAATAAGATTTGACAGAATAGTAAAGAATTCCGGATTATGGCCTACAGTAATGTTGCGGATTTTTCCTTCCGGTCCAACAATTGCTTTGGTGGGGAAACCCTGAATGCCGTATTCTGTCATAAGAGGATTGTCTTGAGGACAGTATACATTCACCCAGGGAAGTTGATATTTGGCAACTCCCGCTTTCCAATCGTCCTCGCTTTCATTGCAGTCAATGCCAATGATGACGAGTTTATCACCATATTTTTCATGGGCCTCTTTCAGTTCCGGAAATCCTTTGATACACCAGATGCACCAACTCCCCCAGAAATCGAGCACAACCCATTTACCTTTGAAATCAGAAAGACTCACATCTTTCCCATCAAGATCTTTCAATGTGAAGCCGGGGGCATCCATTTCTCCTGAGGCCAGCGCTTGTTTCCCTTTTTCTTCATTATACTGAGCCTCTGCAAGTGGATAGAGAATAGAGGTCTTTGTCCGTTCCGAGAGTCGTTCAAAAGCGTTGATAAACTCCTCACCCTGAAGGTTTATTACTGCATAAACCACGTTGGGGGATGTCAAATTCTCTTCTACATAATCTTTTACTGCCTGCATGTAGTCATTATAGAGGTCCATCATTTGTTCTTCTGAAGGCTGTCCGGATTCGATCAGTGCCTGCTGTCTTTTCTCAAATGGTTTTGAAATGGCATTCACCTCACACACTTCCTCCATCAATGGGGAACCGGAAAATTTATAGTCAAACGGAGAAAATGACACAACATCAGCCGTGATTGTCTCATCAGGCTTAGCATAGATATTGAAAGAATCATTTTCCGATAACATCACTACATAGCGACTGCCTCCTTCAACTGAATCGATGGGAATCACAGCGGTATTGTTTGTCACGGCGATTGTCTGCTCATCCATTCTGCGGTCGGCCCGTGTCTTTGCATGTGCAAGTTTTAAGATCGGGGCATGATACACTCTCAGGGAATCGACACCGGAATCTTCCGGAAGATTCACAATGATGTCGGCATTTGCAGTGGAGGGCCATATTGCCCCCCAAAGTAGGCCTGCAAGAATTAATTTTTTCATATGGGTTATTTATAGTTATATGAAATTATAACGTTATATTTTTGAGTATGTTATTCTTTTCTATGTAAATTATGAAGCATATGCATGAACTGGTAGTTTTTAATCCCCCATTTGGGAGCGGCAACAATTTCCGGCGGGCTTTGGGAAAGAAATCTCTCAATGACTATATTATCAGGAACAATTCTGATAATCTCATTGCAAAGTTGCAAATATTCGTCAAGCCTAAAAGGCTCCACGGAAATTTCACCTTCTTTCCATTGGTTAAATAGGGGAGTGTCACGGAGAATCTGTAGCTGATGAATTTTCAATGTCTCGATTGGTAACTTACAAGCTTTTTCAACACTTTGCAGAATCTGTCTATGATCTTCCCCCGGAAGGCCGGCTATAAGATGTAGGCCACAGTGCAAACCCTTTGAGGCAGCTCTGATTGCGCCACTTTCCACGTCTTCCCATGTGTGATGGCGGTTTATTCTCTCCAAAGTGGCATTATCAGATGTCTCGGCTCCGATTTCAAGGAATATCGGCAAGATTTTGTTTAACTCATAGAGAAGCTCTAAAACCGTATCCGGGAGAGTATCGGGACGGGTGCCAATTACAATACCGACAACATCTTGACATCCGGCTGCCTCTTCGTAAAGCCTACGCAATGAGTCTGGATCTTTCCCATAAGTGTTGGTATAAGACTGGAAATAGGCCAGATACTTCATGTGGGGATATTTACGTGCAAAGAATCGCTTGCCTTCCTCAATCTGTTGCTTCACAGAGGCCATCGTCATGCAGTAGGTTGGAGAGAAGGAATCATTACGGCAATAAGAACAACCGCCATGACCGATTGTACCGTCACGGTTTGGACAAGAAAACCCGGCGTTGACAGAAATTTTCTGTACTTTGACGCCGGGAAATATTTCGTTCAGATAATCTGAATAAGTGCGCATATAAAAGATTAAAAGTTATGCTTTACGGTCAGGAAGTCAGCTATTACGAGAGCTGCCAGGGCTTTTACAACAGGAACGGCACGTACGGCCACACAAGGATCATGTCGGCCTGCCGGTTTCAGAAGGGTTTCTGCGCCATTGATGTCAACCGTAGGTTGGGCAATCATGATGGTTGGTGTCGGTTTGAAAGCCACCGAGAAATATATTGGCATTCCGTTGGAAATACCGCCCTGTATGCCGCCGCTGTAATTGGTGTCGGTTTTAAGGTCAGCACTATTTTCGCCACATAGGAATCTGTCGGCCGATTCATAGCCGTTTGCGTTAGCAGCTTCAAACCCAAGTCCGTATTCAAATCCCTTTGCAGCGTTGATCGACATCATGGCTGAGGCAAGCGCGGCATGAAGCTTCCCAAATACGGGATTCCCGATGCCGGGAGGCACGCCTGTTATGACACATATCACCACGCCGCCTATGCTGTTGCCTGTTTTCTTTGTCTTCAGAATCTCCTCTTCGATCTTTTGCTTTGATTCCGAAGGCAGATCAAGAGGAATCGCCGGGGTTTTATTCTCCCTCAGGCGCGTGAGAAAATAATCAGAAAAATCTACTTTGCCAACCCGGGCAAGCACGGCATCCATGCTTACCCCTTTTGTTTCGAGCCATTGGGCAGCCAAAGCACCCCCTACTACCCAGTTGACAGTTTCTCTGGCACTGGCCCGTCCGCCACCGCGATGATCGCGTATGCCATAACGCATCATATAGGTGTAGTCAGCATGGTTAGGGCGGTATAATTTTGCCATGTCATCGTAATCGGAAGAATGCTGATCTGAATTCCTGACTATAAATCCGATTGGGGTGCCTAACGTGATGCCGTCTTGGGAGAGACCTGAAAGAAATTCCGGCTTATCTGATTCATTTCTTGCTGTGACAAGGGGAGAAGTGCCGGGACGCCGTTTGGCTATTTCAGCATACAGTTTGTCAAAGTCAATTCTGAAACCAGAGGGAAATCCATCGAGAATTCCTCCCATCGCCGGCCCATGACTCTCTCCAAATGTAGTAAGTCTCAGATTTCTTCCAAAAGTGTTCATACTCGGCCGAGGGTTTAATCTGTGGCTATATCAGCGGCAACCGCATCCGCAGCTTTTAGCAGGTCGGCGGGGGTCAGCTTTAGCTGCAGACCCCGTTTGCCTGCGCTAACATAGATGAATGGAAAAGACATTGCCTCTTCACTTATAAAAGTGGGATAATGCTTTTTCATGCCGATGGAGGTGCAACCCCCACGTATGTAGCCAGTGAGGGGTAGCAACTCCTTCATTGCAATCATCTCAACCTTCTTATTGCCTGAAACTTTTGCCGCTTTTTTGAGATCCACCTCCCGATTTCCTGCCACTACACATACAAGCAGTCCGTTTTTGTCTCCGCGTAGCACAAGTGTTTTGTACACCTGTTCAATAGGTTCGCCTAATTCCTCTGCCACATGGTCGGCAGCAAGGTTGTCGGGATCAACAGTATATTCCACGAGTTGATATGGAATTTTCAGCCTGTCTAAGATACGTGCGGCGTTAGTTTTTTCTGACATCTCTGCGGTTGGTTTATGTTGTTATCGGTCCATAGTGACGAGCAATTCCTCGTTGTTGCGAGTCATTTCCATGCGCTTCTTGATAAATTCCATAGCCTCGAGTGAATTCATATCGGCAAGATAATTGCGAAGAATCCACATACGGTTGAGAGTTTCCTGCGGAAGAAGAAGATCATCGCGGCGTGTGGAAGAAGCAATTATGTCTACGGCGGGGAAAATGCGCTTGTTGGAGAGTTTACGGTCGAGTTGAAGTTCCATGTTACCTGTGCCTTTGAACTCCTCGAAAATCACTTCATCCATCTTAGAAGAAGTCTCTGTCAGGGCAGTGGCTATGATGGTCAATGATCCGCCGTTTTCAATGTTGCGGGCTGCTCCGAAGAAGCGTTTTGGTTTCTGGAGGGCATTGGCGTCCACACCACCAGAGAGAATCTTACCTGATGCGGGCGAAACAGTGTTGAAAGCACGCGCAAGGCGGGTTATGGAATCAAGCATTATGACTACGTCGTGACCACATTCCACAAGTCTTTTAGCTTTCTCAAGCACAATATTGGCAATTTTTACATGGCGGTCTGCCGGCTCGTCAAATGTGGAGGCGATAACCTCAGCGTTGACGCTGCGTGCCATGTCTGTCACCTCTTCAGGGCGTTCGTCAATGAGAAGCATTATGATATAGGTGTCGGGATGATTCTCAGAAATGGCATTGGCAATATCTTTAAGCAGAATGGTCTTACCCGTCTTCGGGGGAGCGACAATAAGCGCACGCTGACCTTTGCCAATAGGGGCGAACATGTCAACCACACGTGTAGAGATGTTGGCCGAGGCGCCTTTGGTAATTTCAAATTTCTCATCAGGGAAAAGAGGTATAAGGTGTTCGAACGGAACCCTATCACAGATTACATCCGGCGACAGACCATTGATAGATAGCACTTTTACAAGAGGATAATACTTGTCGCCTTCATGGGGAGGTCTGATTGACGCTTCCACTACATCGCCTGTTTTTAGACCATATTCCTTTATTTGGTTTTGCGAAACATAGATGTCGTCTGGACTGCTGAGGTAATTATAGTCGCCGGAGCGCAGGAAGCCATATCCCTCCGGCATGATTTCAAGCACGCCGAAAGCGTTCAGAATCCCGTTAAGCTCATATTCCGGCTCCGGCGGAGTAGGATAACCCAGTCTCTGCTGCATCCGCTGCTGCTTTTTCATCTGATTTTTCTGCTGCTTTGACATGGGCTGTTGGGATGTGGCTCCGGGCTCACGCATCTGAATAGGCTGTTTTTGGGGGGAGGGGAGGGCAGCTTCTAAGTTTTTGTCCCGCTGGAGTGGTTGCTGTTTGTCGCCATTATTGTTATTGGCTACATTATTCTTCTGACCTCGTGGAGTAAAAGTTTTCCCTTTTGACGGAGTGAAGAAAGAGAAGAGTGACGAAGATGCGTTTTCATCAAGTTTTTGTCCACGCGGGGTGAAGACTTTCATTTTCGGTCGGTTGTCTTCTTCCGGAACAGGTTGATTTTCCGGTGATGGTGTCACCTCCTGAGTGACAGGTTGGCTGTCAGTGGAATCAGGGGAGGGGTTTTCGGGTTCTTCACTGCTTGTCTCTGTAGGTAAGATTTCTGTAGGGACAACGGGTACAGCTTCAGTATTCTCGATCGGCACCAACGGAAATTCATTTATCGCGTCTTCAATGGCAGGAGTGGCTACTGCCTCTTCATTTTTAGGTGCTTGGGTTTTCCGGTTGCGTTTTTTTGGTTCGGATTGCGCTTCCGGCTGAACATCGTCATTGATGTTTTCTTCTTTTTTTACCGGCTCATTATTCTGTTGGTCAGCTGCTTTTGATTTACGGCCTCTTTTCTTTGGGGCTTCCTCCTGCTGAGGAATGGCATTATTTTCAGGGGCAGTATTTTTGTCAGCAGATTTCGCTTGACTGTCGTCGGCCGCCTTTTTAGTCTTTTTTGCCTTGGTTGTTTTTGATGCCTTCTTCTTTTCGCTTGTCTTCGATACGATATCTTTTGCTGATGATTCAGCTTGTTGGTCAAGAATGGCAGCAATGAGGTCATCGCGTGAGGCTGCGCTTCCGGTTTTTATACCCATGGATTCGGCAGTCTGAATGATGGTTGCGTCGTCCATGGCGTCTAAGTCATTGATATGTAACATAAAATGTTAATATGTTATGGGTTTTATTCACAGATCTTCTGTTCCTCATAGCTTCCTGCATTGCGCCACTATGGCATAAGATGAATGACATTTTTATACTGTCAGGGAGTTTCTGTTGCAAGGGGAGGTTATAACAGAAGATGGTGATGATTTGATTTTAGATATATTGTTGGTTATCGGGCAGTCATCTGCCAACATATTCCATAAATGATTGTATGAAATATGAGTTAAGCAATATAATGTAGGAGATGAAAGATAACCTGATAAAATAGAACATCGGCATGACATATGCCATATGTTTGATGATGCAAAATTAAGTATAAAAACTAAATTTCACAAATTAATAATATAAAAATTTTTGTTTTGATGGGTGGAGGAAAGAAAATTTTTGATTCATATATGGCTTAATATTATTGAGTTGCTGTTTCGTTTTTTATTTTTATTAGATAATTTGTTTGTAAAAAAATAAAGAAAATATTTGGTGGATTAGTTAATATATTATAACTTTGCCGCCGGAAAAGAAAAAAGGATTTATGAATAACATTCTCAACCATCGTCATCATCATCACCACCGGTTTACACAGGGGGCAAGGCTGACGTTGCGTTTATAATCCTTATAATTATTACATAAGATTTTGAAACCGCAGTTTCAGGTATATGCCTAAAACTGCGGTTTTTTATGTTCGCCCGACATGGGCATAATCTAACGGGTGTAAGTCCCGAGCGCGCCCTGAT
>CAZQSD010000145.1:0-6656 GCA_964595885.1 uncultured Sangeribacter sp.
CTGATCAGAAAGATGATAGTTAATTGATTGACGAGACGCGAAAAACCGCGTCTCTTTTTTTTGCATCATGATGAAACTAATTTACCTTTGCCTCACTCTAAATATACGTAACACAATTAAAAGATGACAGCTTTTCAGATTACCTACACTCAATCAGCCAACATATTCTCCCGGATTTGGCGAATGCTTTATTTTGCATTAAGCGGCAGCAATTCCCCCACAGCCGCCGCTGCCAAAGAGGAAATGTTTCGTAAGGTGACAAGAGACTACTCAGATGTAATCGCGCGCATCTGTCGGTCGTTTGCCAACAAACAATCTGACTTTGAAGATTTCATGCAGGATGCCTACCTCAACATCTGGACGGGATTGGAATCATTCAGAGGGGAGGCCCAATTAAAGACCTGGACCTACAGGGTCACTCTCAACACTTGTGTCGCCACCTACCGCAAACGCAAGCGGGAGCTCACACAGGTGGAGATAGATCAGGCGCGTGGGATTGCTGCCGACTTCGGCAACAGTTTTGAAAACAGCCAATGGATGAACAGCCTCCTTTCTATCCTCTCCCCTATCGATCATTCAATCGTCACGATGTGGCTTGATGATCTGAGCTATGATGAGATAGCCGAGGTGATGGGCATGAACCGAAACACGGTGGCCACACGTCTCCGGCGCAGCAAAGAGAAATTAGCAAAAGTTATTAACCGATAAACAAAATTTTGAATTATGAGCGAGCAAGAATTAAAAGATGCATGGAGAAGAGAGGGACACAACCTTAGCTCAAATGTAGATATGCCTTCCATGACGGTCAACACGCGTAGAACCACTGCCTTGCAGCGCCTTGCAGACCGCTATCGCAGATTCTCATTCATGGGTCTGATGTTGGCATTCTTAGGGATCGTCACCGGGCTCAACCCGCATATTATTGACACTGAATACCGTCTGGTCTATATCGTCTGGTATAGTGGGCTTATGCTGGTATGCGCTGTTATTGACCGCTACCTTTATATGAAAGTGTCAGACATCAACGTAGTGACGATGCCTACAATGACCGTGATAAAACGGGCAATGGAATGCCGCAAGCTGCACCTCCGCAGCATCTGTTTCCTTCTCCCGCTTGCAATAGGATTTGTAAGTTTCATAGCATGGGTTTTCAGCGATGAAAAATACGCACTCTACGGCATTGTGTGCGGCTTCACACTCGGATTGGTTGTAGGTCTCTTCAAACTCGCAGAGTTTATGCGCGACTACCGCAACATCTTTGACGAAGACTGATTTGTCAGTCAAGACGATTACCATAGGACTTACCTAACATATCCTGGTCTCTTCCCGGAGTGAGATCAGGATATGTTAGGTAAAGAAGTACTTCATCAATCAATCACTTGACTTACATTTATAAGAATCTTACAATAAAAATAAATTAATTACTACTTCTTAATCCATATAAATTGCTTTATAAATAAATATAAATCATTACAAACCAACACATTATTAAAAATGAAGTAAAATATATGGCTACTACATAGCAATCTGTAGAAATTCTGTTAGCTATAAACATCTTTGGATAATACTTATTGTCTGTAATTTTGCAACGGTGGTCGAGCTCAACCTCCATGACAATTACATTCAAAATCACCTTAAATTATTAACAAGATGCGTATGCAAAAAACATTATTCTCACTATCCGCATTGCTACTCGCGGGTACGAGTATGGCAGTCACACCAAACCAGCTCAGGGTAAACAGAGACTTTACTGTACCGGTGAGCAACCAACAAGTAAACCAGAACGATTTTTCCCACTCACAGAGTGCAAGAATGGTAGAAACTCCACCTATTACACAATTCAAGCCTCACAGGTCTCCGAAAATTACAGCTGATTCTGAGCCTATATTTGAGGCTCCGGAAGGAACCGAAGTAACCTACTCTCGCTCCGGATACGGATTCTACTTCTCTATGGGATATGCCATGTTTGGCAAAGAATATGCTGCCGCCTCTTTTATCGTGTGGGGAGATGACGGATATGCCTACATCTACAATCCTTTCTGTGGATGTATAACTAATTCCTACCTCAAATGCGAAGTGCGTGACAATAAACTTATTGCCGAACTCCCGCAGGCCATCTATCAGGCAGAAGACTATGACGATCCGACTGTCATGGATACATATTATGCTGCCATTCTTACTAAAGTGGAAGATGAAAATGGCTATGTTGACTATGTAGTGGCTGACTCAGAAGCAAGTAAGACTATCTCATGGACAATAGAGGATGATAAACTCATACTCGACATGGAATATGATGCCACTCCCGATGAAGATGGCTATCTCCGCTATCCTGATACTTTATTCGGTATGGTGAGCGCTGATGAGATATGGAATGCGGTAGGTGATTGCGCCCAAACTAGTGAAAAGGCTGATTATAAAACAGTTGAACTACCTGAAGACCTTAAAATAGAAGAGTGGGTGCTGATCTCTGATGGCGTTGGTAAATCCATAAATGTGGCTTTTGATGGTGATGATATTTATGTGTCTAATCTTACTACCTATTTTCCAGATGCATGGGTTAAAGGCACCATTACTGACAATAAGGTAATATTCGAATCAAAACAGTATATGGGTCTTTACTCACGCATGTATTTCATATTCTTCATGGGTGGTACGTATGACGATGAAACTTATTATCTTGCTGACAATATAACATTTGAATTTGATGCAGAGAAAAAAGTGATGATATCTAAAGAAGGTGAATGCATGATGTTGAACACTACTCTCGATGTAGTTTACTATCTGTCTATGTTTAATGTGCCAATTTTGAAGGTGCGTAATATGAATCCGGCTCCCAACCCCTCTAATCCGATTCCAAAGTATTACTACGACTATTTTGATAACTATGGCTACTCATTCTACGCCTTTAATCTTCCTGATCTAAATGAAGATAATGATCTTCTCAATACTGAAAATATGTATTATGAGGTATATCTTGATGATGAACTATTTGTATTTGACACCGCTGACTACACAATTGAAGAGAGTATGTCACAGGTACCATATAGTTTCTCTAATGGACGCGGAATATTTGCCAACGGACTATCTCACTATGTAAGTTTTTACACAACAGGATTCGAAACCATAGGTTTGCGTTTATTCAATGTGGTTGATGGAAAGACATATGCTTCTGATATGGTTGTCTTTGACATTGAAAATAATTCTTATTACGTCGGAATGGAGGATATTGTTGCCGACAAAAACATGGCAAAGGTAGAGTTCTATGATCTTCAGGGCGTAAGGGTGTCTAATCCTTATAAGGGATTTTATCTTTGCAAGAAAACTTTTGACGACGGCACTTCAAAAATTTCGAAGATTTTAATTAAATAAATTAATTTTAGACTTGCAGAGTTTATGCGCGACTACCGCAACATCTTTGACGAAGACTGATTTGTCAGTCAAGGTTATTCATACCTTTAAGACTCAATGTGGAAATGGAATTCAGTCTCATTGACAAAGTTTCACCCTCCGACAGATTCATCTTCTTGGTAAGGCGATAGCGCATCGTTTCCACTGAACGCACATTTCTCCTCGTGAGGGAAGCTATTTCCTTATTTGACAGATTAAGCATAACGTAGGCACACATCCTGGTCTCTCCCTGAGTGAGATCAGGGTATGTGTCTTTAAGCACTGAAAACAATTTGGGATGAAGTTTCTCAAAAAGAATCTGGAAAGAGTCCCACAGGTCGCCATAAGATGCCACCTCTTTCATCAGAGAATTTATCTTGTCTAATTTCTCCTTCTCAGACATATTTACATTGCTTGTAATTGCAGAAATATCCGATAGCATCTCATTGGTGCTTGCAAGCTGAAGAGTGCGCACAGCGAGTTCACCAATTTCAGGCGAGCTTCCCTCCGCAGTTGCTGGAACATTTTCTCCGCCAACGTCTGTCTGTATTCCTCTTTTCCTAATCACAGGAACCACATATTTAATGATCATAAACATAACCCCTGCAAGCAGAATGGCAGCAAGGACTATGAGCCATACTATAGCGGATGAATAGCTATTATTTTGCTGTTGTAAAGAATGGATTTCATTTCTGGTTTCAATTGTGCTTAAAAGTTTTGCTGCATAATCACTGTTTATGGTCTTCTGGATGGAGTCATCCAAAACGGAGGCGGCGTCAGACATCTCATAGGCTTCTTTTATTTTCCCACAGGCAGCCAGTGCGTTACTTCTACGACGCAATAGAAAAACATATTGTAGACTCCCTTTAACAATAGGCAGCAATTCCGGATGGGCATCCATCACTTCAATGGCTTCCTCAGGGCGCCCCGTTGAAGTGAGAAGCACCATATAGTTCTCAAGACATATTGCATGATTAAGATGCCAACCCGGCCCGGACAGTATTTGTTTATAGTGTATTTCCGCTCTGTCATAATCTCCAAGTAAATGATAAATCATTGCCATGTTTCCTTCCAATGCCAACCGCTCAACCTTATTGATCGGATAAGTAAGCATCTCCGCCCCTAATTCCAGCGCTTTATTAAATTCCTCATTCTCCATCGCACTGATCATCTTTGAAAAAATAAGTGCTTTTTTCATTTTTGCTATTACCGATGAGTCCACTTTCCTTGCAACGGACTCATTTATAATTTTTTCAGCCCTGCAAAAAAATGATGTGTCGGGAAAAATATTTTTAAAGGAGGCTGGGAATGACAAAGTATAGTCATGCAATATGTTGATGCACTCCACGTCATGATAAAGCAATGAATCAGGTTTCTCCAAATTAAGGAGGTTTAGGGCTGTCTCGACTGCATCGGCATAGTCATTACATTTAAGATTCGATTTTACCAACATGAACAATGCCTCACAACGCTTATTTAAAGGTAACTGTTCTCCATTCATTTCACGGTTAAGCAATCTGCGCACTGCATCCTGTGCCCTTTTGTAACGTCCGGTGTCATATGCAATATTTGAGGATAAAAAAAGAAGAGAGTCAGCAGTCGCCGGCACAACCTCTATTAAAGAATCTATATAAGCAAGCCGCGTGTCAGGGGGAAGGGATTCATTAGAGGCGTACATACGAAAGTGCATTTCATTAGTTACTGCTCCTGATATTTCATAACAACAAAAACACAGGGACAATAATAATGTGATTATACTTATAAAGACACTTTTCATGGCCTAAAATTAGTCATTTAACTTGTAATATACAAGATATAAGTAATAATATTTGATTTTATCACTACTACACACCTCTTAAAAATCAAACTATTTATAACGATAAATAGCTAATAATAAATATATTATAAAATTGAAGTAAAAATGTTGGACTACTACATCAATAAATGTAGAAAATCTGTTGCATTCATGTTTTTGAGATAACTCATATTGTCTGTAACTTTGCAATGGTTGATGATTTTAACCCCGACACCGATTATCTCCACGCACATCATTTTTTAAATAATAAACATATGAAAAAACCTACAGTTATTCTGAGCATCGCCCTTATGATGGGACAGGGCATCAGCTTTGCTCAAACAAGGCTCTCAGACATGAAGCAGACTGAGATTACTCAGTCAACACCAATGGCACAGGGAAGACTCCAGTCAAGGAAGTCAGCCAACGATGTCACCACATTCAAGGCTCCGGCAAAGGTCATGACCAGTGAGTCTGATACGCCTGAAGATGTAAAGAATGAGATTCCCTACACCGATTATAACGACAACGTCTTCGGCGTTACACATGACAATCTCTACACATCTGTATCCGGATACGAACCCAGTTGGTGGTCTGCTTCCTATTATTCCGTGTCCGGTCTTGTAAATAAATATGTTTACGACAAGGATAAACAAGAAATCTACATCTATAACCCAATTGGCCGTTATAGTTCATATTCTTACATCAAGGGAAGTGTTGATCCTCAAGGAAATATAACTGTAGAGTGCCCCCAGATCATTGCAGAGGGAGAAGACGAATATGGGCCATGGGCATATTATGTCATGAACGCCCGTATTACGGAAGACGGCTATTCGATGGAGCCAGTAGAAGAGGACCTTAACCTTCACTATAAACTTGATGTCAACGGCACCCTCACTCTCTGCGAAGGCAGCTGGGTCGGAATGTTCGAGTGGGGTCCTTACTATTATTATGATGAAGAATCGGGTCAATATATAGATGTCGAAGGCGAATATTTCTATGATTGGGCAAGCTGCACCGTAACAAAACAATCAATGGAAGTCTTCACAGAAGAGCCGGTAAATCCCGGAAAGGAACTCAATGTCGAACCCTGGATTCTCGCATCTCAGCAAATGGATAGCTATAGCAGTTGCTTAATGTCATACACTCTCCAGGAAATCAATGCGTGCATAGATGGTGACTCATTCTGGATCAAAGGCATTATAAAGAGCGTGCCTGATTGTTGGATCAAAGGTGAGATTCACGGTGATGAGGTAACATTCAAGAATTCATTTATCTGTATTGACGAGACTAACGGATTCTTCCAGTTCCTCCTTGCAGGTAACGAAACATTTGATGAAGATGAAGAAATGTATTTGTATGACTTTGCTGGAGAAGTAACAATGAAGTTTGATCCCGAAAAGAAAGTGATCACCGGTTCAAATGGTAACACTCTTATTGTAAATGCCGGCAATAAAACTATCTATTATCTTTA
>CAZQSD010000146.1:0-6616 GCA_964595885.1 uncultured Sangeribacter sp.
TGCTTTGGCAAATTTGGACTAAAAAGCTGCCCACAGAATTTCTATTGAGTTCTGCGGGGCAGCGAACACATTATCTTAAGGGTATCTGTCAGACAGATTATTTAATCATTACTTTCCGGGGGTTGCCATTTTCTATCACGACATAGATGCCTGGCAGTGGTTTGCCGGTGATGGGTTGTCCCTGAAGATTGTAGATAGCATCGATACCTTCACCACCGGCAGAAATTGAGCTGATACCCATTCCCCCACTGAGGTCAATAACGAAAGCCTCAGTCATACCGTCAATTATTGAGAAGCCTGCTATGCGGGTAGCATCGGGAGTTATTGACGTATAAACCAAAGCATCGTCACTTTCAAGTGATTTCAGTTCAGAATTGCCATCGCAATAGGCACTGAGTAATTCAGGTTTAGATGAGGTTGTATCCCAGATATAGGATTGCCGGCCGAACATGGTCATGTTTTCTTTTTCTAAGAAACCAACCGTAATCCCATCGTTTGAAATGGCTGTGGCCTCATAATTGCCCGTAATGTTATTCAGTTTTCCGGCGCGTTCTATCTCTCCTGTCTCAACATTATAGCGTCCTGCATAGAATCCTAAATCCTCAAAACTGTTGAGCTGAAGCACCAGTGCTATCCATTTGCCGTTGGCACTGACATCTTGTGAAGATATGTAGATATACGGCTTTTCTTCTTCCCATCCGAATTCCATAAATCCGGCATAAAGCGGATGGAAGTCATATTCTCCTGAGGCATTACGGGTCCACATCACGCATGCTTCGGCACTTGTGCCCGTGATTATATTTCCGACTATCACAGTGCCGTCTTCGTTGACAGATGACGCAGCCACAGAATAGATTTCCACATCAGCAGGCACATCTTCCAGCACTTCCGGTATGGGTAGCTTATGATATTCACCATTTTCCCAATAGCCGGCTTCCTGTTGATAGTTGGTATTGAAGCGGGATCCGACTATGATTGTGCCATCCGCACTAATGCTTCGGGCTGTGGAGTAATGATCGGCCGACACACCGTCAAACATCTTCATGCTTCCATCCGGTTCGACCATCGCAGCATAATCTCCAGAGTTGCCTACTGCTACTCCCGTATTTGAGATGCTTGCCAGATAGAGAGAGGGGTCAGATTTAGTTAAGATATCGCCTGTCTCAAGGTTCCAAATTGACTGACTGCCACATACCCATTTGCCATTAGGACTGATTGAGGTAGGGGTAAACGGATCATTGGTGTCGGCCCAAAGGATTGTTACATCGTTGGCTGCGACTGCTGAGAGGGCAACCATTGCGACTGCTGAAAAAGTAAACAGTTTTCTCATTCTTTTAAATTTAGAGTTATAGATGGAGTTTCTCAATCACTCAAATTGTCCGATCAATCAGAGCGAAATTTTCCCTGCAAAATTACAACATAAATTTGGATATACTATAATTAGCGACTTTATTGAAAAGAAATTTTTAAATTCGAGTTGTTATGTTTTCTTTTTTTTCACTATTTTTGTAGACATTTTAATTGTAATCCAAGACTGAGATGAAAAGATTTTTACTTTCCACACTGGCTGCTGCGGCCTGCACAGGTATGATGGCCGGCGATGCAAAATATATATTTTATTTTATTGGTGACGGTATGGGCATGGGCCATGTCAATGCCACAGAAATCTACAATCGTGACGTGCTGAAAAATGATACGCCTCTCTTGATGCTTACCTTTCCTGTGGCATCACAGGCGCGCACATATTCAGCATCCAGTCCGATAACTGATTCCGCTGCCGCCGGCACCGCCCTTTCCTCCGGATATAAGACCAAAAACTATATGATCGGTATGACTCCCGACACGGTGGCATTCACCAGTATCGCTGTGGATTTTATGAAGGCCGGATATGGGGTAGGGGTCGGCACGACTGTTCAGGCTGATGACGCCACTCCCGCTGCCTGGTATGCTCATGCCGCCAACCGTTCGATGAAAGAGACCATCGCCCCTCAGGCAGCTGAAAGCGGGCTCGCTTTCCTCGGAGGGGGTGCCTTTAAACTTGGTAAAAAAGGAGAAGAGGCGTTTTTAGAATTTCTGGATGTTATGAAAAAAGGGAATTATGATATTGCAGAAGGATATGCCGCTTTCAATGAGCTTAAGGGAAAAGGCAAATTTCCCCGCAAAGTGTTGATGTATTCCGACAGTCCTAATTCAGGACAGGTGGGCTATACAATAGATTCCATTCCCGGAGCAATGACATGTGCGCAGATCACGGAAGCCTGCCTGTATACCCTCGAACAGACAAATCCGGATAAATTTCTTATGATGATTGAAGGTGGAAATATTGACTGGGCTGCACATTCCAACGACGGAGGAGCCGTGATCAAGGAAATACTGAATTTTCAGGACGCCATAAATGTTGCCTATCAGTTCTATCTCCAACATCCGGAGGAAACACTGATAGTCATTACTGCTGACCACGACACAGGCGGAATGGCCTACGGTCGCCCCGGGCAGAATCAGAATATAGCATATGCAGACGCTCAGAAGATTTCGAAAGATTCTTTTGGAGAATGGACACGTAACTGGGGAAAGGAAACTGACGATCCTACCTGGGAGGAGATGGAAAACACCCTTAGGGAGAAACTTGGTTTCTGGGATGCGGTGCCTTTGGCAGAATGGGAGACGACTCAACTGAAGGAATTGTTTGAGGAGACTTTCATCACGAAAAAGGCAGAAGATGAAAAGACCTTGTATCAGACATTCAATGCTTTTACTGCAAAGGCTTTTGACATCCTTAACTCCCATATGGGAATAGGATGGACCACCACATCTCATGCCGGTAATTTTGTGCCTGTCTATGCGGTGGGTGTCAACGCCGGATATTTTTCAGGAAACCTCAACAACATCGAGATTCCCATGCTTATCAAGAAAGCTGCCGGATTAAAATAAGGAACAGTGGCTCCCAAATTATTGAATTGTAAAAGCCCGCAGAACCGTTATCGGCTCTGCGGGCTTCTACACGCTGTCTTTCATAAAATTATTTTGGTTGTTGCATCAGTAATTATTTAGGATAATTTCTTAGATATTGAGCTTAACAAGCATCAATTTTGCGTCCGTCTTGGCAAGCACACTGTGGGGCACATCCTTACCTACCAGCATGAAGTCGCCTGCTACCATAGTGTGAGGCTTATCGTTCATTGTGAATTCTATCTCACCTTCCAGAACGTTGACCATCAATTCAGCAGGTGCGAGATGAGTTGTGAGAGCCTGTCCTTCACTGAAAGCTACCAAAACAACACCACCGGCGGCATTGTTGACCACTCCCTTGAATGTTACGTTTTCACTGTTTCTCTCAACCTGCTCCGCCAGACGGAACACTTCTCCGAATTTAAAATTAGTTGTCTGCATAATATAAGTTTTGTCTTTCAAACTATAAATCATTGATTAAGGGATCATCATTTTAATGTCTCAATTATAAAACACTTACCCCTTGTGAATGGATTATTAAAAATTCTAAAATAATCTGATTAATTCTAATTTAATCTGCCGGGAAACGCACACCTACTTGCCGACGGATCTCATCTATTATCTCAATTGTAACGAGAGAATTGGAATGTGTGTTAATTGATGATTCCGTTTTCTCTGCCTCAATCACGTTGATAAACTCTTTCAATTCATAATAATACTCATCCATATATTCTGTCTCTCCCCACTTGACCAACTCCCTGCCGGGACAGCTATGGAAATCCATTTTCCGGAAATCATGTATATCATAAATTGAGACAGTGCCCTGTTCGCCTTCTATCTCGGAAGGAAGATAGGAATTGGCAATTTTGGAATAGATGACGCTCGCTTCCATATCGGGATACCGGAACATGACAGTTCCCTGCCCATCTACACCCGTTGGCAGGATAAGGCCGTTGGCAATTATTTTCTCAGGCTTTCCAAACAACGTGACCATAGGATAGATGGTATACACACCGATGTCCATTACAGCTCCGTTTGACAAATCCGGTCTGAAGGCATTAAGCACCACCCCTTCTTTCAATTTGTCGTAGCGTGAGGAATATTGGCAATAGGAGGCAAAAAAGCGGCGTAGTTTTCCCGCCTCGTTAAGATGGCTAAGGAGGTATCTGAAATTAGGGGTAAGGGTGGTTTTCATAGCCTCCATAAGAGCAACCCCATATCTTTGTGATGCCTCAATCATGGCATACACTTCCTTTGCATTCGAAGCCAAGGGTTTTTCACATAAGACGTGTTTACCGTGACTCATGCAAAGAATGGCATGCCGGGCATGTAAAGAGTTTGGTGTGGCGATATATATTGCATCTACCTCCGATGAGGACGCCATGTCTTCAAGGGAAGTAAAGATTAAAGGTGCATTATGTTTACGGGCAAATTCCAACGCTTTATCTTTACTCCGGGAACAAACAGCCATCAGTTCAAACCTATTGTCCATAAAGGCTCCTTTCAGAAACCAATCGGTGATATTATTTGTGCCTATCACCCCGAATCTTATCTTGCCGTTCATATCTTATTTAAAATTGATTAGAAATTTATTTTCCTAACGTGACGCCTACACCGAGCATTAGATTTGACGGGGATTGGAATTCAACCATGCGATAGCCTATGTTGATATACAGAGGCCCGGCAACATACGCTTTCAGGTTGACTGTCTGATATAGTTTCCTTGTTTCGGCAGGCCCGATAAATCCATATCCTATGCCAGCATTCAGTGAAAATATTGGCATTACGAGTTCGGCTCTTGCTGACATCCCCACTGATACTTGACGCAAAAACGGAGGACGATAGAATTTGGCATCCTCGCCGTAAGTGTCTGATACATGATATTTTGTAAGACCGGTGTTTTCACTCCATTGCAGATCAGCCGACAGACCGGTGCGGAAAACGGGATGAAGATCCCACATTGGTGCAAAGTTTACTCCCGCCACTCCGAAGTGGCCCGGCAGGAGAGCTCTTTCTCCTGCCTCGGTAAAAGCTCCGTCGTCAGGTGGAAAATATGATTTGCGCCAGGCCCCGTAAGCCATAATGTCATAAGATATTCCCTGTGAAAAGCTGTCATCTGAAGCGAAAGGAGACACCGGCCTTAATAACTTGGCTCCGGGTGTGTAGACCAGTCCAACCGAACCTCCTATGGTGTTGACTCCGGGATTAGGCCAGGAAGTGTTGCCATTGGAGTAGTGGGAAAGATCAAGTCCACCAGATAAACTTATCGCACCGGATAATGCATAGTTGAGTTTAAACCCGAGGTTAAGGTAGGCATTAGTTGATGACCCTACCACAAGATTCGACCGTATATGCTCTCCATTAGGAGTCTTTTCCCATCCGAAAGTTGCACCGAAATTCCATTCATAATCTAACGAGAGTCGCTCTGACAGGGCAGTTATTGGTGCCCCCTGGAATACATACACGCCTATCGGGGTGCCGCCCTTATGTGGCTTTAGGAAAGTGTTGGCGCTTAGGCCCAGGCCCTGATAGACGGAGGCATTGCGACCGGCATTAGGACGATTGAATGAATATCGCAGATGCCATGACAGGGCTGCATGGGTTGTTGTGCCGTCGGGAAGCATGCGCTCCATAAGCACCGAATTGGAATTGAATGCATACCCGGCACGCATTCCGGCTTCCCAGCGTGATGTGAAATCTTTAGGTTCAGCAGCCAAAGTCTGTAAGGCTGCCACTGTAAGGGCAATACTTGTAAAAACGCTGTTCAGTTTCATTCCGCAGGTGTTATTTCGCTCCATTCCACACGTATGTCAACCGGTACGGCTACCGTAACATCCACCCAGCCATCTTCGATTATAGTGGGGTAATCACTGGAATAATATTTAATGACTGCCTTTGCAAACACTGACTTATAGGTGGTATAGACTGTGGCGGTTATCTGATGATGTGTTGGAACATCATGATGTGCTTTCTCTCCAGCCATATATTGTCGGGGGATTATGGTGGTGCCAAAGGCAAAAGGAATCTCAGTGCCATAGAATCCGGGGATGCCTTCGCTGTCAAGACCGGGCACTTCAATAGACGGTCTGTCAGATTTGGCCCAAGGGGTGACGTAATAGGTATTATTTGAGATCATGACAATGGAGGAGTTGTAGTTGTCATAGAGGATTGTCATATCTTCAGATGACGTATGGTTGACAAACGTAGTCTTTGCGTCTAACACCATCTCTTCGCTGTCGAGTGTCAGCGATTCTTTGTCGTAGATAAGGGAAACGAGAATGAGGCTGTCAGTAATCTCAGGTTCAGGGTCCGGATCAAGGTTGGGTTCATCTGCAGGTGGCATTTCAGGGTTTGGTCTGTCGATAAAGACATTGTCATTACATGCTGCCAGCAAGATCATGGGTATGACAATATATCTTAGCATGGAAAGTTTCATTTTGCTACTTTTTGACAACTCCTATGTAACATTAGAAGCGTAATTACTAATTCTTCGCAAAATTAAGACAAATTTCTCAATCAACCATCATATTTTCAATAGTAATTTAGTGGGTTTTATATAGAAAGTTTCCAATAAGAAGTGCAATGTATTTTTCGATGAGTCAGCCCCCCACTTCAACCCCGGTACAGGGAAACTTTTAACAAAGATTTTTACTGCAACACAAAAAAA
>CAZQSD010000147.1:0-6423 GCA_964595885.1 uncultured Sangeribacter sp.
AATATTCCTCTTCGTTGAAGAAGAAGTCGTCTTTGGAGGGGTAGTCGGGCCAGATCTCTTCGATGCTTTCGTAGGTTTCGCCTTCGTCTTCCATCTCCTGAAGATTCTCTATTACCTCAAGTGGTGCACCACTACGCATTGCGTAGTCAATAAGCTCGTCTTTGGTTGCGGGCCAGGGTGCGTCTTCAAGTTTTGACGCGAGTTCAAGTGTCCAATACATAGTACTATTCTTTGTTATTAGTTAATTTATTTCTTTGTTATTTCACTTAAGGATAATATCATCGCATGTGGTTACGATTATATTAATCCGAATTTTATAACGTCGGGAGTGGCATTATATTGCAACTGGTTTTTTATTCCTTGTGCCAGGTGATTTCGGGAACACCTTCGATGAAATTGAAGTATCTGGCCAAGATAAAGAGGTAGTCAGAAAGACGGTTGATATATGAGATCAAAGCCGGGTCGACATATTCTTCATTAGCCAGGGTTATTATCCTTCGTTCGGCACGGCGGCATACTGAACGTGCCACATGTGTCTTGGCAGCTATCAGGCATCCTCCGGGGAGTACGAAAGCATTGACTTTCGGGGTCTGTTCGTCAAGCGCATCAATCCATCCTTCGAGTTGTGAGATGTGCTCAGGGGTCAGGCCCCAGGCAGCCGGTTTTTCTCCTTCCGGCACTTCGGAAGCGAGGTAGCCTCCAAGGTTGAACAGCATGTTTTGCACGCTGATAAGCTGGCCTTTTGCCTCGGCCGTACATTTAGGGTCAGAGAGTACGCATCCTAAGAATGAGGAGAATTCATCAAGGGTGCCGTAGGCTTCGAGACGCACACTGTCTTTCGGTGCGCGGGCACCTCCAACCAGCGAAGTGGTGCCGGTGTCGCCGGTGCGTGTATATAAGTTGCTTTTTGCCATTGGGATACTTATAGTGAGTTTTAGATTAAATCATCCGGGAGAGAACGGTATTGAGGCTGTAATTTTTAAGTTTAACGCTTGGGATTCAATAATGTTGCAGGGTGTTATTAAAAAATTCTCCATTGAATTGTAAGAGGTCGGAAAAAGTGCTATATTTGCAATCTAAATTCAATCGAAGAATGTCGGAACAACAACCATATATAGTGTCGGCACGCAAGTACCGCCCGTCTACGTTCAAAAGCGTAGTAGGCCAAAGAGCCTTGACCGCCACTTTGAAAAATGCCATTGACACCCATCGGCTTGCACAGGCCTATCTTTTTTGCGGACCACGTGGAGTTGGGAAAACCTCTTGCGCCAGAATATTTGCCAAAACGATTAATTGCATGAGCCCTACATCTGATGGGGAGGCGTGCGGTCAGTGTGAATCATGCCGCGCCATAGAACAGGGCACATCTTTTAACCTTGTGGAACTTGACGCGGCTTCCAATAATTCTGTTGACGATATACGCTCCATTACGGAGCAGGTAAATGTGCCACCGCAGAAAGGAAGTTATCGTGTGTTTATAATTGATGAGGTCCATATGTTGTCAAACGCTGCTTTCAATGCGTTTCTCAAAACCCTTGAGGAGCCTCCGAAGAATGTGGTGTTTATTCTTGCCACGACTGAAAAGCACAAGGTGATCCCGACCATCCTCAGCCGATGTCAGATTTATGATTTCAAGCGAATCACAATCAACGACATGATCGATCATCTGGAGTATGTGGCAAAGGAAGAGGGTATTGTGGCGGAACGTGAGGCACTTGGGGTTATTGCCCTTAAGGCCGATGGAGCCATGCGTGACGCTCTGTCAATTTTTGATCAGGTGTCGGCTTCATCTCGTGGCATCGTAACCTACCAGTCAACCATTGACAACCTTAACGTATTAGGTTATGACTACTATTTCCGTCTGGTAGAGGCCTTCCGGCAGGGAAATGTGCCGGAAACCTTGCTCATATATAAAGAAATACGTGAGAAAGGATTTGATTCACTTTTTTTCGTCAACGGACTGTTAGGACATGTGCGGGACCTTATGGTGGCTGCAGATCCAAAGACAGTGCAACTGCTCGAGACATCAGAGGAGATAGGGAAAAAATACGTGGAACAGGCCAAGACCCTTCCTGTGCAATGGTATTATGCTGCCATGAAGCTGCTGAATGACTGTGATTTCAATTATAAGACAGCCACCAGCAAGAGATTGCTGGTGGAGTTGACCCTTATTCGCTTGTGTCAGCTGTTGAAACCACCGACACCCCCCTTTGATTCAATTGACGGTCAAGTGCCTTTGGGAACGGTGCAGCCAGTGCGTCAGGATGTTAAGCCCACTCAACCGAAGCCTCAGCCTCAGGGGGGAAAAGTGGAGCAAACTCAGCCATCAACCAATCCTGCACCTCCAGCTGAACAGTTGGCAAAGCCTGCTTCTCAACCACTGGGCTCGACTGTAAAGCCCTCTCAGCCCCAATCGCGTCCGAGAGCTGTCAATCGTCCGTCGTGTTATCGTCTTAATGCATCTTCACAACCTGCTCAAACTGTAGTGTCTTCTTTGCAGCCACGAATCACCCCTATCACTCAGGAAGGATTTATGACCGCTTGGGGGGAATTTATTGCCAAGAACCCGTCTCTTCATATTCTTGTCAATGCCATGCGAGGAGCTATTCCCCAGCCTTCGGGTGATAATTCTTTTAAGATCGTGGTTGATCATCCTGCACAGGAACAGGCGTTTGAACACTCGATGCCGAAATTAATAGGCTTCATGAGGGATGCATTAGCCAATGATCTTTTGACGCTCAAAGTGGAGATCAATACCAATCCCAGTGTTGCGAAGCAGTTGCCTCCAAAAGAGTTTCTTAAGCAGGTGGTGGAGCATAACCCGGTCATTGCGAAATTCCTTCAGGACATAAATGCGGAGATGGCTTAAGAGGTATTAAATTGCAGTTAAATAATATGTATAAATGTTAATAATATTTAATATTTGCGGTAAAACAAGTTAAAAGGTGGATGGTAAGTGGCATAATGGTGTAAAAATGACTATCTTTGCAAAACATTCCGGAGGGGACAGCAGTCTCCTCCTCTTTTTTAGCATAAACTGAAATGATCGACAAGCAAGCATTGACAACATTCATAGAGAGCCGTCTTGAAGGCACGGATCTATATCTGGTGGATTTAAGAATCAGTTCGGACAACAATATAGTGGTTGAGATAGACTCTGATACAAGGGTTGACATTGACCGCTGTGTTGAACTTACCAGGGAAATAGAGGGAGAGTTTAACCGTGATGAAGAAGATTATGAGCTTGAGGTGGGGTCATGTGGACTGACGTCGCCATTCAAGGTTAAACGCCAATATGAGAAAAACATCGGTAAGGAAGTGGAAGTGCTTGCTGCAGACGGCAAGAAATATAAAGGCCTTCTGAAGCAGGTGGGTGACGACTTCTTTACCATACTCAGTGAAGAAAAGGTAAAGAAAGAGGGTGCAAAGCGTCCTACGGTAGAAAATGTGGAACGCACATTCCCTTATGCCGATGTAAAATATACGAAATATCTACTACAATTCTAAAGTCTAATGGCAAAGAAAGCAGTGACAGTAAATATGGTCGATCAGTTCGCTGAGTTTAAAGAACTCAAGAACATTGACAAGACCACTATGATAAGTGTGCTCGAGGAATCATTCCGCAATGTTTTGGCGAAGATGTTTGGTTCTGACGAGAATTTTGACGTGATCATGAATCCTGACAAGGGTGATTGCGAGATATATCAGAACCTGGTGGTGGTTCCCGACGGGCAGGTAGCTAATAAGGATAAAGAAATAGGTCTGACTGAGGCACGCGAGATAGATCCGGAATGTGAGATCGGGGAAGAAGTCTCAAAGCAAATTTTCTTTGAGAAATTCGGACGCCGTGCCATATTGAACCTTCGTCAGACACTGCAGTCTAAAATCCTTGACTTACAGAAAGAAGCACTTTCGTCACGCTTTAAAGAGCTTGAAGGAGAAATAGTAACCGGTGAAGTCCATCAGGTGTGGAAACGCGAGGCTCTCATCATTGACGAGGATCAGAACGAGCTTATTATGCCTAAGGAGGAGCAGATCCCGAGTGATTCGTTCCATAAAGGCGACATCGTCAAGGCAGTGGTGAAGCGTGTGGATAATATGAATAGTAATCCGAAGGTGATAGTGTCGCGTACGGATGACCGCTTCCTGCGTCGCCTTTTTGAACAGGAGGTGCCGGAGATTCATGACGGGCTTATCACTATACGGGCTGTGGCGCGTATCCCGGGTGAGCGGGCCAAGATAGCGGTGGAGAGCTACGATGACCGAATTGATCCGGTCGGTGCATGTGTGGGTATCAAGGGTAGCCGTATACATGGAATCGTAAGGGAGTTACGTAATGAAAATATAGATGTGATTTCCTACACTGCCAATCCGCAGTTGTTTATTCAGCGAGCCTTGAGTCCCGCCAGCATCTCTTCAATCCGTCTTAATGAGGAGGAGAAGAAAGCGGAGGTGTTCCTTCATCCTGAGGAGGTTTCCCTGGCTATTGGCAAGGGAGGCCTTAACATCCGCCTCGCCACAATGCTTACCGGCTACACAATTGATGTCTACCGTGATATTGAGGAGGGAGAGGAAGATATTTATCTTGACGAATTCCGTGATGAGATAGATGGATGGGTGATCGAGGCCCTGAAGAATATCGGTCTCGGCACTGCTAAATCAGTGCTTAATGCCAGCCCTGAGAAGCTTGAGCAGGCAGATCTGGAAGACGACACACTGAAGCAGGTGCTTGACATAATCCGTGCGGAGTTTGAAGACTAATAAAATTGCTTCCCTCCGGCTTTCTTTCCTCAATAAATAAATTAGAAACAATCCTTCACCAATATATGAGCAATAAAATCAGTAAAGTAGCAAAAGACCTCAACGTCGGTGTGGGCACCGTAGTAGAATTCCTGCAGAAAAACGACATTGATGTCGACAACAATCCTAATGCGAGGATTGACGATAAAGCAGTGGATCTATTGATGAGTGAGTTCAGCAGCGATAAAGATGCTAAGAAACAGGCCGACGACAGAATAAAATCACGTGCCGAAGGAAAAAAAGCAAGGAATGACCGCTATTCGGGCGAATCAGGAACCTCTTTGGGCACGTCGGCTCCCGGACTGAAAGTGCTCGGAAAGATCGACCTTGGCGATACCCGCAGGGGCAAGTCGCGTCCTTCGCGTAACGAGTCCAGACCGTCATCAGCTGGCAGACCCGATTCACAGAAAGCTGCGCATAGTGCGGAAAACATTGACAGGAAAGCTGACTCGGTTAGAAAGGAACAGGCCGCGAAGCCTCATGTTGACAAGACTCCAAATGGCAACCATAGCAAGGAAAGCAACCATAGCAAGGAAGGCAACCGTCAAGGTGAGGGAAAGGGTCGTGAGGTGAAGACAGAAAACAGACAGGAAGTGAAACAACATTCTGAACCAAAGGCTGCTTCACAACAGAAGCCATCTTCTCAGCCACAGACTAAAAATGAGCAACCGGCTATTTCCACGCCGTCTCCCCAACAGGAACCAGCTCAGGAGGAAGCACCAAAGTCAAACGTGTTCCGTCTGGGCACTCCTACGGTGACTCCGGAGCTGAAAGTTCTTGGAAAGATTGATCTTTCTTCGCTCAATCAGTCTACTCGTCCTAAGAAAAGGGGGCGTGATGACCGTCGTCGCGGTGGTGATAAAAATCGTCAGGGCGCACCCAATGCGGCGGCTCCCGGCGAGAACAGTGTTGAGTCAACCGACCGCAAGAAGCGTAAAAGAATAGGGAAAGAGAAGATTGACATTGAAAAGGCAGCATCACAACCCGGGTTCGGTTCTGACGGAAAGAAGAAAAAGGGTGGTGACAAGCCATCACGTGGTGGCGGGGCCGGTCAGCAGGGTGGCACGCCAAATGGCGATCGTAAGCGTCCGGATCGCAACAAAGGTGGCAACGACCGTCCCAAGAATGACCGTCGCAATGACCGCCAGCAAAAGCAGGAGTCTAATCCGGAGGATGTGCAGAAACAGGTGAAGGAGACACTTGCACGTCTCACCAACAAGGCTCCTAAGAAAGGTGTGAAGTGGCGTAAAGAGAAAAAAGAGGCCATCCATAACCGTGAACTCGAGAATCAGCGCCGTGAAGAGGCAGAGAGCAAGGTGATCCAGCTCACTGAGTTTGTGACGGCAAACGACCTTGCAAACCTTATGGAGGTGCCTGTCAACAACGTCATCGCCACTTGTATGAACCTGGGCGTGATGGTCTCCATCAACCAACGTCTGGATGCCGAGACAATCAACATTGTGGCAGAGGAATTCGGGTTTACCACAGAATATGTTAGTGCCGATGTAACTGAGGCAATAACCGCTGAAGAAGACGATGAGGAAGATCTCGTGCCGCGTCCGCCGATTGTGACTGTCATGGGTCATGTTGACCATGGCAAGACATCTCTGCTTGACTATATCC
>CAZQSD010000148.1:0-6206 GCA_964595885.1 uncultured Sangeribacter sp.
AAGCCACACCTCATAATTTCCGCCTCATCATCCGCCCAGTCAAAAGGAATCAACTGCCATAGCAAAAGAGAACTTGATTCCAGACAATGAATGCTTCCTTATTTATAGCTTAAATTAGAAAATTTTAAAGTAAAGATTGAAAGAATCCTGAGATTTTTGTTGTCTCAGGATTCTTTCTTTTTAACATTGCACATCACTCACAAGTACATGTTCTTCTTCCAAAAGTTTATAGCATCTTTTACCCATCCTTCGGCTACTGTTCCGTTGCCAATCCCAAAGCCATGTCCTAAGCCGTCATAAACATGAAATTCCGTAGGAATTCCTAATTCTGAAAGTCGTTGCAGACGGTTTTGCATTGTTCGCCAAGAAGCTATACCATCGTTGCTACCAACACATACATAAGTGGGAGCATCATAGCGCGAAACATCGGTGTAACCGGTGTATTGCATTATGACTGCTGAAGCCTGCGGAATATCTTGTCTTCCTGTCAGTTGGTAAAGGTATCTTGAATTGCCAAGTGTGGCTGCCATTCTCGCTCCCGCCGAACCTCCCCATAAGGAATAATCATCAGCTTTGACCCCTAATTGAGTAGCATTATCGGATATAAATGTAATAGCCTGAGCCAAATCATTGTAAGGATCATCCGGACGATATATCAGCGCAAACGCATTCAGTCCTGCATTACTGATTTCCAACGAATGAGGGAAACTGTCGTGCATCGCTCCAACATACATGAATCCTCCTCCGGCATTAGTAATGGCAAATGGTTTTCCAGTCTCTCCGCGAAAAAAGAAAAGTCCGATATAGGCTTTAGATGGGTCTTTGTTGATTTCTTCCTCTGTGTAAATAGGATAAAAAATCTTATTTCCATTCAGTGATTGATTACGCAGATAGTTCAGGATCTCAACTGTTTTATCCGGGGATATATGACTATACCAAACATATATATTAGATGTACTCAGTTGGGCAAGAGTCATATCACGCGAAATCGATCTATCAACAGGAAACAACAGATGCCCGAATTCACCGAAGGCAGGATCGGAGATAACTTCACCGACTGTGGTATTTAGTGTGAAATGGTCAGAGAAATCCCTGTCGGTTGTATTATTCGTGCTGTCACCCTTTGAGTATTCTGTATCTGTATCTTTCATACCATTGTTTATTTCTTTTGTATAATCAGTACTACAGGCTGATAGCAGCGAGAGGAGAATTATCAAGCATAATGTCATTTTCATATCAATGATTCTGTTTTGTAGCAATAAGTCTTCCGCTTTAAAGGCAATGGGAAACGGCCGGAACACGATATATTACCCGTATCCTGACCGTTATGTCCGAACTGCAAAACGAAGCCGTTACTTCCCGATATTCGCCTGATTATTGGCGCTGTATCGTTCGCCTTGGATTTGTATGCTGTTCAGGAACGAATTGATGCGCTCCATTTCAGCAGGTGTGTATTTCACATTGGCTGCAGCGATATTATCCTCCAGGTGTTTCAGGCTACGGCTGCCGGGAATCGGAACAATCCACGGACGCTGATAAAGAAGCCATGAAATGGCCACCTGAGCAGGTGTAATCTTCTTTTCATCGGCAATCTGCTTTACGAAGTCCACGAGCTTCATGTTTGCCTCAATGTTCTCTTTCTCAAAACGAGGAACAGAAGAACGGAAATCATGTTTGCCGAATTTGGTGTCTTTGGTGATTCCACCCGTAAGGAAACCTTTACCCAGAGGACTGAACGGCACAAGACCGATTCACAGCTCATCAAGCACGGGGAGAAGTGTTTCTTCAGGATTACGCCAGAACATTGAATACTCGCTTTGCACAGCTGTCAACGGGAGAATTGAGTGAGCCTTACGTATTGTGTCGATACCGGCTTCTGAAAGGCCCCAGTGCAGGATTTTGCCCTCATCCATAAGATCTTTGATCGTGCCTGCTACATCCTCGATAGGAACTTTTGTATCAACACGGTGTTGATAATAGAGGTCGATGTGGTCAGTGCGAAGATGTTTCAAAGAGCCTTCCACCGAGCGACGGATAGTTTCGGGCCGGCTGTCAAGCACCTGCTTAAAGTCGTCCATATTCATGCTGATGCCAAATTTGGTGGCAATTTTGACCTCATTTCGGATAGGCTGGAGTGCCTCACCGACCAGTTCTTCATTGGTGAAAGGTCCATATACCTCAGCTGTGTCGAAGAAGGTCACGCCGAGATCATGGGCCGTGCGAATAAGTTTTACCATTTCCTTAATGTCGGAGGGGGCGCCATAACCATGGCTCATACCCATGCAGCCAAGTCCGACAGTCGACACTGTGAGCGGCGATGCAACGCCTAATATTCTTGTTTTCATATCGTGTTATGTAATTAAATTCACGATAATAAAACGACTAAGGGCAATATTTAGACCACGCAATATTTCCGTAATAAATTCACTTTTTACGGTTTTTCCCGATAATCGGATGGATTCATGCCGAGATTATGCTGCACGTAGCGGCTGAAATATGCCGGCGAGGAAAAGTTGAACATATTGGAGATTTCCACAAACGTCAGTTTCTTGTTTCTCAACTGCCTGGAAATATCGAGGGTGGCGTAGCGGTTAATCCAGAAATTGGCAGAGTGGCCGCTGACCTTTTTGCAGATTTCTGACAGATATTTTGGCGTCACACAAATTTCGGAGGCATAATAATTTACTTCGTCATTTGCCATGTGTCAATTATAAATCGCGTGTCAGATTGAAGCGAATATCGGCTGAAAGCCGGTGCGCGGTGGCCTTAGGCCATCAATACTGACCGCAAAGTTACGAAATTATTTGAAGAATGTGCAGCCATAACAGTAACGATTAAAAACAGTAATCTTTTCATTTTTCTACTATCTTGCGGATGGGTTCTACTTTTGAAGGCCCGATATTATACTCGATGATGTCAAGCAGCGAGTTGAGCTGGGGCGTGGTGACACCGAGATGACGGCAGATGCCGATGTGTCCGGCTGCCATTGGCTCGACTCCACCAAGAGATGTGAGCATAGAGACGGTTGCAAGTTCACGGTCGGTATAAGGCAGGACACCACGACCAAATATGTCGGCGAAAAGATGCTCTTTCAAGAAGCGATTTATGCCGGGGGCAAAGTCCTCATACCATGGTGCAGGAGCATCAACAGGAATGCCGGAGAGATCGCTAAGCGTCTTTGCTCCCTGACCATACTTGTCAATATCGGTAACGACCTCTGCGCTCTCACCCATAGGATCGTTTATCCCTTCAGAAGCACGTCTGTCAAGTACATCTTTGAAAACACCGAGTGCGGTAAGACTCCTTGGGAAGCCGCAGTAGGCATATACCTGAATAAGCAGTTCCTTTATCTCGTTCACCGTCAAACCTGTATTCAGACCTTCAACGAGAGCGCGAGAAAGACCCTCAGTGTCACCGACGGCAGAATACGATGCTATAGCTACAATTGCCTGCTGACGCGGAGTAAGCTCAGTAATTACCTCAGGATTTTTTGTAGCCTCAACATACTCTTCTTCCGTAACCGGTCCGAGCCAAGTGACCTCATTATTCTGTGGATTACATTCAATTGCAAGATGTGCAAACCAGCTATCGGGAGCTGCACCATGCCAATGCTCAACACCGGGAGCAATCTCAACGATGTCACCGGGGAACAGGCGACGGGCAGGTTTGCCCTTCTCCTGATAATATCCCACTCCGGCTGTTGCGATAAGAATTTGTCCTCCACTGTGGCGATGCCAGTTGTTGCGGCATCCCGGCTCAAAAGTCACGTTGAACATCGGGACATTCAGTTCCTTTTCATGGCTCAAGGGATATAGCCATGCCGTGCCAATAAAATTGGGATTACCCTTCATCTCCGTTCCTGCGGGATAGGGTTGCTTAAAATCATCTATGTTCATTGCCATACATATTAAAGGTAAAAAAGCGAGAAACGAAATAATCAACCGGTTCATGATGTTTAGAAGTTCTATATCTTTAATCTATTCTTTTATTTCCTTATCATTCACGTCGTTCATAAGTAACCCCTTAGCTATTTTCAAATCAGGATAAGCCTCATGAAGTTCTTTCTCACTGTTGATGATGTTGCACCCTCCCGGAAGTCACGAACGGTACTTAGTGATTGAGTCTTTCAGTGCCGGACGGAAAGAACGGTTGTGCATCTCGGCGTAACAGCGTGAAAGTGTGTCACGCCAATCAAGGTCAGCAACCGTGTAAAGTGCAGCAGGTTCAATTTACAAAATTATAAAGAATAGGTCAAGCTTCACTTTCACTTATTTCTGTAACATTTATGATTTTTTCTGATTGCGGAAATTTTTGAAAAAACATCCGAAAAAAACATAACACTCCCGTATAATAACCGCACTAATTTTGTAACAGCAAAAAATAAATATTTAAGAATGAATAAATTTCGCACACTCGGATTATCCGGACTTCGAGTTTCGGCTGTAGGTCTCGGTTGTATGGGCATGAGCCATGCATACGGAAAACCGGCTGACAAACAAGATATGATCCATTTGCTTTCCGATGCCGTTGACATGGGATATACGTTTTTTGATACGGCAGAGGTATATGGCACCCTCGATAATCCACATCATAATGAGGAACTGCTCGGTGAGGCGCTTCGCTTCTACCGTAACAATATAGTGATTGCGACAAAATTCGGTCTGTCGTTTGACAACCCGGAAGGTGCAGGACCTCATCCGCTTATTCCTGATGCCCGTCCCGAAACCATAAGAAAAGCGGTTGAAGGGTCACTGCGTCGTTTGCAGACAGACCATATAGATTTATACTATCAGCATCGAATTGATCCGGCGGTAGATCCGGAAGTAGTCGCAGAGGTAATGCGTGACCTTATCCGTGAAGGGAAAATCCTCCATTGGGGAATTTCAGAAACGACCGAGGAGTATCTCAGACGTGCCCATGCAGTTTGCCCGGTCACCGCTATACAGAACCGCTATTCAATGATGGCACGCTGGCACGAATCTATGTTTCCCGTCCTCGATGAATTAGGCATCGGATTTGTGGCGTTTTCACCTCTCGCTAATGGTTTGCTCAGTGGTGGTTATACCGCAGAAAGTCATTTTGACCCTAAGACTGATTACCGTGCCTCTATGCCACAGTTCCAGAAAGAGAGTTACGAGAAAAACCGTCAACTACTCTCCCTGCTTGAAAAACTGGCAATAGAAAAGCATGCAACTCTTTCACAGATTTCATTGGCATGGATGCTAAATAAGTATCCTTGGATAGTACCTATTCCCGGAACACGTCATCTCTACCGCCTGAAAGAAAACTTAGGGGCAGCTGATATTTACTTATCGAAAGAAGAACTCTCCGAAATTGACCGACAATTGGACAGCATTCCGATGAGTGACGTGTTCGGGGGCTCTAAGATCAAACAAAATCAACATTAAAGACATGCCACCAAAAGTAATATGCCATATCATGAGTTCAGTGGACGGGCGACTATTGCCCGGTCGCTGGACTTCACCGTTTGACGGGACAAATCCAGCGGAACTTTTCAAGATATACGCAACCATAGGCAAGAGTCTTGACGCTGACGCATGGATGTTCGGCAAGGCAACCACAAGAGAGGCTTTTCCTTATAAATTCATGCCTAAAGGCAAACCAATTGGTAAAAGTGACATTGTTTTTCTCGGGAACAGAGACTCCGAAAGGTTGTTCATTACCATTGACCCCGACGCAGATATCTTTTTCTCATCAGACCATTTGCGTGGTGATTGTATTCTCACCATTTTGGGTAAGAATGCCACAACAGATTATCTTGATGCTCTCAGAGAAAAAGGTATTTCATATCTTGTAGTTGATGACATTACTAACCTTCGTAATATCCTGACACTTGTAAAACTCCATTTTAATATTGAGTGCATATCTTTACAAGGTGGCGGTATAATAGACGGTGCCATGCTTTCGCAAGGACTTATCAATGAATTAAGTCTTGTGATCTATCCCGGAATAGATGGATTGACAACTGCACCTTCGATTTTTGAATATCCGGGACATGCGGAAGAAAGACCGGCAGAGGGACAGGCTATGGAACTCCTATCGGTAGAGAATAAAGATCACGGCATTGTCTAGTTAAGATATAAGTTCCACAAAATCTAAAATAATCCACAAAGAAATATGAATTCGTTTAATTTTCAATATCCCGTAAAGCAATACTTCGGCAAAGGCTGTGCCGAGGAGGCTCT
>CAZQSD010000149.1:0-6036 GCA_964595885.1 uncultured Sangeribacter sp.
TTGCGGTGCCTTTATATCTTTTCTCTTACGTGCTTTTAAATTAGGCAGAAATAAATTATATAGGCCCGATTAATTGAATCAGAATTACTTTATCACCACTTTCTGAGTGTGGCCGGATAATGCCACCAGATAAATGCCCGGCTGGAGATTGGTGCCGTTGACCGGGGTGCCGTTGATGGAGAAGATTCGGGCATTCTCAGGTGCTATTATGTTTCTGCCGTCTATGCGGACGTCGGAAACTGTCTCGTAGGTGGAGTCTATTCCGGTCAGAGAGTCAATCTTGAAAGCCGGTGCGATAGTTTGAGTCATGTAGTTGCCATCCGCATCAGTCATTGTGATTCTTAAGTCGAACCAACCTGTTTCTGAAGCAGCGGTTACATCTTTCAGAGGAGCCTCGTAAGCCGGAGCAAAGTATTTCGGAGCTTCTACCTCAACGCGGTTTGCAGTCAGCTTTTTCCAGTTATCGGTACTATAAGGCGCTACTTCCACGACTATATCACATTCTTTGCTGTAAGGCATATTGATGTTGTTATCCCAGTCGAAATCGCCACCTACGAATCTCAGCATGCCATCTTCAGGTGTGGCAAACTCATGAGAGAAATTGTTATCCGAATCCACAAAGTTCAACAATTGAATAGCCGGAGCTGTGCAGTCAGCTTTCCGTTGGTCAAAGCAAGCGATGAATGTCGTATTTGATTTCAATCCGCCGACACGGTCTTCCGGAGTGATGAAAGTTACCCGATACTCACCGGGGTCGGCATTTTCCTGGTCTCTCATCCACGCCCATTCATACATAAACATAAATTGGCTTGTGTCGATGTCAAGTTTTTCACCATTATATTCTACTTCCCATTCGCCTTCGAGTAAATAGGTGGTGTTTTGTGCTCCATAAAAATCAGCTGGCATGGTATACATTCCAAGTCCCTTCATATATCGGTTGTGATTTCCTGAAAAGAAACTCATGAAATATCGTGGGGTTGAAGAATAAACCAGGTATGGCATTTCCTCAACAGTCGGTAACCATGGGTGGCAGCATCTATTATAAAGATCGTATTCTGAGTCACTAATGTTGTAGAAATATGTATCTTCCATATTGTATGTCATACGTGTCTTTCCATCTGAAAGATAGAAAGGTGTAGTTGCGGAAACAGAATACCATTCAGAGATTGCGAGTTGATAATTTTCATCGTCCCACCAAATAGTATCAACTGAGTATGCTATAACAGCATCGTTAGTCTCAAACCGAATAAAAGTCTTTATTTTAGAACGGATTGATTCATTTGATGTTTCATTAAATCTCAGGCGA
The DNA here is from genome assembly GCA_964595885.1 of uncultured Sangeribacter sp. GTDB lineage: Bacteria > Bacteroidota > Bacteroidia > Bacteroidales > Muribaculaceae > Lepagella. The sequence continues at coordinate 1,307 of CAZQSD010000149.1, forward strand.
TTATAAAGAGAACCATATTGCTTCAAAAAGTGTTGGAGAGTAGGTTGGTTTGGACTTGGTAATAACTGTCCTTCTAAGTCAGGTAGAATATATGGTTGGATTACCATGTCAGGCTGGTGTTCCTGACAACTGCCCCAATAAGATTGTTGGAAATTTGGATAGATAAATTCAGAAAAATTATCGTTATTATTCGCAACATTCCCGTTTTGATTATTTTCAGGACTAAGCATGGTGTAATATAAGGTTTCACCGGTTCCATAAACAGCATTCATAGTAATCATCCATTCTTCACTAATGTCAGTAATCCACACGTCAGTTGGAGCCGCATTGTATTCCGGAGCTCCACCATCAGTAATCCATTCTGCTTCTTCAGCAGCGGCTCCAAAAGCTGAGAACACAGGACCTAAATTGTTACTCCATAATCCTGTAGTAAATGTAATAAAGTCAGTATTCCCCTCTTGCAAAACCTCAGTCTCGATGTCACCGGAGGCAGAATCATAAATGTTACGTACTTGTGATAATTTGACCTCATCCCCGTTTGAAATGGCAGGCATAAAATGTAGATGACGAGTCGCTTCTTCAGGATTTATAGATATGGTTGTCTCTTCTCCTTCTACCATTACGTTATCTTGTATTACAAACACAGTTCCAACCGGCATTCCAATTTCATTTCTTTTTTGAAATGAAAAGATGACTGAATACTTGCCACTTGGAACCGAAGACGAGAATGTTCCATTTTCATCCAATCCCCATACATTGTCGACATACTCCTTGTTTATCAAACCTCCGCCTTGTGGAGTATATTGATGTTCATCAAAGGTGACAACAACAGTGTAGTTACACATTTTGGCTTTAGGTGCCTTAACCGGTGTTTTGCCTGTTTCCCTATTGACGAAAGAGCAATTGCCCTCAAATTTTTTAAGAGGGGTCAGGTGGCTTTTGTCATTGTGAGAGATCATTTCTTTCTTCTCGACGGTTCTCACTTGCAATGGTGACTTTGGATTGTCAACCGATGCCATCAATAGGGATGGCCCTGCTGTCATTGCAACAATAGCTATAACTATTGAGAGGGTTTTGAATTTGTTAACTTTTCTCATAAAATTGAATTTTAAAGTTCGATGCCGCAAAGTTAGAGCTATTATATTCCCTTAGCAATTATTCTGTCACTCAAAATGGGGGTAGGGGATAAAACAAGTATACTTACAGGCTACGTATAAAGATAGTAATAATTTAATTATTAAATATTTAGTTGTAAAATATATATACGAAATAAATCAAATATGATAATCTGTTTTTATACTAATTATTAAGGGATATGCGTTATAAAAATAATTTATTTCATATTAACTTATGTAATTTTATAGATTATTAGATTGATGGAAACAGTAATAATCGGGTGCCTGTTGCTTATTCTGCCAATTCAAAAATCATTGACAATGGTCAGAAAAAAAGTGTTTAAAATTATCGCCAGTCATTATGGGTGTACTATATCCATATTGCCATGCCTCTACATTACCATATCTGTAATTATGGGAGTATTGTTTCCATTTATAGCTTACGGTGAAACATTAAAATACGCAGATACACGTATTGCCTACTTCAAACAAAAGTTGTATAGTGATACCATATCATCCAAAATTAAACTAAATTATTATGATAGTCTGATGTATCTACTGCCAGAAGAAAGGCCAAAATTATTACTTGGGAAAGCTAAGGTTTTAAGGGATATGGATCAGCACAAATATTTGAAGGAGGCGATAAAGCTATATGAAGATATAAGTAATATGGAAAAGATGTATCCAATTTCTGAGCATTTTGAAACTCTATATACTATGGGGAATCTCTATCTCCAATTAGGTGAGCCGGTTAAGGCATTAAGGATGTCAGAAAAAATATTATCATACCCTCTTCCGGATTCTTTAGGTTATTATAAAGTTAAAACATACACGGCTTTAGGTAATATTTTTACATATCTTGAAGATGATGAGAAGTTAGAGTCTGTGATAAACAAAGGATTAACTTTGATAGAGGCTGAAAGGGATAAAATCCCAGACAGGATGTATTTACAATTAAAGAGTGGAATTCTGACACAAAAAGCTTATTTAAATTATATTAAAGGTGAATATAGTGAGGCATTTGAGCTTTATTCTGAGGCAAAACGTCTTTATCCTCCATTTTCTGCCAGAATTGATTTGAACACAGGAGGATTGTTTGGTACACAGAACCAACATGATATTGCAAGAAAATACTTTATGGAGGCTCTAACTTCATCCTCTAATTACGAAATTAGAGCAATTGCTGCATTTAATATGGTGCTTGACTATGCCAAGACAAAACAGTATGACAAAATGTTAGATTTTGCCAATCAGTATAGGGATGATTTAAAATATTTGACTAACCGTATTCAAGATGCTAAGGTTTGGGGACTGAAATCGGAGGCTTACGAAAGCTTTGGTAACTATCGGGAGGCGCTTTATGCGCAGAGGATGGCAGATTCGATCAGGAATGAGGTGATGCCGCCGGAGAAGATTAGAGAGTTGGAGAGGGAGTATGTGCAGATTACTTTGGCTGAAAAAGACGCTGAGATGAAAGAGACTGTGAAGCGTGGTGAGAAAAAGGCGGTATGGCTATGGATCAGCGTGGGGTTTTGTGTCATTGCCGCAGGAGTGATAATATGGCTATTGATCAGACTCCGGAAGCATGGCGACACGATAGCACAGGGAGAACAGGAGCGGGAAAAGGAGAAGGAGGAGTATCATCAGCGAAAGGAGGAGATGGACAGCACTTTGGAGCTGCGTAATCAGGAAATGTCGTCAATGGCAATGAAATTGGCGAGCATGTCTGAAAAGATGGAGACATTGAAGGAGATTGTGTCTGACCCGAAAGCCAAGAAAGGGGATATTGTTGCTGCTGTGCAGTCAACGCTCCGGGAGGTGTCGTCAGATGGAGAGGTGTGGGATGCTTTCATGGGATATTTTGAGGAAGTGAACCAAAGTTTCTTTGACCGTCTTTATCACCTGCATCCTGATCTGACTAACGCCGAGACCCGTATGTGTGCATTCATACTGCTGAACCGCACAAATAAGGAGATTGCTTCTATCCTCCATCGTTCTGCCCGAACTGTGGAGACAATCAAGTATAACCTTCGCAAAAAATTAGGTATCACAGAGTCAACCGAATCTTATCTGCGTTCCATCTCAGCCGGCGAAAAAGGGAAAACCGTCACTTAGGGCTTGTGCGGTGTCTTTCCTACATTATTTTCAAATCATAAGACCTTACAATAGATTGTGATGTAATAATGAGTCATCAAGAGACGTTATGCATATAGAACATTATGTTCTGACAGCATAATTATTTGATATGAAATTTGTAGATAGAATTGAAGAAACCACTCGGCTGAAGACCTCTCTTTCAAGAGAGAAACCGGCGTTGGTAGTGCTATATGGCCGCCGACGATTAGGAAAGTCAACACTAATCAAAAGGGTGCTGACTGACGATGACGTGTATTTCCTTGCGGACCGTTCTGAAAGACAGTATCAGATTTCATTATTGAGTAAAGTGGTGGCACAAAAATTTCCAGATTTTGATAAATTAACCTATCCGGATTGGGAGTCAGTGTTACGTGCCATTAACTATCGTGCTGACGCGCAATTCACCTTATGTTTGGACGAGTTTCCATATCTTGTGGAGCAATCACTGGAGTTGCCTTCTGTGTTGCAGAAACTCGTAGATGAGAAACAATTAAAATATAATCTTGTCTTGTGCGGCTCGTCACAGAATATGATGTATGGATTGTTCCTTGATTCTACTGCACCACTATACGGGCGTGCTGATGAAATCATGAGACTTAAACCCATATCTTTACCTTACATTCAAGAAGCTCTTGACTTGAATTATGTGGATGCCATAGAGGAGTATGCGGTTTGGGGTGGAGTACCCCGGTATTGGGAGCTAAGAGAAGGTAGAGCGTCATTTTCTGATGCTATATGGCATAATATTTTGTCAGTAAACGGTATTCTTTACGAAGAACCGGTAAAACTCTTCCAGGATGACGTGAAAGACATTGTCAAGACCTCTACCGTCATGTCTTATATTGGCAATGGTGCAAACCGTCTTTCTGAGATTGCGGCACGTTGCAACGAGCCAGCCACCAATCTATCCCGTCCTTTGAGGAAGCTAATTGATCTTGGTTTTTTGGATAAAGATGTGCCATTCGGTATGGATGAAAAAAATGCCAAGAAAAGCTTGTATAAAATAGCCGATCCTTTTATGTCTTTTTATTATAAGTTTGTTGTTCCCAACCGCTCTTTCATTGAGCTTGGCCGAAGACTTCCTATTGAGCAGGCACTGAATGCTCATTTCTCTGAATATGTCAGTATGCAGTGGGAAAAATTTTGCCGGGAAGCTGTTTCCGGGAATATTATCAATGGGGTAATATATGGTAATGCCAGACGTTGGTGGGGATCTGTGATTAACGATAATAATAATAAGCCTATGCAAGTGGAATTTGATGTGATGGCGGAATCTCTTGATAAAAAATGTCTGTTGGTAGGGGAATGCAAATGGACTAACCAAGAGAATGGCAGCAAGCTTAGAGATGAGCTGCTTCGGAAGGCCAATCTATTACCTTTTGCGAAGGATTATACTATCGTGCCTGTTTTATTTTTGAAAAACTCTCCTCAAAACGATGTCGGGAACACCATATTGCCTAGAGATGTCATTGAGCTTGT
>CAZQSD010000150.1:0-5840 GCA_964595885.1 uncultured Sangeribacter sp.
TCAGAAAAGAATTTTGTTATATCTCACCTTACCATTGCAATAGAGTGTCTTACAAATGCACATGCCCTTTTCCGGCGACTCTGAAAGCATTCTCCCGTCAAGAGTATAGTATGTTATCTCCTTAATCCCTTCCGTGCCTTCTATCTGGTCAACAGACGCATTCAAGACAGAAGTGATTGCGGAATTGTAGACGTTGCACCGGGCCACAGATTCAGGGTCATACTCATTGACAAAAGCAACAACCTCCATATTCTCAGCGTTCCACACCCCATCCATTATGCAACTCACCGTAATCGTGGCATCATCACCATTCCATTCAATCAAATCTCCCCATGCGTCGGTGAGATGCTTCCGTATCACGTGGGAATGAGTGAAAGTGTCAGATTCTATACCTGCCTGATGATGATGCGGAATGCCACTCTCAATAACATAGACTGTAAGGCGAGGCTCGCGGCATGTGGCTTCAAACACTGGAAGGCGATGAATATCCACCTGCACATTCAGTTCATCGTCATCCAGAGATGGCTTGACATCAAGTGAGACAAACGCCGGGCGCGCCATAGCTGCCTCAACCAACGGACCAAACTGTGAGAAATTGCCTATTGCAAAAACCGGATCGCCCGTGTCTTCCATAACCCTGCGGTCGAGCATTCCTGAGGGTGCGGAATGAATGTTGAAGAACTCACTATATTCCTTATCCTCTTCAAGAGTTAGCCAGTCGGTCTTATAACCTACGTGGTGGGCCACTATCGACATAGATTCACCATAGCCGGCATTCAGACATTGCTCCAAAGCCATTATGGCGCGTGGACAGTTGATACATTCCTCAGAGGTGAATTCCTCAACAAGCACGCGACGGGGAAGCGATTGGGTATAGAAACTTATTTTATGAGGCAGATAATCATTTTCAGCGTAGCCATCTTCCGGACAAACAATCTTAAACCCGACTTCATGGCTTTCATCAGCAGTCACTTCATCGCTCCTGACTGTCACAAGCACTTCTGCCATTTCTCCATACTGAAGCGTTCTGTCACACGCAATCCTGCTCCCATCACTTCCATCAATATTATACTCAATCTCAAACCCCTTGACAGGTTCGGAGCCAATATTCCTAACTATAGCTTTAAGACAGGCGTCTTCATTGGTTGAGACAGGCATTTCAGGACTTTCAATTTTCTGCATCAGCAGATCACAAGCTGGAAAATCATCACTGCTAATCACCAATTCTACGCTCAACGCACCGATTTTATCATACACATCCCACTTTCCATTCTTAGCTATCCATTTTGCTCCCGGTTGATCATCCCCAACCAAAGATATGCACTTTATACCCTTCTCCTGAGTAAAAGTAAACCCTACCACCAAAGAGGATCCATCTATCTCCAAATTTCCATCTAACCGGATGTCGTTCCAACCATCAGTAATGGCAACCGCTTCCCCAAAAGTCAGATTCTCCTCCTCTAATCCACTTCTCACCCATCCTTTAAGGTCGGTCACTCCCTCTGAAGTGACAAGACCAACTTTTACGCCAGTCACTTTCCCTCCGACATATCTCCCAAGCATCTCGCCAGAAAGCTCTATCGCTCCGGAGATGTCACCCTTACCAACTTTTGAAATGCCGGTCTCGGCAATCTGGCCATATGAATAGCCTACGTTCAAAGAAGCGGCTTCAACTGTCACCGCCGTAAAAGCGGAGACAGTCAAAACTGCAGTTAATATTTTCTTAAACATGTTAATCATATCAGTTTAATATTTTGTAAATCTTTTCGCCGATGCGCACGATATAAATACCCTTTTCAACCGCGAATGAGATGTTATTGTCAGAAGACTCAAGCAGGCAAGTGCCGTCAAGACCAAACACTGCACAATTCTGGCAAGAAGGATTATCAATAATGATTAAACCACCACCAACTTTTATAGAGGCATCATCCAAACCATTAAGTTCCTTTACTACAGAAGGCGGAGTCTCAACCTCAATCTCCTCAGACACTTCTCCCTTTACATTACCGGGATAGAAGTAACCCATCACGCGATATGAGTTATGATTATACTCATCAACCGGAGTCTCGACACGTACGGAAGTGCTGCTGTCGTCAACAAAAACAGTCTTGCCAGGGAAAGTAGTTGATTCACCCTGAGGAAGTTCCACAGAAAGCTTCAGGTCAGCAAAGAAAACATGATCACCACCTTCTGCACACTCCTCAATACTCATCTGTAATTTGGACAGACTCGGGAAATCAGCTATTGTAAATTCAAAAGGAGCAGCCTCCGGGGAGACTTCGAATGTGCCAACTTCTGTAGCATTGTCAAAAGGATTGACAGTAGAAATGCCAAGCACCACATCATCTGTGATTGAATATGCCACACCAGAGATGGTAACCTTCCCTTCAGATGCAGAGAACTCTATGGCAGGAGTAGCCACTTTTCCAGGGAATCCAAAAAGCGGGAAATTCCAAATGCCCATTACAGGCTGATCAAGTTCGGCATTCCAATAGAATTGAAGCATCTGGGCAGACCAACCGGCAGTAGTGGTATACATATCCACATTGCCATAAACACTGATAGGATCTTCTAAGGTTTGGGTAGTGGGCACGCCACGCACTGCACCATCAAAATAGACATACTCATCGTTATTGGTAGCAGCCGTATGTGTTATGGTGGGGAACACAAGGAAACGGTTTGCGTAGTCAGTAAATTCCCAATTTGCTGTATAACCCTCAGCATCAACATCTGTGGCAGCAAGTGCATTCGCTTTACCTACCCCTGCCGGCACAAGCAAATTAGCGTCAATACCCGGATAAGAGATCTTATTGTCATCGCCATATGCCGTAACGCGCACGCTATAGTAGTCTCTGTCATTTATCGGAAAACTTTCAAAGGTGCATTGGTCTACGTCTCCCAGTTCAAGATATGCCATACACTCCTGCTCCATTCTCCAGATAGCCACTGTGTAAGATGTGGCTCCCGGCACCTTTTCCCACGTAGCATATACCTCACAATTCTCATTCAACCCGAAATCAGTAACCACAGGCGTAGTCAAAGGATATTCAAGACGCTCTACCTTGAATTCTTTGAAAGCCACTTCGCCACGCCAGCCGAAAGCCATGAAACCGGTCAGCTTAGAAGTTGCCTCGCTAATCCATGTAGAGGTAGTCCATTCTTTATAACCCAACGGACCCGGACCACCACCCATCATCCAGCCTGACACCTCGTCAAAAATCATTGCCTGAAGAATTTGTGTCTGGTCGTTTTCGTTAAGATTCATGGCAGTGCAGGTAAAACGATAGTAACCGGTCTCCTTATCCTCTCCCGGCACATCAACCCCACTAAGCATTATGTAGCCTGCTCCATCGCTACCCATATTGTCATAGCCTGTAAAGGCACAACCACCTGCCTGATAGGTTTGAAAAAGCAGCCAGTCTGCATCAGGAGTGTTCATCAAAGCAGCCACTACCTCCGGATCACTGCTATCTACCGGGAAATCATAGGGTGATTCCAGTGAACCCTCAGTCCACTTTGAGAAGTCTTCGTTGACAAGAGTCGTGACTTTCACACTCTCGTTTACGATAGGCATTCCATAGCTCTCTTCTGACTCGGACGCACGAGCCGGAGTCTTCTTCATTTCGCCCTTGGCAGCCCCTATGATCTGCTCAATTGTTTTAGGCGTTTTCACTGTCTTCACATTAGAGAAATCGGCTTTCTCCATGCCTGCGGCTGAACCGACGATCACGAGTCCGAGACCCAGGGTTAGATTCTTAAAATTGATTTTAATCATGATAATGAGGTTTTGATTTCCGATGGCAAAGTTATAGATAACTCCAAACTAAATCAGCCAAAATGACTCCAAAATCAACCCTACAATTTGTCTCAAAATAGCTAATATACCCCTACTTTAAAACTATAAACACCTGATAATCAAATATAGATTCTTCTACAAGTTAATTTTCCCGATGGATCTCCAAATCTCTATAATTTGCGGAGAAGTTCCTCAATATTTTCGTCTTGGTCAAGCCCGAGAGACTTGCGCAGACGGTAACGTGCCTGCCCGACTGACTTGGGTTGAAGCCCTGTGATCGAACTTATCTCCTGCAAAGATAACCCGTAGCGGATGTAAAGCGCCATGCGCTGATCGTTTTTCGACACACCCGGATAAGCACTCTCCAGACGTTCCATAAACCGGCTCTCCTCCTCTTTTGCTTCTTTCCAACTGTCGTTGCCACTCTCCGGCAGACGGGATTGAATCAGATGATTCATCAGGTTGCGCACCGAGGAATCAACTGCCGAATCGCCGCTTTTAGGAATATCCTTAACCATTGCCCTGATTCTATCCAACATCGGATTAAGGCTTTCAGCAATTATATGGATAGCCACTTCCCCACTTCTGTCACGCGCCTCCTCTTCCTTACTATCTGTTACGTTATCATTGCTTGTCTCGCCAATAGCAGTTGCTGTGCCATTTTCAACATCCTGATTCGAATCAGAAACCGGAGTATCTTCTGCCTCAATATGACCCCTGATTCTTTTTCTACGTAAGATCACAAGCCATATACCTACACAAAGAATCAACCCTCCTATGACTTTCCATTCCCACCGGCTCCACCAACTTCCATTGCTGCTATCTATCGGCTTAAAATCATAACCCTGCGGTGAGCCCCAATTTGAATTGACCCAATGCAAAAGATCCGTAACCAACTTATTGTCGGCATAATAGGCCATGTCAAGCGCATTCTGGCGTGTGGAGTTAATTTGTCTTATCTTCTCCAACATCTCATAAGCAGCAACGTAGTCTTGCTGACGGTGATATATATCGGCAAGCAATCCAAGAGATGTAACCTGAGCACTTGTCTGAGAAAATTGATCAGCATAATTCAGACCTTTACGTGCATTTGAAAATGCCTCGTGAATGTCACCCTTTCGATAATAATAACGTGCCAACTGATTATAATTGGTGGCAAGCAAAAAGGTATAACCTCCGTCAAGCGATATGCGCAGAGCCTTTTCAAGCATCGGGAGGGTAATGATACTGTCTTCTTCTATTTTCTCGGCATAGCCTGTTATAATCGAATAATAGATTTCATACTGACGGTGTGTATCAGCAATGCGTAAAACCTCTCCGTAGCATTCCAGTGCCTTTCTTTTCTTATGTATCTTGGAATAGTAAAGGCCAAGATTGGAATATGATTTCAGCCATTCGGCAGTGTCCTTATGCTGCCTGAAATAATCAGAAACTTCAATAAAACCCGGTCCCGCCTTATCATATTGTCCATTGAAAAGAAGAAGACCCGCAGAGGCAGATTTCACCAATTCACGCAGGCGTGTCTGTTCCGGCGGACATACATGTTCTGCCGCTGCCACCAGAGGCTCACAAAGAAACCACTCCCCTTTGTTTATCAAATACCAGGTCAAGCCCAAAAGTCCGTGAGTAGAATAGACCCTTAGAGAATCCTTAGGCAGTGACGAACTAACCGCCTTAAGATAGCTCAACAATCTTGATGCCTCACGGGAGGTATATAACCTGTCATATATACGGATTGAATCAGTATAGTTCGGACGCCTTTCAGCAGCCACGGCCTCAGGCAGTCCGCAAGACATTAGGACACTTATAAATGTAACTATGACAACTATAAGCGTCTTATGCCCTGACCCGATATTAATGACATTTTTCATAATGCCTCCCAATACACTTTTATGCATTCCTACTATATATCGACAGAAAATTTGAATTAACTATCCATTTGATTCCATCTTATTAATTTAAAATGCAAATTTAAAAAATTTTTTCAAAATAACAGATAAATATAATACCAAATCCCCCACTCTCATATTTCTTTTTCATAACC
>CAZQSD010000151.1:0-5743 GCA_964595885.1 uncultured Sangeribacter sp.
CATTTTTCGTGTCTACTTTTCGTGGGGCAGTGCAAAATAATTGCAGTAGACTTTGAAAAGTGTAGTTTTACCACCCTAAAATCTTTTGAAAAGTGTATATCATCTTTGTCAAGTAATTTATAATTAGTAACTTTGGATCTAATTAATACTCCATTACAATGCTAAAGAGAAAAATTGAAAAATTATGTAAGCCTGATTTTTGGTACTAAATTTGGTTTTTATATAAAAAACATATAACTTTGTTATCAAGAAATAAATTTCCCTTTATGAGCAGGAAAGAAAAACTAATTGCAAGATTGTTGTCATTACCAAAAGACTTCACTTATGATGAGATGAGAACTTTATTGGGCTATCTTGGTTTTGAAGAAAGATCGAAAGGTAAGACATCCGGATCACGAGTTGAGTATGTGAAGCAAGAGATAACAATATTGCTTCACAAACCTCATCCAAATAATCAATTAAAACCTTATCAAGTAAAACAAATTGTCAATGAACTTAAAACTCTTAAATTGATATAATATGGGATATTTAAAATATAAAGGCTACACCGGCTCAGTTGAATACAGTCAAGAAGATGGATGCCTATTCGGTCAGGTACAAGGTCTTCATGGCACCCTCATATCCTATGAAGGGGAATCAGTTGAAGAAATACGAAAAGATTTTGAAGGTGCAATCGATGATTATCTTATAAGCTGTAAAGAGCGAGGAATTACCCCCGCAAAACCTTATAGTGGCAAGCTCAATCTCAGAATGCCCTCTGAGCTGCATGCAGCAATTGCAAATGCTGCAAATGCTGCCGGAACTACTATAAACGAATTCATCAACAGGTCCATGCGCTCTACACTGCACCTCGATTACGCCAAATAACCACCCATAATTGGCAAAATAAATCTGTGAATAAAAAATAGGTCTGCAAACAGTTCATTTCGAACCTTGCAGACCTCTATTTTGAATATAGAACCTCTGACTAAATCATCAGCCCCTTGTGCATTTTTGTTCAAAAACGTTGTTCAGGTTACATCAGCATTGTGACGAGCACGTAGGCGAAGTGAGCTACGATAGCTGCTATCAAACCGCCAATGGTATGGGCAGTGATAGCCTTCGGAGTAAGCTCACGGTAGCCGAGCGAGTCAAGCATCGCAGTGTGGGTGCTCAGGTAGCCGCTCCAGCACATGCCGATTGCAGTGAACACAGCAATAGCATTGCCGTCAATCCAGCCCTGTGCCGCAAAATTAGGCACCAGACCCAAAGCCGCACCAACCGCGCCAAGAGCAGTGATCGGGAAGGCAACCAGATGCGGGTCAGAGAAACCAAACAGGAACTCAAATATAACATTGATTTTTCCTGCAAGGTAAGGCAACAACTCTATACCCTCGTATGCGCCGCCGGTATAACCCTCCTCGGAAGCACCGAAAGTGAGAATCATCACAAGCGTAGAGATTATAAGCACACCGGGAATAATCGCGATGCCAACCTCCACACCCATCTTGCCACCGTCAAGGAGGGAGTTAAGGACACGGATAAATATTGACTTGCTTTCCGCAGTCTCCTCAGTCTCCTTGATCTCATCCGCCTCATGCTCTATGGCCTGCTCAACAGCATAATTTGGATAAGCCTTTACAATGAAATACTGCATCAGCCGCGTCGAGACTATGCAACCGCAAAAAGCGCCGAACAGGCCCACAACAGGCTCCACATAATATCCCTGCCCTACCATGAAGACAATCACCAACAGACCCATGCCGAAAGCAGTGCCGAAATTGGTGAGGGAGATAAACTGGAATTTCTTGAAGTAGCTTGTGAAACGCTTATCCTGTGCCAACGATATGATGGCAGGGTTATCGCTCAGGAAAGTCATGGCAGCCCCTAAGGCTGCTACACCGGGAAGATTGAACAGAGGCTTCATAAGCGGGCGGAGAATATTCTCCAGCAACTTCACTACTCCGAATTCCACAAACAGCTTGCCGAGCGCTCCGGTCACAACGCATATGCCCATAAGGTAGAACACGGTGTTCAGAAGCAGGTCATGCGCCGTGTGCATGATAGTGTTCAGCATATTCGGCACACCCATGATCGAACCGAGATACCAGAACAGTGCAAGCACGATAACCAGACACGGCACTCCGGTAGGTATGAACCGAAAGATTGATTTTTTCTTTTCTGTAGCAACAGAAGATCCTTCCATAGTTGAGATTGTGTTTATTTCCGTTTAAACGAAAGAAGATTCATATACCATTTCACTCCCACCGATGCAAGCATGGTCTTGTTCTGCACTGAGTTCGCGTCATTGGCATTATGTCCCCAGTAATAGAAAGCATCGGCATGGATTGACAACACATGATGCTGATTTACAAATGGATAAAACTCCACCCCCGCACCTGCCATCTTCATGTCCGTGCCGTTCATCACCGTGACATCGGCATCGGTGCCCGATTTATTTACATCATATGTCATCTTGCCGAATATTCTCCAGCGGGAATCAGGTCTCCAGGCCAATTCTCCCATCACTGACATATCTTTGAAAAAGAAGGTCTGATGACTTGATGCGCGGTTCATGAAGTCAAGTTCAAGCTCCACGTTCCCGACACTAAATTTGTTGCCGAGGGCAAGATAATTTATGTAGTGTCCGGGAGCATACTCTATAATGTTGGCAGAATAGATCGCGTCAAAGATTCCGTGATGACCATTCCACATCAGATTATAGGCATACATGTCGCGGTTCTCCGGAGTAAAGAAAGGGCTTTCACAAAACTGGAATGTCAGCTTGTCGGCGGGGGTGATCTTGAATCCTACCGACGCACCCACATCATAGCAAGGAATATTATTCCAGAATATTGAGCAACCGTAAAGGTCGATAGGCGCACGGTCATATTCCCATCCACCGATAGCCACCACTTGCTTTCCGGCAGAAATCACCCAACGGTCAATGTCGTAAGTAAGCACCATCCAGTCAGTGCCCTCCCAGAAAGAGGAATCCTTTATGGTCTTGTTGAAGCGTTGACGCCAGGAATAACTGAGATGGTCGGTTATATTGCCGTCAACACGCAGATTAAGGAATTTCGCCTCAAACCCGGAATTATCCTTTACAGTATGGCCGTCAAGCCAGTCACGCTGATAGTCAAATCGGGTCTCGACACGGAGTCTCAACAGCTCTTCATTAGTCTCGGGGCCAACAGTCTCCGCACAGGCTAATCCTGCCGCAGAGACCATTGCCAATCCCATCATAAGTTGTCTCATGGATGTATAAGGTTACTCTTCTTCGTTCAGCTCAGGTATTCATGTATTGCCTTGGCAGCCTTTCTGCCTGCGCCCATAGCGAGAATCACAGTAGCGGCACCGGTCACGGCGTCACCTCCGGCAAACACTCCCTCGCGGGTGGTGCGTCCTTCCTCATCAGCTACGATGCAGCCTCGCTTCGTTGTGTCAAGGCCTTTGGTAGTGGACTTGATGAGTGGGTTAGGACTGGTGCCGAGCGCCATGATGACCACGTCGCAGTCTATCTCAAAGTTGCTTCCCTTTTTCTCCACCGGACTTCTGCGGCCGCTTGCATCGGGTTCGCCAAGCTCCATTTCCACACATTCAATCCCTTTTACGCACCCCTTGTCGTCACCAAGGATACGCACCGGATTGGTGAGCATTCTGAACTCAATACCCTCCTGCTTTGCATGGTGAACTTCCTCCACACGTGCGGGCAGCTCTGCCTCTCCACGACGGTAAACAATAACCGCCTCAGCTCCAAGACGCTTCGCGGTGCGCACGGCGTCCATCGCAACGTTGCCGCCACCTACCACGACTACTTTCTTGCCTTGATAAATAGGAGTATCATAATGGCTGTCGTAGGCATGCATCAGGTTGGCTCGTGTGAGATACTCGTTGGCGGAGAAAACTCCGTTAAGGTTCTCCCCCTCTATACCCATAAATCTGGGCAAGCCGGCTCCCGAGCCTACAAACACTGCATCATACCCCTCCTTGTCAAGGAGATCATCTATGGTGGTGGTGCGCCCTACAATCACGTCTGTCTCTATCTCCACGCCAAGACGCTTCACGGCCTCTACCTCTTTGGCCACGATCCTGTCTTTGGGCAGACGGAATTCGGGTATGCCATAGACCAACACACCACCTACTTCATGAAGGGCCTCGAATATTTTTACCTCATAACCCATACGTGCAAGGTCGGAAGCGCAGGCAAGTCCCGCCGGGCCTGACCCCACTATCGCCACCTTCTTACCATTGCGCACAATCTCGGGCTTCGGAAGCTCGTCGGCATGCTCTATCGCCCAGTCGCCCACAAAACGCTCCAGCTTGCCTATGGCCACCGGCTCTGACTTTATGCCCAACACGCAGGAACCCTCACACTGGCTCTCCTGCGGACACACTCTGCCACATACGCTCGGCAATGAGCTGTCGGCGGCAATGGTAGCGGCGGCTGCCTCAAGGTTCCCTTCGGATATGTAGTGGATAAACTCCGGTATGTTGATATGCACCGGGCAGCTCCCCACGCAACGGGGATTCTTACAATTAAGGCAGCGTGAAGCCTCCAGTGTGGCCTCTTCGCCATTGTAGCCATAGCATACCTCTTCAAAATTTGTGGCCCTCACCTTCGGGTCCTGTTCCCTGACGGGAACGCGCGGGATTCTGTTAGCCATTACACTTGCAGTTATGGGTTTCGGGATTATTCTTTGGATTATTGCGATACATGTTCTGACGGCGCATTGCCTCGTCGAAGTCTACCTTATGTGCATCAAACTCTGGACCCTCCACACAGGTGAAGCGGGTCTGTCCGTCAACGGTCACGCGGCAGGCACCACACATTCCGGTGCCGTCAACCATCAGTGCGTTGAGTGAGACAACCGTAGGAATGCCATATTCCTTGGTGGTAAGTGAAGCAAACTTCATCATGATCATCGGGCCTATGATGACGCAGTGGTCATATTTCTTCCCTTGATTATCAATGAGGTCTTTCATAAGCCCGGTCACCATTCCATGAAAACCCTCGGAGCCATCGTCTGTGCATAAATAAACGTTGCCTACGCTCTTCATCTCGTCAACGTATGTGAAGAGGTCTTTTGTCTTGGCTCCTATTATCACGTCTGCCTCTACTCCGTGTTCCTTAAGCCATTTCACCTGCGGATAGACCGGTGCGGTGCCGACACCGCCTGCCACAAAAAGAATCTTCTTCTTTTTCAGTTCCTCTTCCGGAAGCTCGAGCAGGTCGGAAGGCATGCCGAGCGGGCCGGCAAAATCAGCAAATTTATCGCCCACTTCCATATGGTTGATTTTATTTGAAGAGATTCCGATGGTCTGCGTAACGATTGTTACAGTCCCTTCCTTCTCGTCATAGTCGCATATAGTCAAGGGAATGCGCTCCCCGAAGCGGTCGGTGCGCACGATGATAAACTGACCCGGCTTAGCGGAGGCTGCCACACGTGGGGCATGCACTTTCATTTCCGTTATGTTCGGAGCAAGTTCGCGCTTGCTTACTATTTCAAACATTATATTAGATTTAGGTTAGATTTCAATTTGGAAATTTGCTGCAAAAGTAGTCTTAATTTCCCTAACTCACAAATTTTTGACCAATATACTGCCATCATGTAAGTTGTCATAGCTTCATCTTAAGGAATTCCCGGAGTTTGACGTGCTGGATGCCGGGATATTGGCTGACCCCTCCACTGATGGGATCCATCGACACTACATATTTCGGATAATTGTCTTTTATCGCAGCAAGATTGCCAAACTCCCGTTT
>CAZQSD010000152.1:0-5700 GCA_964595885.1 uncultured Sangeribacter sp.
TAACAATAACGCCACTTAAAAACAATATATTATTCAGTAGGGAAAACTAAAGAGCCACAGACGAATGTGGGAGTGAGTTTCGTCTGTGGCTCTTTCCTGTCAATAAGACGGCAATGGTCAGAGGTAGGTGTTTACAAGGCTCTTGAATATTTTTAATGCTTTTGCCACCGGGCAACGGTAAAGACATTCTCCTTTTACTCCTCTTGAGATAGAGAAGGAAGTGGAATTGAGTTTGAGAAGGTCAGACTCTGTGTAGCCTTTGAGATTGCTGTCGCTGTAGATTTCACAGAAATCACCGGCTTTCTTATAGTAGATGGTCACTTCACGTCCGTCAGTGAGTGTGGCCACCTGCTTCACCACCAGTTCAGCGGGAAGAGCGGAGATGAGAGAGGTCACGGTGGTTTTTTCCTTTGGAGCTGCCTGAGCTGCCATAGGTGTGAAAACGGTGAGGAGCGCAACGGCTACGCCGGCAAGAAAAATACGGAAACTTTTCATAACTTATATTCTTTAACTGTCTCCAACTTGAAGACGGTGCAAAATTACAAACTTCGGTCACCGGGAGCAAATTATTTGATGCGTGTTGTATGAGATGGCAGGTTTAATGTATGAAGCGGCAAGAATCGTATGTTTGTAAATAATAAAGTAGGAGATTTAACTTCTGAAGTTAAATCTCCTACAGTAATAACTGAAACGCAAGTATGGTATATTTATTAAGGGAGTAGTAAAGAATTGATTCATCAGTTGACCACGAAAGAAGTGAGGTCGGAGTTCCCGCTGTTGAAATATACCCTTGCAAACTGACGTATAAAAAGAATAGAAGATGATCTTGGAGTCTTCATAGAATTATTTTTGGTGTCAGTCTTTAAGAATGTAGTAGAATCGTCTGCCATAGGCATACATTTTGATAATTAAAAATTTATTGGTTAAAAAAACAATTGCAGGGCCATTTGTGACGCTACATTTTATAAACGTAATAGGGTGAAAAAATATTATACATAAAAAATGAAAAAAATAGGAATAAAAATTTTGGTTGCTTCGCCGAAGAAAACAACTGCGACCAAATGGATTGAATCCGTTTGGTCGCAAAAGATATAAAAAGAAGTGAAACTGTGCCTGTTCCGGGGTAACGGAACCATGCACCGCAAGGTTGGCGTAATCCTTTCACGAGAACTCAGAGAGTGAGGACAATGTCTTTCTCAGCAGCAATTCTCCTAAGATTCAGGATAGCATATCTCATTCTGCCGAGGGCAGTGTTGATGCTGACGCCGGTGGATTCAGCGATTTCCTTGAACGACATATTCTGATAATATCTCATTCTGAGCACTTCTCTCTGCAGGTGAGGCAACTCATTGATAAGATATTTTACATCGTCGCGGATCTGCTCTGATATGATAGCATCTTCGATGGTATCTTCACAGAGTTCCTTACGGTTGAGCACGTCCACATCGTCGAGATCAGCGCTCTGGAGATTTTCAGATTTCTCCTGGCGGTAATAGTCGATGATGAGATTATGGGCTATGCGCGAAATCCAGGCGGGGAACTTGCCGTTTTCGGTGTATCTGCCCTGCTTGATTGTCAAGATGGCTTTTACGAAAGTCTCCTGGAATATGTCGTTGGCGATATCCTCGTTTTTGATTATGCGCAGGATATAGTTGTAAACTCTATCCTGATGTCTTTTTAGGATTATGTCAAATGCCTCGTTATCGCCTTGCGCATAAGCCTTGACCAGTTGCTCGTCGGTCATGCTTAAAGTTTTTGCCATTCTTTTTTCTTTATTATCGTTATGTAGAATATAATCGATAGGCAGCGGTTTAATGGGTTTTACGGATTATTTTGAAATTTCTAATACAAAAGTACACAAAAAACACGCCATATCCAAAATTTTAACGAAATAAAAAGTATAAAAAATGTTAAAGAAACAATAACGAGGATTTTTTTGAGTTAATAAGGTTATTCCTTAGTTAAGCTTATGGCCACCCAGTCATCCTGTTCCTTTACTTCCATAAGGTGCAGCCCATGTTGTTTGGCCGCTTTTTCAACAATCGGAATATCAGAACGATAGAATCCACTGAGTAGCATTGTTCCTTCAGGCTTAAGAGCTGTGGAATAAGCTGCAATATCAGAAGTTATCACATTTCGGTTGATATTGGCGAGGAAGAAGTCCGCCGGATCAAGTTTTTGCAACTTTCCGGCATCTCCACATAGCATCTTGATCTCTGTATTGTTTAAGCGTGTATTTTCTACGGCATTTTCCCAGGCGAATGGGTCAATCTCAATTCCTGCCACTTCCCCGGCTCCTTTCATCTTACAGAGAATTGCCAGGATACCGGTGCCGGTGCCCATATCGATTACGCTTTTCCCTTCCATATCTGATGCCAGGATAAAACGCATCATGTTGCATGTGGTGGCGTGATGGCCGGTTCCAAATGCCATTTTCGGATCAATTACAATATCATATTTGGCTTCAGGCACATCCTTATGGAATGAAGAGTGGACCACACACATGTCGTCAACTATTATGGGCTGGAAGTAATGCTTTTCCCATTCCTCATTCCAATCCTGTCCTTTTATGTATTCTGATGATAAGTCAAACTGAGTAGCAATGGGGAAATCCGTCAAGGCTTCTTCAACGGCTTCCTTACTATACAGGTGCTCCTGAATATACGCAGTGACTCCTCTCTCATCGGGGGAGAACGATTCGTAACCTATTTCACTCAGAAAGGCGGCTACCAGGTCAGTGACAGCTTCGCTGCATGGGTTGGCATCAACCCGGAGGGCTATGTAGTCTTGCATTGTTTACTGATTATTGTGGGTTGCAAAGTTAGTCAATGTTTGTGAATTATCAAAAATCTCAACCGGCAGATGCCTTTATAGACAACTTTATTGAGATAAGAATCGTTATTATGACAAACTATATCTATAAATAAAAATCTTATTATGTCTCGACCGTTTACATTCGACAGGGTAGTGCGCATGGTTATCGCCATAGCCATAACTGTAGGCGCAATATGGGTGACCGGTGTACTAAAGAATGTGCTTCTGCCATTTTGCCTTGCCTGCTTGCTGTCATATATAATGGAGCCTTTTGTAGAATTCAATCAGCGTCTGTTGCGTCAAAAGGGGAGAGTGCTTGCCGTGTTTATAACTATCTTAGACGTAACAGCCATAATAGCCATACTGTTTTATTTCTTTACTCCGCTGGTGGTTAATGAAATAACCGAAATGGAAGGGATGCTTAAGAAATACTCATCCCGCCATCTTACCATTCCGTTTGTGCCGGAAAACATCACCGCAATAATTGAAAACAGATTCAACATAACGCAGTTGTTGGATGAGTTAAGCTCCGGGAAAGGCTCTGTGTTGCTGTCTAAGGGTCAGGATCTGGTGGAGACGTCGGTTGAGTTTCTCCTTCACTCTCTTGAATGGTTGCTAACTTTCATATATATAATCTTCATATTATTGGATTATGACAAATTGGGCGAAGGGTTCAAGCTCCTTGTGCCGGATAAATACAAGGCGACTGTGTTCCAGATAATGACTGATGTAAAAGACAGCATGAACCGGTATTTCCGGAGTCAGCTTCTGATTGCGAGTTGTGCCGCAGTGTTTTATTGCATAGGCTTTTCCATTGTCGGACTGCCGATGGCGATAGTGATGGGAGTATTGGTAGGTATACTTTATATGATTCCTTATTTCCAGTATGTCACCTTGATTCCAGTGGTTATACTTTGCTTCATAACGTCATTAGATGGGTCTGTAGATTTCTGGACGATGTTTGGGGAATGCGGATTAGTCTATCTTATCAGTCAGTGCATATGTGATTATATCCTGACTCCTAAGATAATGGGAAAAACGTTGGGATTGAACCCTGCAATCATTTTGTTGTCGCTGTCAATATGGGGCACTCTATTGGGCATAATAGGAATGATAATTGCTCTTCCCCTAACGACCCTCTGCCTCGCTTATTATAAGAAAGTCATCATAGAACATAAACCGATCGCTTCTCCGACAGAGATATGATGGGTTGAAAAGAAAAACATGGAGGGTTGATGAATAGGAAATATATAGCGATTGACCTGAAATCATTTTATGCTTCTGTAGAGTGTGTCGAGCTTGGAGTTGATCCGCTTGACACATGTCTGGTGGTTGCTGATGCCTCACGCACTGAAAAAACGATATGCCTTGCTGTGTCGCCTGCACTTAAAGCTTATGGCACCGGTGGTCGTCCACGTCTTTTTGAGGTTGTGCAGAAAGTGCGTGAAGCAAACCGGAACAGGGGACGGGCGGGAAAATCCTACTCCAAAAAAGTGCTTGACACACATCCGGAGATACAGATTGATTATCTTGTCGTTCCTCCCAGGATGGCTTACTATATAGAGTATAGCACGCGCATATACAAGATATACCTCCGCTATATTTCCTCTGATGACATACATGTGTATTCCATTGATGAAGTGATTATGGATGTCACTTCATATCTGTCGATATATAAAATGACAGCTCATGATCTTGCTATGAAGATGATTCGCGGGGTATTGGCTGAAACAGGGGTGACAGCTACGGCAGGCATAGGCACCAACATGTATCTGTGTAAAGTGGCTATGGACATTGTGGCTAAAAAGATGCCGCCGGATAAAGACGGTGTGCGCATTGCCGAACTTGACGAGATGAGTTATCGCCGTCAGCTATGGGATCACACTCCGCTTACTGATTTTTGGCGTGTGGGGCGTGGAATTGCCAAGAAACTCCTGCCTTTTGGCATTAAAACTATGGGCGACATAGCGCGCTGCTCTCTTCAGCGTGAAGATTTGCTTTATAAATTATTTGGAGTGAATGCGGAGTTGCTGATTGATCATGCCTGGGGCTGGGAACCGGTTACAATGGAGTTGGTAAAGGCTTACAAACCCGAGACAACAAGCATGAGTCACGGACAAGTGTTGCAGTGTGCCTATACTGCTGATAAAGCCAGAAATGTGATACTTGAAATGGCGGATGCAATATCTCTGGAACTCACAGAACAGCAACTCGTAACCGATCAGATTGTGCTGACAGTGGGATATGATGTCGAGTCATTGACAAATCCTGCTATACGTTCTAAATATCATGGTAAGGTTACCACCGATTATTATGGACGTCAAGTCCCCGTGCATGCGCATGGCACCATTAATATTTCCCATCACACATCATCAGGGAAAATCATAATAGGGAAAGTAGCTGAATTGTTTGACCGTATAATAAATTCCAATCTTTTAGTGAGACGCCTGACGCTTTCAATAAATCACCTTATCAGTGAAGACAAGTCAAGGCGGCGTCCACAGGTGAGACAGCTTGACCTTTTTTCAGACTATGAGGAGCAGCAGCGCACCCGGGAAGCGGAAAAGTCTGAATTATTAAAAGAGAAACGCAGGCAGGAGGCAGTGGTGAAAATTAAAAAGATGTTTGGCAAAAATGCAATATTAAGGGGACTTAATTATTCCGAAGGGGCAACCCAAAAAAGCAGGAACCGGCAGATTGGAGGACACCATGAGTAGCGCATATGACGATATAATAAATCTTCCTCATTACGAACCAAAGCATCCGCGCATGCCGTTGCAAAACCGTGCGGCCCAGTTTGCGCCGTTTGCGGCCTTGAACGGTCATGGGGCTGCCATATCGGAGGCAGCCCGGATGACCTCAGACAGGTTCTAAAATTCTGATGCG
>CAZQSD010000153.1:0-5698 GCA_964595885.1 uncultured Sangeribacter sp.
CATCATGAACAGGATTAAGCTGCTAAAAATGTGATTAAAGAGCAGTCGTATGAAAGGAAAATCATATAATCAGGTATAACTGCCAATCGGGGAATGGCAATAATGAGGCGCCGGGAGACGTTATTATTATTGTGAATAGCAACAGAACCGGAATATCTGCTCATGGAGCCGGCAACCGTGTCATTACGTTTGCCGCCCTATTGTTGTGCCTGCTTGTGATAGCCACAGGATGCAGCACAAAAAAGAATACCCCTTATTCACGTAACTGGCAGGCATTCACCACACGATATAACGTCTATTTCAACGGTTCGGAACATTACAAGGAGCAGTTGAAGGCGATGGAAGACAAGTATGAGGACGACTACACACGCACTCTTTTAGTGCATCCTGCCGAAGCACGCGGCGACAATAAGCTGCCCCAACCCACCGGCGACTTCAAACGCACAATCGAGAAAATGCAGAAAGCCATACAGCTGCATTCCATAAAGAAGAAACCCACAAAGCGCTCCAACAACGCAAAAGACAAGGCATTCCGCGCCCGGGAGGAGTTTAACCCTTTCCTGCATAACGCCTGGCTAATGATGGGGCGCGCACAATACCTCAACGGTGATTTCCTCGGAGCCGCCTCCACATTTCTTTACATCTCGAAACATTTCACATGGCTGCCCGACGTCGTCACTGAGGCAAGGATCTGGCAGGCGAGATGCTACTGCGCACTTGACTGGAACTATGAGGCGGAAAACGTGTTGCGCCTCGTAAAAGAGAAAGACCTTGTCAACAGACAGTTGCGCAACCTTTACAGTATTGCGAAGGCTGATTATCTGGTGCGCACTGAGCAATATGCCGACGCGGTGCCCTATCTTAAGGAGGCTGCCTCCACATCCTCCGGCTCCCAAAAGCAGAGGCTTTGGTTTCTGTTGGGACAGGTCTACGCACAGCTGGGGCAGAAGAACCTGGCTTATGAGGCTTATAAGAAGGCCGGAAGCGGTGCCTCAACAGCCTACCGCACAAAATTTAATGCCCGCATCAAGCAGAGTGAGGTGTTCACCGGACAGAACATCCGCAAAGAGGTCAATGCCCTGAAGGCGATGGCAAGATTTGAACGCAACAAGGAGTATCTTGACCAGATTTATTATGCCATAGGCAACCTTTACCTGTCGCGCGGCGACACGACGGAGGCTAAAAAGTATTATATCCTCGCTGTGGAGAAATCCACCCGTTCCGGCATTGACAAAGCGCTTGCCCAGCTTTCCCTCGGCAACATCTATTTCGATGAAAACAATTATGTGAAAGCACAGCCCTGCTATTCGGAGGCCGTGCCGTTGCTGCCGGATAATTTCCCTGACTACAAGATGCTTCGCCGACGCAGTGATGTGCTTGACGAACTGGCGGTCTACGCCGGCAACGTGCAGCTCCAAGACTCCCTGCTCGATCTCTCCAAGATGACTCCGGAGGAGCAGGAGAAAGTGGCCCAGCGCCTCGTAGACGAACTGAAAAAGAGGGAAAAGGAGGAGGAAGAGGCAGCCAAGCGTGAGGAACACCTTGCCAACCAGCAGGGGAAAAACAATCTCATGGACAAGAATGCCCCCACCAACCCGGCTCTGGGAATGAACAGCGACAAATCATGGTATTTCTACAATGCCATGACAAAGAATGCCGGAAAGACGGAGTTCCAGCGCCGTTGGGGTGCCCGAAAACTTGAAGACGACTGGCGACGCCGCAATAAGTCAAGCTTCTCCTTTGATGATGACGAGGAGGAGGATGACGAAGACGTAGAATCAACGGCTGAGAATGATTCTATCTCTGCCGGCGACAAGGAGAAACTGGAAAGGGAAAACGACCCGCATTATGTGGAATATTACCTGAAGCAGATTCCTAAGACTGAGGAGGAAATCCGCACCGCCAACGATGTGATTCAGGAAGGACTCTACAATATGGGTGTAATCCTGAAAGATAAACTGGAAGATTTTTCCGCAGCCCGAACCGAGTTTAACGAACTCGACACGCGCTATCCCGACAATATCTATCGACTCGACGTGTATTACAACATGTATCTCATGGCGGTGCGTGAGGATAACAAGGCGCTTGCCGAGACTTGGAGACAGAAGATACTTGAAGACTTCCCCGATTCCCCCTACGGGCAGGCAATGGCAGATCCAAAGTATTTCGACAATCTGCGCCGCATGCATGAGGTGCAGGAGGAAATGTATGACACGGCTTATAAGGCTTACCTTGCCGACGACAACAGCGAGGTGCACGCCATGACAGCCCGCATGGAGAAGGATTACCCCCTCTCCCCTATCCTCCCTAAGTTTGTATTCATTGACGCGCTCTCCTACCTCACGGAGGGGGATAATGACCAGTTCCGCGACCGGCTCACAGAGCTGCTCCAGAAATGGCCTGACACCGACATGACCGACATGGCCTCAGCCATTGTAAAGGGGCTGAAGCAGGGACGTGTGCCACATGCCGGGCTCAGCAACTCACGCGGCATGCTCTGGGAGACCCGCCTCTCCGACAAGGAAGTTGGAGAAGGTGAAGACGGACAGCCGGCCAATTTTGAGAGGGATCCTAATGCCCCCCAATATCTTGTATTGGCTTTTCCGCGCGATTCGATAAATGCGAATCAGGTGCTTTATGACGTGGCCCGTTTCAATTTCTCCTCTTTCGTGGTGAAAGATTTTGATCTGGAGCAAATGAGTTTCTCCAACATAGGTCTGCTGATCGTCAAGGGTTTCGCCAACCTAAAGCAACTGGAACACTACCGCACGGTCATGGAGCGCTCCGACATCGATCTTCCCCCCGAAGTGCGCCCGATCATGATCAGCAAGGCCAACTTCGAGCTTCTGCTTCGCGAGGGACGCTCTTTTGAGGAATATTTCCGTTTCCAGGAAAATACCTCGGTGGAGCAGACTGAGGAAGATGTGGTGGGTTCCGATAATTCAGAAGAAACCGAGTCAGAAATCCCGGATATGGTTCCGGAAGAAGAATCCGAGTCAAAAATCCCGGACACAGTTCCGGAAGAAGAAACCGAGGAATTACCCGAAGAAGACCCTACTCCAACGGAAGATTGAACGAAATGCCTTTTCTTTCCGTTGTTGTTATAGTTCAATAACGCTAAGAATATAATTTATGGAAAAAATACTCTGGGCTGACGATGAGATAGATTTCCTCAAGCCGCATATAATGTTTCTGAAAAATAAGGGATATGATGTCACCACTGTCTCCAACGGCAGAGACGCGCTCGATGCGCTCGGCCATGACACTTTCAACCTTATCCTCCTTGATGAGAATATGCCCGGTCTCTCAGGGCTTGAGACGCTGACGCGCATCAATCAGACACATCCTGACATCCCGGTGATCATGATTACCAAATCGGAGGAAGAAAACCTTATGAATCAGGCAATCGGAAACCAGATCGCCGACTATCTCATCAAGCCCGTCAATCCCAACCAGATAATCCTCTCTATCAAGAAAAATCTACATAGCGGGGAACTGGTGGCAGCCCAGGCTTCATCAAGCTATCAGCAGGAATTTCAAAAGATTTCCTCCAATATCAACATGGCGTCTACAGTGGAAGACTGGATGGAGGTCTATAAGCAGCTTGTCTACTGGGAGCTGAAACTTGCGGAGACCGACACCGCAATGGGCGAACTGCTGCTTATGCAGAAACGCGATGCCAACAGCAATTTCTG
Organism: uncultured Sangeribacter sp.; assembly: GCA_964595885.1. Lineage (GTDB taxonomy): Bacteria > Bacteroidota > Bacteroidia > Bacteroidales > Muribaculaceae > Lepagella. Next base: position 3,696 of record CAZQSD010000153.1, read on the forward strand.
CAAGTTCGTGAAGCGTGAGTATGAGGGATGGGTGCAGACCGACCGCCATCCCCTGATGAGCCACGAGATATTCAAACGCAAGGTCTTCCCGCTTCTTGACAATGGCGACAAAGTATGCTTTATCCTTATAGACAATTTCCGTCTTGACCAGTGGAAGGTGCTCCAGCCCCTTATTTCAGAATGGTTTACCGCTGAGGAGGAACTTTACACCACTATCCTCCCCACATCCACCCAATATGCGCGAAATGCGATATTTGCCGGACTGATGCCGCTGCAGATCGCAACGATGTATCCCCAATATTGGGTTGAGGAAGATGAGGATGAAGGACTCAATATCCATGAGAGCCAGTTGATAAAGACCCAGCTTGACCGATTCAGGCGCAAGGAGCAGTATTCCTACAACAAACTCAACGATTCATCTGCCGGCGACAAGTTCCTGCAGAAGCTCAACCAGTTGAAAGACATTCCGCTCAATGTGGTGGTGCTCAACTTCATCGACATGCTCTCCCACGCCAGGACAGAGTCAAAGATGATACGCGAGCTGGCAAACTCCGATGCAGCCTACCGCTCACTCACCGAGTCATGGCTGCGCCACTCTTCGTCGCTCGATATTTTCCGCCGTCTCTCCGAGTTTGGGTTCAAGGTGATTGTCACAACCGATCATGGCACAATCCGCGTCGATAACCCGATTAAGGTGGTCGGTGACAGAAACACCAACACCAACCTCCGCTATAAGGTAGGCAAAAACCTCAATTACAATCCCCGCCAGGTGTATGAGATGCATAATCCGAAGAAGTTCGGACTTCCCGCTCCCAACCTCTCAAGCACATTTATCTACGCCTGCAACGAGGATTTCTTCTCCTACCCGAACAACTACAACTACTATGTGCAATATTACACAGGCACATTCCAGCATGGCGGCATCTCCCTTCAGGAAATGCTCGTGCCCCTCGTAACCCTCACTCCACGTTGATATGAAACTCAGAAGATTCCTTCCCGCGCTGCTTATGCTTCTGTTTATCGGAGGTGCCGTGGCATCAGATGATGCCACGAAGGAGCGTCTGGGGGTGCGCGAGCTCAGCCGGAAGGCTGCCGCCGGCGACCCGAAAGCCATTTATGACCTTGCCGTGCTCCACGACATAGGCTATGACTCCGTACCGGTTGACTCTGCCATATCGACCGCCCTTTACCGGCTCGCGGCTGAGAAAGGATTTGGTCCGGCGATGAATTACCTTGGCTACCGGTATTTCAAGGGCGACTACGTGAGGCAGGATGTGGATTCCGCCCTGTTCTGGCTTGTAAAGGCAGCCGGAGCAGGCGACATGAAGGCCGCCAACAACCTCGGGTTTCTTCTGAGTCATGATGATGCGGTCACCCGTGACTACCCGCAGGCGGTCTATTGGCTCACCAAGGCCTCCGACGCAGGATTGCCTGTGGCGCAGAGTTTGCTCGCCGACTTACTCCGGCAAGGGTTAGGAGCAGAAAAAGACACAGTGGCTGCCGAGAGGCTTTATATGGCCGCTATAGAGCAAGGATTGGAAGACGCACAGCTGAAACTCCTGACGATGAAAGGATGGGATTGGGAAAGGCTTTCCCCGGATTCGGCTGTGAATCTCGGCCGCTATTACTACAGCCACCGTGCCCCTCTCATCGGGGTGACATTATTCCAGAACGCTGCCGAGCATGAAAATCCTGATGCGCTCGCCCTTCTCGGCGATGCCTATTCCCGCGCGATAGGGGCGGAATATAATCATGACAAAGCCCTGGAATATTATCTTAAAGCGGCCCTGCTCAATCAGCCGTCGGCACAGTTTGTGATCGGTGAACTCGTTGACATTTTCCCCGATGCCCTCACCGACTCGGTTCCAGCTGCCCTAATAAAGACTTTCTATCCCGACTCGGTTCCATCCGGCATAACCACTGCCCCCTACTGGTATGAGAAGGCCGCCTCCGCCGGCATCCCCGATGCCGCTTCCGCCGCCTCCGCCCTCCTGAAGTATTGA
>CAZQSD010000154.1:0-5632 GCA_964595885.1 uncultured Sangeribacter sp.
TGAGTCTCTGTTTGAGGAGGAGGGTGAGTTGGGGTTATTTGACGGAGACTTTGTAAGTGCGGTCGGCAACGCGGACGATGTAGATGCCCGAGGTCAGGTTGGTGCCGTTGGTTCTTACGCCCTGGATAGTGTAGATCTGAGCGTCAGCAGGAGCGATGATATTGTTACCCTTTACTGTCACCTCACCGTTACTGTTGATGGTCTGAACACCAGTTGATTCGGATACGTAGAACGCCATGCCAATTATCTGTTCCTGCCAGTTGCCTGCTGCGTCTTCAACGCGGATCTTAACATCTTTCCACCCCTCCGCATTATCATCTAACACAGCCTCATAGATTGCGCCAATGCCTGTGATAGTCTCTTCAGAGATTTTAGAGTAGTCAAGTTCTGCCCATTCCTCCGTGCCGGTTGGAGCATACCACATATTGAAAGATGTAGGTTCGGAAGTTAGGGTAGCGGTCTGACCATAGTAGTTGATTGCTTCATTGCCCGATTCAAAATCACCTGCTCCAACAGTAATGATATTGTTCAACCCTGGTTCAATATGAGAGGAAAGCTTACCTTCAGAAGTGCGCACTTGCATTATGGTGACAGAAGGGGGGAAGAAGTCATCATTTGCCATATTGAAATGAGTAGTGGCAACCGTGACGGCACTCATACCGTCAATCTCAAAGTTGGAGTCGGTCATTTTCAATTCGGCTTCTCCAGCCATGTCAGCCTCATATCCTTTCCACCATTCCTCAATGGCCTCAAGGGAATTAGCCACCTTCACACCGTTGACACGCATTTCGGCTTGCATGACAGAAAGGTCAGTGTTACGCACTTCGCCCATTCGTCCGGAGCTTGTTATTTCAAATCCAAGATACTCATTACCTTCGTATGGGTTGAATCCGCGCTTGATAGTGGTGGTCAAGAGAGGGGCTGTACGAAACATTGTATCCTCATTATCCGCAACCGGCGTTGCAAAAGTCTCAACACCTACGAACGGGAAGTTAGCATTCGGAGATTCGGTAGTCATGGCAAGAGAGGTCTTAGGATATACCAGCCATTTCCCCTCTTCGAATGGATTCAGCCAGGCTCCGAAGTTAACGGTCTGCGACACATTTGATCCAGTCTTGACAAGCTCTGTCTTTGTGGGAGCCACCAAGAGATGCACCATTGGGTGTTCAACCTGATTCCTGGAGAAGGCCATAGAGTAGATTTCAGGACGCTTGCTCTCAGTCATCAACATACCGGAAGAAAGGATGTTTGTGTCACCGGCCACACGGTGAATGGCATACCCGTAGGGATTAATATGCCCAAGTTCATCAGGATATTGTTCAATGAGGTCTAATGTGGAGCTTCCTTCCGCAGTCCATGCCGGATTAAATTCGCGGAATCTATATTCTGAGGCATTATTGTTGATTACCCCTGACTCTGATCCAACTTGCTCTGCAATCATGATTAGGGATTTAGCCTCATCATATTCGGGGGTACTTATCCAGATACCGCTCCCCAAATGTATTCTGTCGCTTACATCATTGATGTGAATACCAAACATAAGAGTTGGGTCATAGAATCCCCAAGGAGTCTCTGCATAGATCACGGCACTCATGGTAGTTGAACTGTTAATTCCCCAGCCCGGACCTACTATGTAATCAATAATGGTAAGGCCTCCAAATGTCATTGAGCCCTCAGAAACCGGAATTTCGTTACCACTCTCGTCAAGATTTGCCACCGGAAGCGCCATAGGGCTACCATCAGGCAAGAGAGGCTGAAATTCTATGTAGTTGGTTATTGTAGTAGGATCAACCTCAATAGACATGTCTCCGTTTACCTCAACGTTCTCCAGCACAACATATCCGGTGTAGTCATTATAAGTAAAAGAAAGGAAATTAGAGTGAGTGAAACTTGCCACGATGTCGTATGTTCCTGGTGCGAGATAGAGATAATCACCATCTGGATTTACCAATGCCTGATTAGGAGCACAAGCCACGCACATGTTAGGCATCCAATCCTGCAGGTCATCAGGAAGTTGGATAAATACTGCACATTCTTCCCCAGTGGCCGAAACATTTCGGGGAGTGGATTTAAACTTTGTAGTTTTTTCAGAGCGCGGGAATTGCGCCAGGTGTTGGGGTATAACCGAGGTTGCAGAGGCAGTGGCCAGTCCTGCCAGCAATGATGTGGCAAGGAGCATTTGTTTGGTAAAGGGGATAGTCATATCTATAAGAGTTTAAAGTTATTATGAACAATGTTTATAGATTTGTGAGAGGGCTTTTTGAAGACCGATTTTATTAACCGGTTTCAAGAGCATACTAATCACGTTGAGTCCGTTGCTACGGGTTGCATCGTCAGGGGAACTGCACGTCAGTATCAGGGGGATCTGAATTGCAGAGCGGCGAAAAATATCGATTGTGTCGCCGTCACATGCCTCAATGTCAGCGATGATGCAGTCAGTGTGGGTGTCTTCCCGATTGAGCCAGTCAACCACCTCAAGGGCCTCTTCAGTCATGTAAGGTATGTTGGCTTGCGGAATAATACTGCTCACCTGAGCTGACAAATCAATGCATGCAAAATATGTGTTCTGAAGAATTATGCAATCCATTTGTAGCGTGGTTTTATTGTTTACGCTACAAAATTAGCCTTATCATCTTCCTGATGCAATAAAAAAGCGATAAAGGGGTGAAAATAGAGATAAACCGGGTTACTTGGCAGATGAAATGGAATGGGTCAATTATTAGTGGGAATGCCCGAGCCAGTTAAGGAACTCTATCTTGCGGGCAGCACTGACCGTCACGGTCTGGGTGGCGGCAGCTGCATTTATATCAACATTTAGCCTCCCTTTGAAATATTTTGTAACCTTTGAGATGCAGTCAATGTTTACCACTGTGTTGCGGGAAAGATGGAAGAATCGGTTGGGGTCTAACACATTCATGCAGTCTGATAGAGTGGCGAAGTCAGTGAGATAAGTGGTGCCGTTTTTTAGAGTCACAGTGACGCATTTATCCTCTGCTGTGAAGAAGGCTACCTCGTCAGATGAAATAAAACTGTAGCTGTCGCGATGCGAGATGAGTATTCTTCCATGCTTAGGGATCGAGGGAGCTGTGTCTTTTACTGCAGTCTCAGTTCTCACGGACGATGACAGAGCACGCCCGAGCCCTTCGATTTTGACAAGCATCTTGGTCAGCTTTTCAAGAGTGATGGGTTTAAGGAGGTAACCTACACTGTTGACCTCAAATGCCTGCAATGCAAAATTTTCGAAAGCCGTTGTGAAGACTATCGGGCAAGTGATGGCTATCTGTTTGAAAATATCGAAACAGCTTCCGTCGTCAAGTTCAATATCCATGAATATCATTTCGGGATAATTGTTACCTGACTGTAATTCCTCGATAGTCTCCTCTACACTTTCGGCAGTAAAAACCAATTCCCAGTCAGGGCGTAACTCCTCAAGCATCTTGCACAACGACAATCTGGCAAACTCTTCATTCTCAATTACTGCGTATTTCATAACTATTCACGCCTTACTGTGTTTGACTATTATTCTTGATCGCTTACCGTAGGTTCTTTCCGGGCATTTGTCATTTCTGAAACAGAGTCCGATGGAAGCCACTGCAGATATACCTCAAATATGCCGCGAGAGGTGTCGTGGGAAACCTTGAAAACACGTCCGGCATTTTCATAGACACTTTTCAGATACTCAAGTCCGAACCCGGAGGAGCGTCCCGGGGCAGTCTGACGTGGACTAAGGGGATTTGTGACGGTGATGCCATCGTTCTCAATCTTTATTTCCATCGACATTGGAGAGCGTGATGACACCACATTGTGTTTCACTACGTTTTCCACTAATATTTGTAAGGAGAAAGGTATCAATGTAAAATTGGAAAGCACATCACTGTCAGGGGAGAGACCTGTCCACACTACAGAGAATTTATTTCGGTAGCGGGTGGTAAGCACACCTATATATGAGCGGATAAAGTCAATCTCTTCAGAGGCAGATACCCGTTCACGGCCATGGCGGTCAAGCACATACCGATACATCTCGGCAAGATTCTGAATAAACGTTCTGGCACTTGTCGGATCAATTACCACGAGGGAGTAGAGCAGATTAAAGGAGTTGAATAGGAAATGGGGGTTTACCTGGGCTTTAAGTGAGTCGTATTTATGGCGCATTACTTGCCTGTGCATGTCTTCTACTTCTCCTTGATATAGCATGAGACTTTTGAAATAGAAAGTTATCTCGATAAGCATCAACACCAAGAGATCGTTTAGTAAGGTGCCGCTCCAGTCAATCTCTGCCTCCCATCCCGTAATCAGGGTAAAGAGCATTGCGAATATCCAGTTTATGACTACTGCGGTAAGCACAGCAACTATGATATCGGCAACTATCTTTACCAGTCTGTCGCGAAAGTGAAGCCATTTAAATACGATTCCAATATACAACCACCACACAGTGGCAATAGGGGTAAGGTTACATGCCACCCCGAATCCAAGACTATACAATGACTCGTATGGAAATATTTCTCCAAACTTAAGAGTATTGTAGAAAGCCTGAAACCAACAATAGTAAAGCACCAGTCCTCCACACCATAGCAACGGATTGCCGAATGGCACAGCAGGTATCTTATTTATTCTCTGTTCGCCTCCCATATTCCCTTTCCGGACTATTTTGGATTACGGGTCAGTCGGCGACGGACCAGAAGGGGTTCTTGCGTTTTGAGAAACCGACTACGAAGACTTTCTTAATCAGTCCGTATTTCAAACCGGAATATGACCTGACATGACGTGGGCAGACGTATATGCACCTTCCGCAGGAGATACACTTGGCGGAGTCTGTCTCTATGGGGTAATCTATTGGGATAGCTCCTGTAGGGCATTTCTCCGCGCATAACCCGCACAACCTGCATATACGAATGTCACACTGGGGGTGAAAAGGCACGCCGGCAGCTTTCTTATACGGTCGATGGCCTTTTACGGAAATCTTCTGATAGGGTAGACCGTTGTCAAGTCTTTTTCTGCACTCTTGCCCAAACTCAGACAGTTTTATAATGTCAGATTCATCGGGACGATTAGTGCCGACCTGAGGGAAGATTGAATGTTGCCCGATGAATGCGCCTGCACCAACAATTTTGAAATCTGACTTCTCTAAAATATCGGTTAACTCAAGCAGTGCATCGTCATAGTCACGGTTGCCATACACCACCATAGCCACTCCGGTAGCGCCGTTACCTTTTATACGGTGTAAGGCGGTAGTCATTATGTCCGGGAGTCGCCCACCGTAAACAGGGGCAGCGAAAATCACGACATCTTCCGCTGAGAACTCCGGAAGCTCCAAAGAGGGGTTGTCAGCTAAGTTTATATTGTGGGCTACCGGCAGATTCATTGCCGCACCGATGGTTGCCACACACTTGGCTGTTGTGGCAGTGGCACTGAAATATATGTAAGTCAAGGCTCTCATTTCAAATTCTATTACTTGGCTACAAAGTTAGCAATAAATCTTGAATAGCCTCAAAGAATAAAAGCTCAAAAAACCAAAAGGCTAAATTTAGCCTTTTGGTTTTTGATTTAACAAGTGAACAAGTGGAAGGTAGTCATAGGTTCGATGCCTCTGCTTGTGAATGTTCCCTTGTTCCTTTGTTGAAATAATGCGTGT
>CAZQSD010000155.1:0-5491 GCA_964595885.1 uncultured Sangeribacter sp.
GTATACACGCTTTCCAGGCGTGCCTCTTCAGCCACTCGAGCATCACTCCAAAATTGTATGTGAAGTAGAAAAATCAGATATAAAAGGTCTTTATTCCTGTTTCACGCCGCGAAGTTAATTCTTTTATTTCGATTATCAATGAAATTTTCTGTTTTTTTTGTAATTTTGTGAAAAATTTATGGAATGAGGATCATCTGAAGTGAGACTGCAACAGGTGGGGCAGTAAAGGTATGGTTCAGTTAATCCTTTGACCACTAAATAAATGGAGGTGATTTATTCAATAAAATGACATTAAGATGAATAGGGTGAAAAAATTCCTGCACCTTGTGCCCTTGGCAGCAATGGCTATATTAGTTGGCTGCGGGAGTAAACCTCAGAGTGTTTATGAACCTCTTCCGGCAGATTTCAATTCGAGAGACGATGTTTCAAAAGTGGATTATATGATGAAACATGCCACTCCGGACTCTGTCGCTCGTTTCATTTGCAATGGCGCATTAGGCAAAGACAGCATAAAGATCGACACCATTGCGATTGCCGTAAATTATGCCTATGAGAATTATAACGACTCGAATCTGATAAATTTCAGTAGGGAATTTGAAGAATATGCTGCCAACCTACCATTACATGAAAAAATGAAAATCTATCTCCTGAGCGGAGCTTCGGATGAATTGAGATTGGGATACGAACTGGGACTCGAATATGTAGCCCATATCCGTAGAGACAGTCTGAAAGTAGATGAGGTAAAGGCAGAGTTAGAGTCATTTAAGATAGCCTGTGCTGACGACACTATGACCTATGTCAGATTCCTCAAAGGATTTAAGACAGCGTTGGGTGTTGATCATGGGCGGGATCTCCCTGAGAATATTTATAATGCTTTTATCAACTATTGAAAAAAGCGTTCCGGGATTGAATAAATCACATTCATAGACTATAAATACTAAGAGATAAGCTATCAAACAAAGTTTAATAGAAATGAAAACCATAGCAGAATATTCAGCAGAAATTGAGAATGGAATCAGAAACTTAGAATTTCCATCAGGTAATCTCAGTTCTCTTTATGAACCGATAAAATATGCACTTTCAGCAGGAGGAAAACGCATCCGTCCGGTGTTGGTTCTTATGGGAGCGGATGCCTTTGGAAAGAATGCGGAGAAGGCAATGCGTCCGGCGCTCGGCATCGAGACTTTCCATAACTTCACTCTTCTGCATGATGATGTGATGGACAAAAGCGACATTCGTCGTGGGCGTCCCACCGTGCATAAAAAATATGACGAAAACACAGCAATCCTTTCAGGCGACACAATGCTTACAGTTGCCACTCAGCTTGTGGCTGATGTGGATGACGACAAATTGCGCACTGTTCTGGATGCTTTTAACGACATGGCTATCCGTGTGTATGAGGGTCAGAGACTTGATATGGATTTTGAGACATCAGGAAATATCAATCTTGATGAGTATCTTGAAATGATTGAGGGAAAGACCGGCTCCCTGTTAGGCACAGCTGTGAAAATAGGTGCCATAATTGGTGGAGCAAGTGAAAAAGATGCTCAGAAGATGTATGAATATGGTGTCATGACGGGACTGGCGTTCCAGATTCAGGATGACTGGCTTGACACGTTTGGCGACTCCACTATGTTTGGCAAACCCATCGGTGGTGATATAATGAACGCTAAAAAGACATATCTTTACGTGGCTGCCCTTCAGGAAAGTGGCCAGACAGCGGAGGCACTCCGTGCTGCATATGAGATACCTGCCGGTGAAATGAGGGTTAAGACTGTGACCCGACTGTATGATAAACTTGGAATGAGCGATAAGTGCAAGAAGGCGGTGGGCCATTATTCTTCAAAGGCTCTCAAAGCTCTTAACTCCACCTCCCTGGGCGAGGAGGAAAAGGAGGCTTTCAAGAAGCTGGCTGAGAAACTTATCGGACGAAAGAAATAAAAATGATTGATACCCATTCCCATATATATGAATTTCCCGACGGTGGGGACGGTGCTATGGAGCGCGCCCTTGCCGTCGGTGTGAGTCATGTGGTGCTTCCTAATGTGGATGCCGATACTGTTGGCCTGATGAGGACCCTACACTCGCATTTCCCAAAAAATACATCAATGGCTATCGGACTCCATCCAACTGATCTTGGCGACGATTGGAAAACGACTGTGGCGGAGATGGAGCAGCAGGTCAGTAAAGGTGGATTTGTGGCGATAGGTGAGGTAGGTGTCGATTTATATTGGGATAAAACACGCCTGCAAGACCAGCTTGAGGCTTTTGCCGTGCAACTCCGCATAGCCGATAGATTCGGTTTGCCGGTGATAATACATTGCCGTGAGGCGCTTGATGAAACATTGTCAGTCATCCGTGAAGTCAAGCCACAGGTCAGGCTCGTGTTTCATAGCTTTACCGGGTCGCCGGAAGATGTCAGGAAAATAAGGGAAGTATGCGACCCGATGTTCGGCATCAATGGTGTGGTCACATTTAAAAATGCGCAGCCTCTCCGGGATGCATTGTCTGAAATCACCCTTGATCGTATTCTTCTTGAGACAGACTCCCCTTATCTTGCCCCGGTGCCTCATAGAGGTAAAAAGAATGAGAGTTCCTATCTTCCTTTGATTTGTGCTCAGGTAGCGGAGGTGCTCGGGATTACGGCAGAAGATGTAGACCGTAAGACATCTGAAAACGCTGCGTCCACCTTTGCTCTCTAAAATGTAAATTAGCCCGTCTCCATTTCTGCCTATGACAATCGTAGCTTCCATAATATCTTTTCCATTGACGCAACCGGTGGCAATATTCCTATTGGTGTTGCTGATAATCCTCGTATGTCCGATTGTGTTCCGTCGGCTTGGGATTCCCCAGATTGTCGGTTTGATATTGTCGGGTATTATAATAGGTCCTTATGGCTTAGACGTTCTTAAGCGTGATGCCAGTTTTGAGATATTTGGACAGGTGGGTATCCTGTATCTCATGTTTCTTGCCGCTGTGGAGATTGATATGTTTCATCTGCGCAAAAATTTGCGTCGGGGAATAGTATTCGGTCTTATCACTTTCATCGTGCCGATGGTTGCCGGGATGATAGGCTCGCGAATATCTTTCGGTGCTTCCTGGGCCACGTGTGTGCTTATCGCCAGCATGTATGCCTCCCACACTCTCATATCCTACCCTATAGTCAGTAAGTTCGGACTTCAGAACACAAAGGCAGCGGTAATAGCGGTGTGTGCCACCATTGTCACTGTGATGCTTGCATTGCTCACTCTGGCTGCCGTTGTGGAGGCAACCGATGGCGGATTTAGCCTCAGCCGTTTCATGCTTCTTTTGCTGGAAATGGCTATTTATGCTGTAGTGATTGGATTCTCATTCCGGTTTATAACCAAATGGTTCTTCCGGAAATTCAGCGACATGGTCAACCAGTTTATCTATGTGCTTGCTATGGTCTTTATTGCTTCCATGACGGCACAACTTATCGGTCTGGAGGCAATTCTGGGAGCTTTCTATTCCGGACTTATACTCAATAGGTTTATTCCTGCCCGTTCCGGACTTATGGGTAGAATTCAGTTTGTTGGCAATGCCATCTTTATCCCTTATTTCCTGATAGGAGTCGGCATGCTGATTAATGTCCATGTCATTTTCAAGGGCTGGGGTGTAGGCTGGGTAGCACTCAATATGGTTGTAGTGTCAATGTTATCAAAATGGGTCTCGGCTTACTTAGGCGCCAAGCTCTTCAAGTTCGGAAGTGTTGACCGGAAAATAATGTTTGGACTTACATCCGGCAAAGCCGCCGCCACCATTGCTGCCACCATGATCGGTTTCCAGCACGGGCTTTTGAGTGAAGACATGATGAATGGGGCCGTATTGATGATTTTGGTGTGTTGTGTGGTGTCAACATTCACCACTCAGGAAGCCACTAAGCGCCTAAGGTTAGAACTGACGGAGGCGGAATTGAAAACTGATGGTGAGCGTGCTCCGGGAGAATATGCCCGGCAGCTTGTGGCAGTGGCAAATCCCGTCACTGCTGAGGGGCTTATGCGCCTTGCCCTTCTCATGCGCAACCGAAAAAACCAAAATCCGGTTACGGCATTGTTTGTAAGAAATTCCGATGATTCGCGCACCCTTACAATGGGCCGTAACGCTTTGCGGTCAGCTGTGATGGCAGCTCAGGCAATAGATATAGATGTCAAGGATATAGAGCGGTATGACGTAAATGTGGTGGCCGGCATAACGAATGAGGCAAAGCAGAACATGGCGAGCGACATCATGATAGGTCTCCATAGGAAATCAAACATAGTAGATACTTTTTATGGCACTATGATAGAACAACTTCTCGGAGCAACAAATAAGATGATTTTTATCTCCCGTTGTTTTGTGCCGGTCGACACGTTGGCACGTCTTGTAGTTCTGGTTCCGGATCGTGCGGAATATGAAACCGGATTCCAGACCTGGGTGGAGCGAGTGGGTAATCTTGCTTCACAGCTTGCATGTAAGGTGATATTCATGACTTATCCTGCTACGGCCGCTTTCATAAGAAATATCCTTATCGCCGATCGGTTTTCGATACGTCAGGAATACAGAGAACTGAACAGTTGGGATGATTTCATCTTGCATTCGGCTGAGATAAATGATGAAGACCTTCTTATGGTGGTGGCCGCCCGTAAGGGTTCACTTTCATATACCGGCGATCTTGAAAACCTTCCGGGATTCTTAAGCCGCAATTTTGCAAGATATAATCTTTTGGTCATATATCCATCGCAGTTTGGAGAAAGATAGCAAATGAATTAAACCATTACAAAGCGATATAAACAAAATGTGAAAAATAAAAGACATTATCATAAAATGAAAAGGAAAATAGGAATCATTTCCGTGTTAGGATTGCTGGTGCTTTCCGGATGCGGAGGCAGTAAAAAAGAAGAAACAAAGGAAAGTGTCCCTTTTAATGATCAATCTGAAGTGGCAGAAGAGGTTGTTGCTCCTAAGGATACCTTCTTTCTTACGAAAGATAACTTAGGACCTGTCCGTATCGGTATGTCAGTCAATAATATACCTGATTCTGTTGCAGGCTTATATGGAAAAAAAGAGGTAGGCGCAAGTGAAGATGCTGTTACGGTTACATTTTTGGATGGCGACGCCGAAAGTTTTATAGCCTATGATTTTGGTGAAAGTCAGGTCGATGTCATTAATCTTATAAACAGGGCTGTAAAGGTTGATGCTCCAAGAGGGGCATTCGGACTTGGCGACAAGTTTGCGAAAGTGCTTGAACTTCCGGGAGTAAGGGCTGAATGGTCGGCATATGACGGTAATGGCAGCTGGTATTGGGTATGGGAAGGCCTTTGGTTTGCCCCTTCTCAGGAAACTTTGACTGAAACTCTTTCCCGTAGGCTTTATCATTCCGGTTCAGCTCCTACGGTGGCTGATTTCAGTGATGAGGTAACTGTGGGCTTTATAGGGACCGGTCTTCCTTTCTGAATAAGATGAGTGATAAATAAAACAAGAGCGGGATTAC
>CAZQSD010000156.1:0-5489 GCA_964595885.1 uncultured Sangeribacter sp.
GCGTCTGCCTTACAAGCAGAGGGTCTGCGGTTCGAATCCGTAATCGCCCACTTTTTCCCCGAACTTTTAAGAATATTTCGTAAAAAAACGGTCCATTCGTGAGAATGAACCGTTTTTCTTTCCTACTCTCTATTCCTAATATATTTGGTACAATCCCACAAGCATTCAAAATTCCATAGCAAAAATAATTATGCATATTGTCAGCCATCAAACAAATTTTATTAATTTTTGTTATAATAATATATTTTTCACAATTTAACATCTACCTTTATGCCAATCAAATCAATTATCTTTTTATTCTTAGGAATTATCTTGGTAGGCTGTCAAGATGAACTGTCATATGCGCCAATTTCTCAAGAGAGTCACTCTATGCCAGCACCAAATTATGATCCCAGCATGCTATTTGCTGAATGGGAATCCCAGAACGCTGCAGAAACACGTTCAGGACACATTTTATATCCCGAATGGTATGGGGGATGTTTTGAAGAAGATGGTCTTCTTGTTATCCAATGCACAGATATTACGAAAGTAGATTTGATACCGGAAGGGGCAAAATATCGTCTATGCAAATATTCCTATAACGAATTGGATTCTATATCTAATATTATAAGAAAACAGCTAATGGAATCTGATATCTCATGTTTCTCAAATGTAATGGGCTTCGGTATTTCTAATACACTTAATAAAATTCAAGTCATACTGCACGACACTTCAGACACAAAGATTGAAAAATTTAAAAATGAAATTTATTCAGAACATGAATACGTGGTCTTTAATACTATAAATGAGCTAAACTGTATTAATTCTGGAAACACACTCTCCCCTACACAGCTTTCATTATGGCCTAAGAGATATCTTTTATGTGGTAGCCAACTTACCAATCCTTATACCAAATATGCTGCTTCATTAGGTTATAGGGTAAAAGATCAAAATGGAAATAAAGGTTTTATGACAGCAGGACATTTCGTATATGAAGGAAGATACTTTACTAATGCAGACAACGATACTATAGGTATGTGTAAGCAATGTTACCGACGTAACATAATGGATGCGTCTTATTGCGAATTGACCAATGAAGATTATGAACTTACCAATATCATTCAAAAAATTGATACTGATAACATTCAATCCTCCTTATCTGATACTCTTTCAGTGCTTTCAGTTCAGCCAATTAAAGATGCAAAAGTGATAGCAGTGGGTTATAAAAACACTTATCAAGGAAAGGTAGTTTCCCATTCTTTCGACTTTACTTTTACTGATCAGGAAGGGCGTAAGTGTATCTACGCTGACCAAATTCTACTAAATTTTTTATCCGCAGAAGGTAATAGTGGAGGGGTAGTATAGTATCAAGATACGAGTAATAACCAATTAATGACTGTGGGAATATTAGGTGGCAATTGTACAATAGAAAGCCCTCCAGCACTACTTGGACAAACTTTTGCATTTTGTTGTAAACAAAATGTTATACAGACAGTAATGGGAGTAAAACGATATTAAAAATTAGACCATCATGAGAAAAAGTTTTATAATTTTAGCATTGCTAGGCATAATAAGTATGAGTTGCACTAATAAGAATATACACGTAGGACATCAGATTATTACTCCCGATCCTGGTGTCAATATAGATATTGCTCCTCTATACCCTTTACAAAATGATTCTAGTCACAATACTCAAACAAATGTAGATAGCATTGCAGACTCTTCCATTCTTCAGACTCCTACAGACTCCGCATCATACTGGGCCGACAAATATATGGAGGATTTTATTAGTTGGGAAGAACGTGTCGGCATGAAGCAGAGGTTAGAAGGGAAATGGTATCCGAATTGGTATGGGGGGTTCTATATTGAGGATGGGAAAATGGTTTTTATGCTAACCTCTGAAACCGGAGTTAAGACTCTGCCTAAAGATGCCATTTGGAAGAAATGTGAGTATTCTCATAACGAACTTGAAGAAATAAGAAAAAAGATTAGAAATAAGATATATGAACACTTGAATATATTTGAGTCAGCCGGGTTAACGGTAGACGACAAGGCAAACCGTGTGGTGGTATATTTGCAAAACAATAGTCCCAAAGCTCTCCAATTCTTCAAAAAGAATATATACGACGGCGATGCAGTAATCATCAAGTAAAAAATTTTTACTTGTCATGCAGTATTTACAGATTTTGTCTATCTTTACTGTGTGAATGCATCTCTAGAGATAGACAATGAAAGCCTGATCGAAGAGTGCATCAAGGGAAATCCTGATGCACTCAGCCTTTTCTACACCCGTTTTGCTCCCAAAATGTATAGTGTAGCCATGCGTTATGTGCATAATCCAAGCGATGCGGAAGACATTCTTCACGACGGATTTGTCGTGGCATTCACACGTCTCAAATCTCTAAGGAGTTATAAGAGCGTAGAATATTGGTTGGCTTCAATTATGAAAAACCTCTCCCTGAAGTTCTTGCAGGCACAGGACGTGGTTACTATTCTTCACGAGATGCCCGAAGTGGAAGACACTCCTGAATTTAACGACATCATAGACCTCCCTATTCTCGAATCCCTAATCCAAAAACTCCCAAAGGGATATCAGACTGTATTCAGGCTATCCGTCCTCGAAAACAAGACACATAAGGAGATAGCCAAAATCCTCGGAATCGCCCCCAACTCTTCATCATCACAACTGTTTCACGCGAAACTGATGATGCAGAAGCTTGTGGCTGAATATCGCCGTGAGGCAGGTCTTCTTTCACTGTTGCTTGTTGCATTGACCACAGGTATGATCTGGTGGACCGCCAATCTCAATATAAAAGATGCTAAAGCGCTAAGTCCTGATTCAGAAAAGCCGGCTCATCCAATTCTTATAGCGGCTTTCAATGAAAAAGATGCGGAAAACCTCTCTAAGGGAAATAGTCCAACTTCCTCCACACAGAAAATTGGCAATAACAGACAAATTCCGCATTCTTCCGGAAAACAAAATATCACGTCGCCGCAACAGACATCGGTCTCAATTAATTCTACCGACACTATCTGTGAAAATTTAATGGCGGAAATTACGGAACACATGCCGGAGATCCGGGATTCCATCATCTCTCCTCCTTCAGAAGATATTTTCGGCAACATCTCTCCGGAGAATGACCTATATGCCGACAACACAAACTATATCCCCAGCCACATAAATGACCAAACCGGATGGCATTTTAAAATAGGGGTCAGCACAGGCTTATCTTTTAATGTATTATCTGACACACATGACTATTGCAACGCTGGAAATTTTGAAGGACCATCCGTTGGAAACAATAGTTCAGGTGACGAAAATGATACTGAGCAACCGGAAGGCAGGTGCTTTCCCCAGAGAAATCATATCCCCCAAAAAGACTATAAGGATTGCCCGCATCATAATGATCTTCCGATTACGGTTGCCCTCTCAGTTAATAAATCTCTTTCCAACATCATTGGCATCGAGACCGGCCTGACCTATACCTATCTTCACTCTTCTCTTGAAAGAGAGAGTTACTTCAGTGAAAGCGGCCGTTATACCAGCGATTGCAGATGGCATTATATCGGCATCCCGCTTAAAATCACTGTCAATAATTTCTCAAGCAAGCGATTTAAACTGTATGCTACCGCAGGAATTCAACTTGACATACCGGTTTATTGCTCAGCCACTACCCTGTCTAACCCGAATGTGTCAGGAGTGCCGGGAGGAAGATTCCATTCCCCGGCAGTATGGTCTGTAATGGCAAGTTATGGAGCCAGTTTCGACATAACCAAACATGTCGGCATCTTCATTGAGCCATCTCTGCAGTATCATTTTGATCATGATTTCAAAGTGCCCAACACATGGACTGATAACCAATTAGGCTTCTCTCTCCCTGTAGGGCTACGATTTAATTTCTAAAAAATATCATTTCCTCATGCAGTATTTCGCAAAATTGAGTATCTTTACTATTAGAAATAATGTAAAACTAATTATATGGAACTAAAATCTAAATTATTATCCCTGATTTCGCGGACATGCGCCGCGCTGCTTGCATTGCTTGGATTCAGTTGTTCCTCCTCTTCAGGAGACGACCCTGACATACCACTGATGTATGGCTGCCCTACAGGTTCATTCGAGGTCAAAGGCGCTGTGACCAACGAAGAGGGGGCACCAATTCCTGATGCAGTGATAAAGGTCACAGAACCCGACACTGACTCAGGATTATGGAGCATAACAAGGGGCGTGACCAACGATGAGGGTCGTTATCTCATTCGTGACAGCCACGTACCTTTTGACAGTCTCAAAATCGTATGTATCCCCGTAGGGAATGTATACATGCCTGATTCCATAACCGTTTCCACGACCTATCTGTATGATGAAGAACATAAAAAAGACTCATGGTACATAGGTCATGCCGACCTCACGGTAGACTTTAAATTGAAAAAGATCTCCGGAGAATGAAACCACTGTCATTTAAGCAGAAGATTGCTTTAACATTAAACCACCGACTTGTAAATGACCGCCGGAGAGAACATCCTCTCCGGCAACTCTTTTGGGAATGCACCTGGCGTTGCAACCTCTCTTGCCGCCATTGCGGAAGCGACTGCAAAAGCTCTTCCCTACTCCCCGATATGCCCGTTGAGGATTTCATAAAGGTTGTCGATTCAATTATACCACACGTTGACCGCCACAATCTCAACATCGTGATAACGGGTGGCGAACCACTCGTCAGGAATGATCTGGAAAAGGCAGGCCGCATGCTCTATGACCGTGAGATGCCCTGGGGAATAGTAACCAACGGGCTACTGCTCACTCCTGAAAGATTCCGGAAACTTAGGGCAGCAGGACTCCACAACATAACCATCAGCCTTGACGGACTCCGCGACACCCACAACTGGATGCGTTGCCATCCCGAATCTTTCGACAAAGCCCTTGCCGCGATTAAGATGGTGGCTATGGCTGAGGATTTGAATTTCGACGTGGTCACCTGTGTCAACCGGCGCTCACTGCCAGAGTTACCTCAGATTAAAGAATTGCTGATCAATGCCGGGGTGAAACACTGGCGGCTGTTTACAATCTTTCCGTCAGGGAGAGCCGCCAATTATCCTGAATTTGACTTGACACAAAATGAGGTGACTGAGTTGATGGATTTTATTGTATCCGCCCGTGAGGAAAGGCGTATCAAAGCTTCCTTCTGTTGCGAGGGATTCATGGGCGGATATGAAGGTAAGGTCAGGGATTACTTTTATGAATGCCAGGCAGGAGTATGCGTGGCCTCAGTCCTGCTTGACGGAGGCATAGGTGCTTGTCCGAGCATACGTTCCGACTTCCGACAAGGCAACATCTACAAAGACGATTTCTGGAACGTATGGGAAAACCGCTTTGAGAAATACCGCGACCGCAGCTGGATGAAAACAGGGCCGTGTGCCGATTGCTCTTTCTGGCGCCATTGTGAAGGCAACGGTATGCACCTCCGCGACTCCTCCGGCAATCTACTCCACTGCCACCTCAAAAAGCCCTGACA
>CAZQSD010000157.1:0-5380 GCA_964595885.1 uncultured Sangeribacter sp.
ATCTAATTCTTTGGTGGAGTAGGAAGGCTGAGTTCAATCTGAACACCTTTGTCAGGATAATTTCTTGCCGACAGCTCTCCTCCGTGAAGTCTGACTATCTGTCGGCTTATGAACATACCGATCCCTGAGCCGCCTTGTTTTGATGAAGTGAAAGGCTGGAAAAGATTTTGCATTATGGATGGAGGAATGCCGGGCCCGTTGTCAGTTATGGTGATGAGGCTATGGTCGCCTGAAGTGGTAAGACTCAGTGTGATTTTCGGATTACTGACATATCTGGTAGCCTCAAGGGCATTTTTGACCATGTTTCGTATGGCCTGTGAAATCATTCCCTTGTCAATCCATAAAAACGCATTGGTCGCGACTACGAAAGACACCACCTGCTCAGTGTCGATGTCTGCCACCAGACCGCATATGCCGGTTTTGATGGTTTCTATGAAGTCATTCGCGGAAATAAGTGTTTTTTCCGGAGTAGGCAGATGGGTGAGCTCATAATATGAGTCAAGAAATCTTTTTATTTCCATGCTCTGCTCTTTTATCAGCAATATAGTTTCGGTCAGATTCCCCTCCTTGTATTTTTCCGGTTTTTTCTGTATGTCTGTGGCAAGTGATATGACAGGTGAAATGGCATTCCTCATCTCATGGGTCATGATTTTCAGTATGCGGTCGTAATAGAGTTTTCTGGTCTCGAGTTCAAGTCGTCCGGTCCGGTAAATTGTTATTATCCGGTTCATTGTGTCTGAGGTCTCACGCAGCTCCGCATCATCTCTGCCGAAATCAAAGCGCATGGAATTATCTGTCATTTCCAAGCCGCTTGCGAATGATTGCATTATGTGGATAAGTTTCTTGATTAATATCCACAGTATGCCACAAAGCACGAGAAGCAACAGGCATGAGATAATAGCGAATGGAATCCTGCCGGTGTAGAAAAGTAAGGCAGTCCCCGCTGCTGATATGCTTATTCCGATAATTAGGATAATTAGATTTAATCTGAAACGCCTCACTTTTTTCTTTTTCTTTTGTTCAACGTGTTGTAGAGCGTCTGTCGGTTAATGCCGAGTTTCTCGGAGGCTGCTGACAGGTTACCGCCGCATTGGTCGATTACAGATTGGATATGTGCAATTTTCGCTTCCTCAAGAGTCATATTGCCTCTTTGTTCTTCCCGGTCGGCTATTTCCTGCGCTTTCTCTATTCTTTTTGTTGCGGCTTTTATTTCCCGGTTTTTCTTTATTGCATTGTTTAATTTGGCAATCAATTGCTCATTATCCCAGGGTTTGGTGATAAAGTCTTCTGCTCCGAGTTTCATGGCTTCCACAGCCAGAGCCACATCACCAAAGGCTGTGATAAGCACCACCGCCGGAGGATTGGGTCCGTCTTTTATCCGGGAGAGCCAGAATATACCTTCTCCACCATCGAAGCGTTGACGCTCAAAATTCATGTCAAGGAGCACCACATCAAGGTTGCCTGGTTTTAAGAGAGCAGGGATAAGCTGTGGGTCGCCGACAGTTGCCACCTCATCGAAAACGTCTGATAGCAACAGTTTCAGAGTGGCCCTCACGGCAGGGTTGTCATCAATTACTAATACTTTCATTCTGCAAAGGTATAAAACTTTATAAACTGCCACAAAAAAATATTCTATCTTCCCCACAATACAGATTCTTTAGGAATAGGAATGAGGATGTACCATTATTTATGATACATCCTCTTCAGGCAGGTATGGACAGCTGTTTTTATTTTTTGAGGGTAATGTTAATGACGTTGTTTTGGTTGTCGATTGTCATAGATGCGATTTTATCCGGAGGCAATTCTTGCATTTGGGAGTCGGTTATTTTTTCGCCATCAAGATAGATTTCCATGTTTTCAGGCACTTGCACGGCAACTCGAGATTTATCGAAGAATTTTTCAAGATCAAAAGGAACTTCATCGCCATCTACTGTCAATGTCATGCTTGAGTTCTCATATTCGCTTGTGAACGGGAATTTTGCAGTGATGGTAGCCACACCGTCTGTCATATTGCACTGCAACGCTGTAGCCTTATAGGTCTTACCCATTGTGGTAAAAGTGCCTCCGGAGACTGTAATATTGTTGCCAAGTCCCTGTCCTTTGATAGTTATGGTAGTGGCATTATCATAATTGTTAAAGTCAATTACTCTGAAAACCCTGGCAAGTGTTTTGTCGGAAGCCGGATTTTCACTACCTTTGTTGATGGAAATGTTGCTGCTGCTGATTGTTGACACTGCAGCGCGGACTGTAGGCACAGCGGCTACTCCAAGTGCCAATGCAAGCATCGGCACAAGTGCGAGGGCCTTGAATTTACGCCCCGCACCACTCTTTTCTTGGTACATCATGGTGATACGTTTTTTTAGTTTACTATGATTTAGGCTGTTGGCTAAGGACGGGAATCTGGTGCCAACAGCTTTTCTTATCAATATCATTTGGTATTGCTGCACATCGTAGCCACTGTCAATCACGGCCATATCGGCTTGGTATTCATGTACGAGCATTAACTCATCACGCATAAGCCATGCGGTGGGATTAAACCAATTTATGATACACACCATTTGGCCTATCAGAAGGTCTAACCAATGATGGCAGGAAACATGCTTTAGCTCATGGGTGATAATTGAGGAGAGGTTGTTATCATAATCCGTGCGATTGATAACTACATACTTTATCCAACTAAACGGTGCAACTTGATCGGTGTCAATGATAACGAGAGTGTAATCTTTCTGGTGGATTTTATCACCGGATCGAATTGTTTTAATGAGGCGTATCCAAGTTATCAATGTTTTGAGTGTGACGCATGTCATTCCTGCTATGAATACCCAGATCATTATTGTTCCCCATATAGGAGTAGGGTGGTAAATGATTTTATCATTTAAAATATCAAGGTTGGCCATCTCTAAATTGTTATTGGAGTGGTCAAGTAGACTTTCTAACAAAGATATTATTGGCAGGACGGTAAAAGAAATAAAGTAAATCAGAAGTAAAACACATCGGTTATAGCCATGTTGGTTCTCTCGCGCTAAGAATATTCGATATGCGAGATACATTGAGAGCATAATCAGTCCACTGACTATTGAATATGAAAGAAATTCACCCATTTTTCTGGCCTTTATGTTCAACGAGTTCGAGCAGTTCTTTTAATTCTGCAGCCGAAATTTTGTCTTCAGCCACAAGAGCTGAGACAGCGCCATAGTAGCTTCCGCCAAAATAATTCTTTATGAAATTTCCGAAGCATCGGTTTCTGAAATCCTCTTTTTTGGCAATCGCAAAATACTGATAGGAGCCACTCACTTCATTATGGCCTACAAAGCCCTTTGCCTCTAATCTGCGCATTACGGTTGAGACGGTGTTAAAATGCGGTCTTGGTTCGGGATAAAGCTCAATTAGTTTGCTTATAAATATTGGCCCATGCTCCCAGAGGAGTTGCATCAACTCCTCTTCTTTGGGTGTCAGTTGTTCTTTGGATATTTTTTTCATAACTATTTTTGTAGTTTATGGTGCAAAGGTAATAACTATTTTTGTAGTTATGACAATCAGACTCAGTTTTTAACTTTTGTTAACTGCCAGCCTCACACTCATTCCCCTTAAAAGGGTAGGTAGTTAATGATTATTCCTCTGTTCCCGGGACGGTTCGGCCAGAGTTTATTGCTGATGATATAAACATTTTCCAGTTCACGCTTAAGTTTGTTAAGCATGAACTGGAAAATATAATCCGGTGAAAACTTTAATTGTAGGCAGCCCGAATCTAAGGGATATTACTGGATGTCGCCGGCGAAGTAGCTGTCATAGCTGGCCATGTCTACGAGGCCGTGACCCGATAGATTGAAGAGAATAACCGATTTCTCGCCGGCTTCGTCTGCTCTGCGTGCTTCGCGGATGGCGGCGGCGATCGCATGACACGACTCCGGGGCCGGAATGATGCCCTCGGTACGTGCGAAGAGTACACCGGCATCGAACGCCTCTCGTTGAGCGATATCTGTGGCTTCCATCATACCGTCTTTCAGCAGCTGCGACACGATCACGCCGGCTCCGTGGTAACGCAGACCGCCGGCGTGTGAATTTGGCGGGATGAAGTCGTGGCCGAGTGTGAACATCGGCAGGAGGGGGGTATACCCGGCTTCATCGCCAAAGTCGTAACGGAACTCACCTTTTGTGAGCTTTGGGCAAGAGTCGGGTTCGGCAGCAATGAAACGTGTCTTCTTTTTATTTCGAATGTTATGACGCATGAATGGGAATGATATGCCACCGAAGTTGGAGCCGCCTCCGAAGCATCCGATAACTACATCTGGATACTCACCCGCCATTTCCATCTGCTTCTCCGATTCAAGTCCGATAATGGTTTGATGCAGAGCTACATGATTGAGTACTGACCCCAGGGTGTATTTGCAATTGGGAGTTGTTCGTGCCAACTCCACTGCTTCGGAGATAGCTGTGCCGAGTGAACCCTGATGGTTGGGATTATTTGTAAGGATGTCTTTTCCGGCACGGGTAGACATTGAAGGCGAGGGGGTTACCATCGCTCCAAACGTGTTCATGATGCTACGACGGTAAGGCTTTTGGCCATAGCTGAGTTTCACCTGATATACGGCCGCCTCGATGCCGAAGAGTTTTGCGGCATAGGATAGGGCTGCACCCCATTGGCCCGCACCGGTTTCAGTGGTGACGTTCGTCACGCCCTCCTTGCTGCAATAGTATGCCTGAGGTATGGCGGAATTGAGCTTGTGCGAACCCAACGGATTGACGCTTTCGTTCTTGAAGTAGATGTGTGTGTTTGTGCCAAGAGCTTTTTCAAACTCGTAAGCGCGCACAAGCGGAGTGGGACGGTAAAATTTGTACATCTCCCGTACCTCCTCAGGAATCTCGATCCATGTATCGGAAGTGTTGAGTTCCTGACGGCATAGCTCCTCTGCGAAAATCGGGAACATGTCCTCTGCTTGTAGAGGCTCGTTTGTTGCGGGGTTGAGAGGAGGGAGGGGCTTGATGGACATGTCGGCCTGGATGTTGTACCAGTAGCGGGGAATGTCCGCTTCATTCAAGAGGAATCTTTTCTGTTTTTCCATTTTTGAGTATGGTATTAAGTTGAAACTATGTTTTTTTCGACAAAAAAATCCGACTTCGTAGGGAAGCCGGACTTCGTATATGTTATGTCTTGATGACACTCACGTTAAGTTACATGACAAAAGAACCCCGGCTGAAAAAGTCGGCGCCACCAATTAACAGATGTGAAACCTGTCATTGCATCGATACTTGTGAAGATCGATGTCGATAGGGAACGATATGTGGGGATAGATGATGACATATGTTTTAGTATGTACGCTTTTTAGTATGTACGCTGCAAAGGTATATAAAATTTTTAATTATACAAAATTTTATATAA
>CAZQSD010000158.1:0-5316 GCA_964595885.1 uncultured Sangeribacter sp.
CTACGATTGAGAAACCGATTTCGTCGATAGCGTAGGTGAGGTTGTCGATCTTATTGGTGAAGAAGTTGTAAGAGATAACTGCGAAAGCACCGGTTGCGATACCGAAGGCAGTGTTCACAAGTGCCTCAGAGATACCAGTAGAGAGCTCAGTTGAGTCAGGAGAACCTGAAGATGCAAGAGCCTGGAATGATTTGATCATACCCATAACGGTTCCGAGAAGACCGACGAGAGTACCGAGAGTTGTAAGGGTAGCCACGATGGGGAGGTTCTGAGAAAGAGCCGGCATCTCAAGTGCTGTAGCCTCTTCTACCTCGTTGCGGAGGGTAGTGAGTTTCTGCTCTTTGCTGAGGACTGTGTTAGCGTCCATCTCTTTGTACTTCACGAGAGTGTTGTAAACAACAGAAGCAACTGAGCCTTTCTGCTTGCGGCAGCGGTCCATAGCGGCGTCGATGTTGTTCTTGGCAAGGTCAGCCTTGATGTCAGCGACAAACTTGGTAGTGTTGCCTTTGCCGGAAGCTGAGCTGATAGCAATCCAACGCTCGATTGAGAGCACGATAACTGTGAGAAGGAGTGTCATAAGGATAGGCACGATGAAGCCACCTTTGTAGACAGTACCAGCGAGGTTGAGAGGATGACCGGCCGGGTCATTGCCCTCGAAGTTGGAGGGTGCGCCCATGGCGAAGAGGAAGATGCAGATTGCGGCGGCTGCACATGCGATGATCACGAAGAAAGCGTTGCGAATACCGCGAACGTTGCTGATTTTCTCTTCCTTTTTCACTTTGGCTGCCATAGTAGCCTGAGGCTTGGGATTCTGATCCATAATGTTAAATTGTGTTTGAAATTTTTGATTAAAGATTATTTTGTTGTTGTTGTCTTAGTTTTGGGCCCGCTGTTCCGATTCAGGTCCATCGGGGTTTTTCATGCCTTAGGGGAGAGTTTTTCTTCCTGTCAAAAGTTGACACTGCAAAATTACAATATTATTTGAAAAAAACAACACTATATTATTAAAAAAAATGTTGCACGATTCTTCAGTTTTCAATAAAAATTGTAAAAATGAGTTTTTCAGGATGTTTAAACTGCCTCAAGACGATGGAAAATCGGGCGTCGCGGAGGGTCGGAACCCCTACGGCGCCCGGTTGGTTTTTATTCCTTGACAGCTGCTACGCCGGGGAGCACTTTGCCCTCGATGGCCTCAAGAAGGGCGCCGCCGCCGGTTGATACATATGAAACGCTGTCGGCAAGACCGAACTTGTTGACACAAGCCACAGAGTCACCACCGCCTACCAGCGAGAAGGCTCCGTTGTCGGTTGCCTCTACTATGGCATCAGCAATAGCACGTGATCCACCTGTGAAGTTGTCAAACTCAAATACTCCTGCAGGACCGTTCCAGAGAATTGTCTTTGAAGGAACGATTGCTTCGGCAAATGCTTTCCGTGTCTCAGGACCTGCATCAAGACCCTGCCAGCCGTCAGGTATGTCGTTTGCCGGACAGACTATGGTCTTGGCGTCATTGCTGAATGAGTCGGCAGCGATGCAATCTGAACCAAGAATCAGGTTCACACCTTTTTCTTTAGCTTTCTTAATTATGTCAAGCGCAAGATCAAGCTTGTCATCTTCCACGATAGAGTCGCCAATCTTCCCGCCCTGAGCCTTTGCGAAGGTGTAGGTCATGCCGCCACAGAGGATGAGGTTGTCAACCTTGTCCATGAGGTTCTCGATAATACCGATTTTTGTAGACACCTTCGAACCACCCATGATTGCTGTAAATGGTCTCTTAATGTCGCTAAGGATATTATCAACAGCTTTCACCTCTTTCTCCATGAGATAGCCGAGCATCTTGTTCTCTTTGTCGAAATAGTCAGCCACAACAGCAGTAGAGGCGTGTTTGCGGTGGGCGGTGCCGAATGCATCGTTCACATACACGTCAGCATAGCTGGCGAGTTTCTTGGCGAAATCTTTCTGACGCTCTTTCATTTCTTTCTTAGCAGCATCATAGCCCGGATCAGCCTTATCGATGCCTACCGGCTTGCCTTCCTCTTCGGGATAGAAGCGGAGGTTCTCAAGCAGAAGGACCTCACCCGGTTTCAACTCTGCCACCGCCTCATCAGCATTGGCGCAGTCGGGGACGAATTTAACGTCAGTTCCAAGAGCTTTGGCAACGTCTTCACGGATCTGAGCCAGACTGAATTTAGGATTAACCTTGCCTTTGGGTTTACCCATGTGAGACATAAGGATAAGACTGCCGCCATCAGCGAGAATCTTTTTGAGTGTCGGGAGGGCACCTCGGATACGGGTGTCGTCGGTCACATGGCCGTTCTCGTCAAGAGGGACATTGAAGTCTACTCTGACAATCGCTTTTTTACCTGCGAAATTGTAATTATCTATATTAGCCATTATACAGTTATTAAAAAATATGACTTTTCTATGTTTCTTTTAAGGCGAACCTAAAATTGTATTTAACGTTCACCCTCTATTCGGGTTATCACGAATGCAGATGCAAAGATAAATATTTTTGTCGGTATTGGCAAGATTTATGCAACCAAGTTGCAAAAAAATATTTAATTTTGCAAAAGGTAACTGATAAAGGGTCGTTATTGATGCGGTAGGCAGACCTTTTATTGGAAACATGATGGCAAAATTTTCTTAAAAATATGATTTTAGAAACATACAACCGGATGGACACAGCCGCACACTCCGCATTGGATGATATTGCGGCGGCTGACTATAACGCCACACCGTTGGAACTATATAAGGAATTATATGGAGTGGAAGGACACGAAATACAGCTTGCTGCCTCAGGGGGCGACCGGGTTTACTCGCGTCTTTATTCTGCGGAAGGTCCCACTGTTATGGGCACGATCGGCCCTGATATGGTAGAAAATAAGGCATTTGTGATGTTGGCAGGAGTATTTCGGAAATATGGACTCAACGTTCCTCAGATCCTGATTGCTGACAAGGATTTTCATTCCTACCTGCAGGAAGATCTTGGCGACACATCTCTGCTGAGTCTTTTGTCAACCGATAAGCGAATGAGATTTTCTGAAGAGGCGTTGAAAGCATTGGTGGCAATACAGACGGTTGAAGAAAAAGCTTGGCTTCCGTATGTCTACACATCCTCTTTCTCAAAAAGAATGGTTATGTGGGACTTGAATTATTTCAAATATGAATTTGTCAAACCATGTGGTGCTATATTTGATGAAGACCGGCTTGAAGATGACTTCGAGAGGCTGAGCGAAGTTATGTCGCGTTACCAACCGGATCTTTGGGGATTCATGTATAGGGATTTTCAGAGTCGTAATATATTAATTAAGGAGGAGAAGCCTTATTTTATAGATTTCCAGGGAGGACGTAAGGGGCCTTCTCTCTATGATGCGGTGTCTTTCCTATGGCAGGCAAAAGCAGGATTCGACATGGAGGAGCGAGCTGCATTATTGAAAATTTATGCAAATGCCTATTCTTCTGCGAGAGTTATCTCGAAAGAGAGGGTTCTGGAAAATGTAGGACCTACCGCACTTCTGCGCACTCTTCAGGTTCTCGGGGCATATGGTTTCCGGGGGCTTGTGGAAAAACGGTCACATTTTGTTGAGAGTATTCCGGGTGCACTTGCAAATCTTAGGGAGTTGCTTGATATGAATATCCTGGAGCATTATCCGGAACTGAAGAATGTATGCCGCCAACTGATTGAAACCCGATATGCAGATCAGATTAAACCGGAAGGGCTTACTGTGAAAATATTTAGTTTTTCCTATAAGAAAGGTTATCCGGAAGACCTTAGCGGCAATGGAGGTGGGTTTATGTTTGATTGCCGGGGGATGCATAACCCGGGTCGATATGATAAATATAAACCCCTCACGGGGCTTGACTCAGAGGTAATGGAGTTTCTTGAAGAGAGGGGAGAGGTGCAAGATTTTATAGAGAATGCTTACCGCTTGGTCGCCCCGAGCGTAACGCGCTATCTGGAAAGAGGGTTCAGTAGTCTTCAGGTTGGATTCGGTTGCACTGGAGGCAGACACAGGTCAGTGTATTGTGCACAACATCTGGCAGACCGGCTCGCTAAGGAGTTTCCGGAAGTTAGGATAGAACTGGTGCATCGCGAACAAGGCATTACTAAAATTATTAATGGAGATAACGAATCATGCAGGCAATGATATTGGCAGCGGGACTCGGCACTCGCCTCAGACCTTGGACCCTCACGCATCCCAAAGCTCTTGTGCCGGTAAAGGGCATTCCAATGCTTGAGCGTATAATAGTCAACCTGAAGAAACATGGCTTTACACGGATTATTGTAAACGTCCATCACTTTGCATTGCAGATAACCGATTTTTTGGCATCAAAAGATTTTGGCGTGGAAATTCTTGTGAGTGATGAGACAGCCTCACTGCTTGACACGGGTGGCGCCATCTTGCATGCGGCCAACTATTTTGATTTCAATCTTGGTCCTGTCTTGATTCATAATGTTGACATCCTGAGTAATGCTGATCTTGGAAGCCTGGTACGCACCCATATAAATTTTGGAGCGGATTCGACTCTTCTGGTCAGTGAACGCAATTCAAGCCGTAAATTAATATTTGATGAGGAAATGCGACTGCGTGGGTGGCATAATGTTAAGGAAGACATATATAGGCCCGATGGTTTTGTGTGTAATGGTGAGTTCAAGGAATATGCCTTCAGCGGGATTCATGTGGTGGGAGAAAGAGTAATTGAGGAAATGAGAAGGATTGAGCCTGAACAAAAGTTTTCGATTATTGATTTTTTCCTTGCGGAAGATAATAGGTGTAAAATGATCGGCGACATTCAGCAGGGGCTACAGTTGATTGATATCGGCAAGCCGGAAACATTAAGAGCGGCAGACATTGAATAATGTCTGCCGCTCTTAAGTAATTTCCTAATTATCTTTAATTGTAATGACTGGTGTGATGATTATGATAAATCTGATGGTCAGCGCTGGCATTGAATTGACAAACGCAACCTGCGATTAGGAATACAACTGCTACTCCTCCGAGCCACCATGTGACTGAGATGCTTGTGGTGAAACAAGACACAATCAGCAAGATCGAACCGATAACGTAGCAAATGATGGATAAAGTTTTCATAATATAAAATTGATTAAGTTTAATAAATTGATTTTTAGCACTAAAAGAAGCCTTTTAAGAGTTTTGAAGTCTTGAAATTCTTCTTTGACATTATAACGCATGAAGGTAAAATTAGGTTTAATGGATATGCAAAAAAATAAGAACTACCACTTTTGGAGGTAGTTCTTTCAGTAGCCGATCCGGGACTCGAACCCGAGTCTCCACCGTGAGAGGGTGGCGTGCT
>CAZQSD010000159.1:0-5098 GCA_964595885.1 uncultured Sangeribacter sp.
TGGAGTCGAAAGTTGTCTTCTGTATCCCGATTTCCTGCATTGGGCGGCGAGCAGTAATGACAAACTCATCGAGCATGACAGTATCTTGGGAAGCCTTGTCATAATTTGACGGGAAAGCTGCCGTAATGCATAGTGTTACGGCAGCAATAAATGCTAATGTTCGGATATGTTTGCTATAGGCTGTCATTTGCAGTTGAAGAATTCGATGGGCTCTTATACCAACAGAAAGCACCGGGGATGATGCCAACATTGAACGTGTCGATAAGATCCGCTTCATTAGAATAACGGTAGATACATCCGTTTTGTTGATAGTCGATGGCGTCAGCAACATAAACGTCGCCGGTGGAAGGAGAGACTGTCAGGCCATAGTAGATGGTACCCTTTGATCTGAGGAATGGTTCGGATGGTGGGGCAGAGGCGTTGACATCCATCTTCCAGATGTCATCATTAATCCAATAGATAATGTTTTTTTCTCCGTTAAGGCATATCTCCGAGCAGGAATCACCGAGTGAGAACTCGAATTTCTTCTCTACTGAGAAGGTTTCAGGGTCAATTTTGACAAGAGCTGGAGGTTCATAGCCGAAGGGGGAACCTTCATAGCCGCCGTCGGTGACGGTCCAAAGCATTCCATTGCAGTCAAGCACCAGCGAATTAGGTTGGATTCCTACTTCGCAGGAAGCAACTACCATATCGGTGTGAGTGTCTATTTTTATGATACGGTTCTGATAACTCCAGCAATTGCAGAACACATAGTCTCCGTATGCCACCATTTGCTCTGAGGAGCCGCTACCTGGCTTCATATTGGGAATCTCTATGTGGCCCGTGATCTCATATGTCTTTGGATTCACTATGGCGATTCTATTGTCCCAAAGCTGCGTCACATAAGCTTTTGTATCACTTACAAAATGAATATATCTTGGGAAAGTCAGATTCTCAATTCTTCCCAGTTCCTTGCAGGTTGATGGATCTATGGCAAACACGACATTGGAATTGTTGACTACAATCCGCCCCTTGCCATCGGCAATAGTCATGGACTGTGCCACATCTCCGAGTTTCATGCCGTTGGCCTTAATGAAAGCCTCGTTGACCACTTCTTTCTTTCCTGTGTCATAGAGAGAAAGAGATGCGTTGCCATATTGGAAATTGCCTTCATTGAGGATAAAGAGCATTTCAAGGTCAGGGTCAGAGGAGGCGATTGGCTCTTCAGATCCATCATCCGGTTCTCCAACGTTAGTACAGCCGGAAAGTGCACCAAAAAGCAGTGACAACAGCAAGAATATTGATGATGATGTGTATCTTCTCATTGGGGGTTCTTAATTATGAATCATGGGGACGCCGCTTTCGTCAGGATCAGTCATAAGGTCGAAGAAACCTAACACTTCTGTAGAGACTTCTCCTAAGATACCTGCATTAGCGAGGATTGCGGTCTGAACCTTTACAAAGGAAATGGCACGCAACTCCACCGGATTCCCATTATAATCTACTGCATCAGAAATCTTAAAACGGTTAGCCTGAGACATTCCGTCAAGGGAAATGTTATCTTCCCCCATATTGTCAGCATATCCCCAAGCATATGAATTGTTGGATATAAGGCCATCGTCATCAGTTTCAGTTCTCGACTGAAGTCGGGTGCCACTGAGTGTGTAGGAATCCTCACTGATCCAAGCAGGATAATAATAGTCTTGCTTGTGGAAAGCCTTTAGATATGCAATCGAACCCGAATTTCCGAGATTGTCGCGCCATTCCACCGGTTGGGCCGGAGAAGAGGGTCGGAAATATGTCACGGAATAATTGTGAATAGTAGAAGGCTCAGAGTAATCACTCCCTCGGAGTTCATACCAGATGTCGTCGGGGATGCCATTGGAGTTCACATCCTCCATGACATACACAATTCCTGGTTCGTTTGAGCCTCCTGTGCCATTGGCTCCCGGAAAGGCATTTCCAAATATGGCAAAATCATAGTCGCCTTTACTGTTGATTACCTCATGGTCGAAACCTACTGTAATGTATCCGCCAAATGCTCCGAGCGAAACGAAAAGCATTTTTTCCAATCTGCCTTGGGCCCACTGGGCAGCCTCTTTGGGATCTGTCATGTCTTTCGGCATGCCCCCGGTGGTCTGATCGTTGATGAATTGTCCGGGAGCAGGAGTATAGTCAAATACTATGTTGGCATATTGGCTTGGGGCAATATGTGAGGGGGTAACTGATGCATGAGGGTTCTCGTTCTTATCTGAAATATCGTGTATATCGTGGTTCAAAATATCAGAATCCTTGCCGCAGCCAGTCAAGGAAAGTATGGCTGCGGCAAGGGAAAGAAAAACTGTATTTTTAGAGCGTGTCATCTTACAATCTTAAGCGATGAATTACCTGCTTTTATCACATAGACACCGGAAGGAAGAGAAGCAAGCGAGAAGGAATTGCAGTCGCTTTGCATCACTTTAGCACCGAGAGAGTTATAGACGGCAGCGAATTCTGCACCTGCAATAGTGGCATTTTTCGTGGTGCGGTCGTAGCTGATTGAGGCATTGTCAGCACTAAGGATGCCTGCAGCAGAAGTTTCTGAAGGAACTACACTGAGTTTGTCGAGGCAGAAATAGTAAGGAGTATTGCCTCCGTAAGGACCGCTATCGGTAGTGTCGAGAGAGAAGTAGAGTTCGTTGACAGATCCGAGAGATGAGAGATCTACGTATTTCCAACCGCTTGCAGTCGTGAGATTGCCGTTTGAGAAACTTGCAAGAGAGACCTCAACGGTCTTTTCTGTCTCATCCGGTGCCACTCCATGAACGGTGAGTGTGAATTCATCGCCATTTGTGAAAGCACGAGCGAACCCATCTCCAAATAATACGGAATAGAAAGTATAGCTGTTGAGATTGACATACACACCCACCGGATCGTAGGTCAATCCATCATTGAATACCATCTGCACAGGGCGTGCGCTCATAGATTGAGAGTAGAATGCGACGAGGTAGGGCATTTCAGGACCCGTCACCGGCGCACCGAACTCGTTGAGTTTCACAGTTCCATCCTCGTTTAAAAGGATGCCTCCTTTAGCCATATTGCTCCATTGTTGGATGAGTGTGTTTTTAGGCTGGGCATTGTCTGTGCTGTTGGAGGCTGTGAATCCCCACCATGTGTTCCATTCTCCGAAAGAGAAGTGCAGGAACGAGAAGCACTGCGAGTCGATTGATTCAGCATCATCGTCATACGTTCCGGTCCAGGAGCCGTTTTCTGCGTTAAACGTAAGTTCGGTAGTCGACTTGGAAAGGTCGAGGATGATTGGGGTTTTGTCTGCGCCGTATGCGCATGAAGCGGTAGCGATTACCGCTGAGAGTGAAATGAAAAATTTTTTCATAATTATTATTGGTTAAATGAATGATCCCGTTCAAGTAGCACAATAAAAAATTAATTTATGTGTTTGATCTCTTGTATGCGTAGGCAGGTTTTCTGACTCCTCCCTTCAGTCAAGACGCCTTCTCAAGCCTTTTAAGGCTCAATGACTTTTGTGTCTTGGCGTAGGTTCTGTAAAATAGAACCGGGATTTACAGCAGCGGGTACTGTTCCGGAATCACACCGGATTCCCTTTCCTTACGCTTACTTTTATATTAGAACTTTTATATTAGAATTGGTAGTTTAACTTTTATAATCGATGGGGTGTTTTTTAAGGTTTATACCAGCAGAATCCACCCGGAATCACACCTACAGAGAATTGTCCGATCAAATTTCCCTCAGTGGAATATTTGTAGATTAAGCCGTTTTGAGAATAGTCGATGGCATCGGCGAGATACACTTCTCCCGATTGAGGGGCAACCGTGAGACCATAGTAATAAGTGCCGTTGCTCTTTATCAGAGACTCTGCGGGGAGCGTTTCGGCATCCACGCTCATTTTCCAGACATCGCCGTTGATCCAATAAAGCGTATCCTTATTGCCGTTGATGCAAAGTTCCGGGGTATAATCTCCAAGATTAAAGGAAAATTTCTTTTCAATGGAGAAAGTGGCGGCATCGATTCTCACAAGAGCCGGAGCCTCATAGCCTGCCGGAGAGCCCTCATATCCCCCATCTGTAAGAGCCCAAAGTTTTCCGTTGCAGTCGAGTGCTATGCATCTTGGCTGCACACCGACTACGAGGGAATCCACCACCTCATCTGTGCGAGTGTCTATCTTGATGATTTTATTTTGGTAGCTCCAGCAGTTGCAGAATATGTAGTCTCCATAGGCTATCATCTGTTCAGTAGAGCCGCTGGCTGCTTCCATGCCCGGCACTTTGATATAGCCTGTGACACTATATTTGCTGGGGTCTACAATTGTAATCCTATTGTCGTAAAGTTGTGTGATATATGCCTTGTTGGCATTGACCTGATGGAAATAGCGTGGGGATGTGAGGTTTTCAATCCTACCCTTTTCTTTGAAAGTAAGAGGATCTATGGCAAAGACCACGTTGGAGTTATTGACCACAATCCAACCTTTATTTCCTGCGATAGTCATTGATTGGGCGCCATCTCCGAGGCTCATTCCATTGACTTTGGCGAAGGCCTCGTTGCAGACTGAATCAGTAGTTGTGTTGTAGATTGATATGGAGGAATTACTATATTGATAATTACCCTCGTTCAAGATGAACAGGGTGCCGTCTCCGCTGGTTGAGATGAAGGGGGATATGAAATCTGAGTCCGGCTCATCGGTAGAGGAGCAGCTTGAGATGCAAAGTGAAAAAAATGCGGCAGCCAATGCCACACAAGGGCAAAGAATAGTTTTCTTCATAATTATTATTGTTTAAATGAATGGTCCCGTTCATGTTAGCACAATAAAAAATTGTATGTGTAGGATCTCGAGGTGCTAAGGTAGGTTTTCTGACTTCTCCCGTCAGTCTTGGCGCCTTCTCAAGCCTTGTGAGGCTCAATGACTTGCATGCCATGACATAGATTCCCTCTCGGGGAATCGGGAATTACAGCAGCGGGTACTGTTCCGGACTCACACCGGATTCCCTTTCCTTTTGCGTCTGCAAAGTTAATCAAAAATATTCAAATCCCCAAAATTCTATTTGAAAATTATATTTCCTCTTTTTCATTTTTTTCATGAATTTTTAAAAAGACATCAGAATCC
>CAZQSD010000160.1:0-4976 GCA_964595885.1 uncultured Sangeribacter sp.
GTCCTTCATCATACTGGTTATCCATTATGAATTTGTTTGTATTCTCCGTATCCCGGTAAAACACAAGCCGGTTCATTTCGCCATCCTCAAGTGTGCCGTAGGTAAGATTGCCGGTTTCCGGATTGTCGGTCAACTCCAGCATGGAAGCATAAGTATAGTAATATTGTCCATCCCATTCATAAGCACTTATAGCCTGAGGCAGATCAAATGTCATTCCTTCTTCATCAATTTTACCCTTGATGTAGGTATCGGTCGGGTAATCGATCACAGGATTCTTTAGATATACATCAGAACCGCAGATATAGATCTCGCTTTGGCGAGCTACCAGATATTCGCTATACACGGTTCCATAGTTGTAATAGAAGGCAATGCCATCTCTGTTATAGTCAAAATATTCAGCATCGGCCGGAAGTTCGGTAATGATTCCGGGTATAGCCTCGCGGGAGGCATTCTTTCTCAGCGACGGGTGAAGGGCAGGAGCCATATGGGGCTCATCTTGCGTTTTCTCTATACGCCTTTGGGTATTTTCAGGCTTGAGATTTGGAGAGAACTCCACTATTTCATTTCCGGTATTATCCGGCAACGCCGTCAAAAATGTCGCACAGGCGGCAATGACAGTCATAAGTCTGATTTTAATCATAGGGACAACTTTTAAATTATACGATATTGCAAAATTAATCGGTAAGAAGGCTATTTCAAAATAAAACCTTACAACATAGTTACGTGATATGTAAATGACGTAGTATTCATAGCTACGTCATTAGTTAAATTTATTGAATAACAATTATTTATGAATATTCTATAAATGTGATATTGTGTAAATGACGTAGTTATAAAGCTCCTTTCCTAATATATCCTATGTGTGATTATGCAAATGAAGTAGGAATTTTATTGACATATGTGTTTCATTCATCTTAAAAATGATATATATTGTCAAATCTGAGTAACTGTAAATTTCTTGAAGAGGTAGTTTAAAAAAAATATCATATTACTCAAAAATTTTTTGTAAATTTGTCAATTCATAACTGGGTTTTTGATGAAGGAGGCTCTTACGGCTCCTGACTGTAAGTAAAACTTAAGTAGAGCAAGATGAATTATTCAAAACTTATCATATATAGGCTATTGGTTGGTTTAATGGGTGTGATCTCCTGGATTCTTATCACGGGAAGCCTTGAGGTGGTCGCTGCTCATGAAAGTGGGGAATCAATACCGGTAAAGAAAAGCCACGACGATTTTGAATCTACCGTATGGTGGAAAACCATATTGGCTGATTCTGTTGAGGATAAAGACTTGAGACTGGCAGCCGCCGATTCGTTATTGTTGCGTTTCCCGCATGATATTACGATACTGAGGGAAAAAATAAATATTCTAAAAGATAAGGGTGACATTAAAGGGGCAATTGAATTGTATTCGGAAATACTTAAAAATCCGGATATTCGGATTGACATTTCCAAAAAGATAAGGATGCAGGTAGATTATCTTTACCTTTTGCAGTCAATAGGTCGTTATTCCGCAGTGATTCTTAATGCACATGAATATTTGTCACAACAGCATCCGGATTCACTGTTATACATGGAATTGCCCATAAGGATGTTTATGATGAATGTGGCAGTGACGTCACATCAGTTAGAAGCCGCCCGTCAATATCTTGAAGATGCGCGGAAAGTATGTGAAAGATTAAAGAAGGCTAAAATTCCTCAGGAAAATATTGCATATGCGCAGCGCCAGCTCCTAAAGGGTGACATAATCTATTCTATTCACAATAATGATTTTAAAAAGACACTGCTCTACGTTGATAGTTTAAGATCAATCGGTAGGGAACCATCCGTAGAGGAATTTTTCGATATGTGTCTTCCGATAGCCTATGATGGTATGGGACAGAAGGAGTATGCTGAAAATTTATATATAAAAACTTTGTCTAAATCTGTCAGTCCCGATCTCCGGCTTACAAATATTAAGAATTATGTCAGTTTCTTGTTGAAATATGACAGACCGGAGGAGGCTCTAAGGCTGATAGACCAGAATCTTGATCTTCCTGTCTGGATGAGACAACATCCTTCTTACGTAGAGTTTTTAGCCTTAAAAGGAGAGACACTTGGTGCCTTAGGCAAGTATGAGGAGGGTTATCGCTGTCTTGACTTATATCGTAGCATGACAGACTCGATAAATGCTCAGGAAAGACAAGGGGATGCTCTTTTTGGTATAGAGCAACTCAAATTGACCGATAGGCTTGAAACGGAGGAAAATCGGACACACAGATATTCAAGTAGGATTATAGTGGCTGTTTCGGTAAGTATTATATTTTTGGTAATTATGATTATCTGTATGTTTAAAATTCGTGCATATCGAAGCCGCTTGAAAGAAACTGATTTGACCTTGGCTGCCATTGTTGATAAAAATAAAGAGAAACTTGAGGCATCTAATGAAAAGATAGCGGGTCAACAGCGTGAGCTGGTTGGGCGTGGTTTGGAGTTGGCAAGAATGAGTGGTGTGGTTGCCCAGATGAATGAGATAATTACAGATTCCGATACCGGACCACAGGAGAAAATCAATGCGATGAAGGTGGCATTGAAGGGATTCAAGGCGGATAAAGATGTGTGGGAAGCATTCCGGATATACTTCGAACTTACACATCCCGGATTTATACGCAATCTTAGGGAGAAATGCCCTGACCTGACTCAGAAGGAGATAAGGCTGTGTGCTTTTATCCTTATGAATCTTACCACTAAGGAAATAGCCAATCTGACAAGTCGTGTGCCTCGTTCGGTCGAGACAATGAAATATAGATTATCAAGAAAACTTGATGTGCCCACAGGGGAGACATTACATAAATTCTTATCTGAGTTAAACCATAGTTGAGACTAACATTGTGTATAGGCGGGAAATAAAAACTTAAACTATGGGTGGGATATAAAAAAACAGGCTACACTTTGTGAGAGTGCATCCTGTATGAGTAAACAATTTTTTAAGATCAGGCCATCTTGAGAGCCACGTCGGTGAGCCAGATCCAAAGCGGACAGAATCCAATGAAGAGGATCACACTGAGAGTAAGTGAAGATGTGCCGGTAGCAACATAAGTGTCATATTCGTCGGCGATGATAATGCCTGAGAAGGCAGGGGGAAGGGCGGCTGCCACCACGAGCATCTTGAGGTTCATGGGCTCCATGTGGAATAACATTCCAAGAACCAATACCACCAAAGGCATAACGATCATCTTCATAATAGAACCGAGCACAGCCTGCCAGTTGATGTCAATCTTAATGGCTGAAAGGGTGATACCGGCTGAGAATACAGCCATGGAGGCATTTGCCTTGGCAATAAGGTTGAAAGAAGGACTGAGCTCGGCAGGCCATTTCAAACCACAAAGCACTAATATGACTGCGAGGATTGGAGCCCACGCCACCGGTTGAGCTAAAGCGTGAAGCACCGGTTTCCATGCGCTTTCTTTCTTGACAGCCACTGGCTTGCCATTGACCGTCTTAGTTGGCTGTTTTTCAAGAGACGCATTCATAAGGGATAGTCCTACAGGGATACCCACTGCGTTAACCACGATACCCACGATTGCCACTACAAGTGCTACGGTCGGAGTGGTGCCGAAGATAGGCTCAAGCACCGCAAAGCCAAGGAATCCGATTGTCGGGGAACCACTGATCAAGGCTGATACTGCTGCATCAGCACCGGTGTTTTTCTTAAAGCAATAGCGGAAGATAAAATACACAAGCATGAAACAGCCCATGATGCCTATCAATGACACAAGGGTCAGCTTCAGGTCTTTTGCAAGGTCTTCACGGCTTGCCTGCACGATTGATACAAATAAGGCAGCCGGCAAGGCATAATCAAGAACTACCTTATTAAATTTCTTGGCATCTTCGCCTGTAAATGCCCCTCTCTTACCTGAAATGTAGCCGGCGAGCATCACCACTACGATCGGGACTATGGCGTATAATATAACATGTAACATATTGTATGTTTTGAGATTAAGGATGAATATGGATAAAAATGAAGGTTTGAGTTTAGAATGGAGGAGGGCGGCTCCCCATCCCAACCTCAAACCTTAGACATTATAGATGGTTAGACTGTGTAGTCAATAAGTGGGGTGGGGTTAAGATAACCGATATGACCGCTCTCTTTGCCGGAATCAGCAGCAAGCTGCACATCGATAAGGCAAGGTTGCTTTGATGCGATAGCCTCTGTAAGAGCTTTTGTAAGTTCTTCCGGAGTAGTCACATAATAGGTCTTGGCTCCGAAAGCATCACCCAATTTGTCATAACGGGCGTGAATGTCAAGAGTGGTTGGCGCAGGAGCTTCACCACCGCTTGGATTGACACCGATACCGTTATAGATACCACCATTATTGAAGATAACTACTGTGCAGGGGAGTTTATAACGGCAGATAGTGGCAAAGTCCATACCGGAGAATCCGAATGCGGAGTCGCCTTCAACTGCTACGACTGACTTGCCAGTTGCAACTGCTGCACCAATAGTGGAACCCATACCCATACCCATGATTGACCATGTGGCACAGTCAACACGGTGACGAGGCAAGAACATATCCACTGCATCACGTGTGTCATCAAGAGTATTGGCACCCTCATTGATAAGGATTACATCAGGATTACCTTCGATTACAGGTTTTATGGCACCGATTGCAGTCCAGTGATTCATAGGAGCTGCAGTAGCATTCACTTTAAGTCTTTCAGCGAATTTGGCATTCTTCTCCTTTGACTCAGCCTGCAGCGATGTGAGCCATGCCGGATCTGCGGCCATAGTCTTGCCCTTCATCTCTTCGAGGATGGCATCAAGGGCAAGACCCATATCGCCAACCACCGGAGCGGCAATGGGAACATTGCGGTCGATTTCTTCCGGCTCTACGTCAAGTTGGATAAACTTCATCTCCGGATTCCATTTTCCTCTACCGAATGAGAGCATCCAGTTGATTCTGGCGCCGATCACCATCACCACATCAGCCTTCTCCA
>CAZQSD010000161.1:0-4877 GCA_964595885.1 uncultured Sangeribacter sp.
TCTGAATGGCATTTATTTAACCATTACCTTGCGGTAGGAGCCATCGCTCATGCGATAGATATAGACACCGTTTTCCGTGCTGTTGACACGGCTTCCGTCAAGATTATAGATCTCCTTCACAGTCGCGTCAGCCGCATTTACAGAGCTGATGCCTGTGAGAGCGTCGCCCTTGATGTTCTTGAAGAGGCCCCATACCGGATGTGACTTATATGCCTCTACCGATCCTTCAGGAACTGACAGCGTGATGTCTTCATAAGACTTCACTTCCACATCGCAGTCATTCTCCTCGTCATAATACCACATTGACTCTTCCAGCAACTCCTCATCAACTGTCGGGGGCACTTCAGCCTTGCAGATGATGTGGCGGAGCATAAGGTCGGCATAAAGGGTGTGATAACCCATATATTCGAGAGTGGAGGGCAATGTGATCGAGGGGATAATTGTGTTTGACACGCATTCCTCGCCCATAGAAGTCACACCTTCGGGAATCACCACGTTGGTGAGGGCAAAGTTTACGGTCATCAGAAATGCAGGCAGCTCTTTTACCCCGGTGCCGAGTTCAACCGATTCAAGATTACCGTTCCAGCCGAGGGCGAACTCACCCATCTCAATCACTGAATCAGGCACTTTGACGGATTTCAGGCCGGTGTCGTAAAGGGCAGCCTCCTCAATTGCCAGAAGACCGTCGGGCAATTCAAGCTCCTCAAAGGCAGCCCCGTAGAAACAGTATGCACCGAGTCGCTCAAGTGTGGAGGGTAGCTTGACGTCTGTAAGGCTCCAGCACCAGTTGAACATAGTGTTTGGTATAAGCTTGACACCTTCCGGGATAACGGCAGTGACAAGAGTTCCGTTGTTGCCAAATACTGCCTCGCCCCATTCGGTCACTGAGGTGGGGATAGTTACCTTGAGGAGATTAGGCATGTTGAAGAAGGCGAGGTTAAGCACTGTTGTGACCCCTTCGGGGATAGTTACTTCACTCATGCCGGCGAATGCAAATGCCTGTTCCTCAAGGGTGCGCAGGGTGTCGGGGAAGGTGAAGTTTTCCAATGACGAGCAGTTCTGGAAAGCCATGTTGCCGATATATTCAACTCCCTCCATAGCTACTGACTTAAGCCATAAGCAGTTGTAGAACGCTGCCCAGCCGATTGACTTCACCGATGCGGGGAGATTGACCGAAGTATAGGCGTGGCCGTAGAAAGTATAGTCACCGATGGCCGTGATGCCGTCGGGCACAGTGATGGATCCTTCACCGGCTGTCACGGCGAGGGTAGTGGCGGCTGCATTGTCACAGAGCAGACCGTTTTTCATAGTATACACGCTGTTTTGGGCATCTACAGTTATATCTTTAAGCGCCTGGCAGTTGAAGATCGCTCCCCGGCCGATCTTGGTTACGGAGGCGGGGATTGCAATAGACTGGAGACCACCGCTGCAGAAGGCGAAATCACCCATTTCTTCAAGCGTGGAGGGAAGGCTTACTGTCTGGATGTAAGGGTTATTGCGGGCTGCTTCGGCTGCAATGACGGTTACTCCTTCCGGAATGTTGAGATTTGTAGCCTGTGCTCCTGCGGCATAAAGCTGGAGACGTGTCATGTCGTAAGAATATACGGCTCCGTCAAGGGCTGTGAAGGAGGTGTTGCCCTCGGCCACTTCAAATGACTCAACTGTGGTGAGCGAACGGAACGGGTTCTGGCCGATGGTGTTGAGCGACACCGGAAGGGTCACCTGCCCCGAAAGACCGGATTCCATGAATGCATAGTTGCCGATTGATTCAAGAGAAGCGGGGAATTCGATGGAGGTAAGGCTTACGCAACCGTTGAAAGCTTCCGCGCCGATTGCAGTCAGACCCTCGTTGAGTGTCACCGACTTCAGGTTCTGACAATTGCGGAAAAG
This sequence comes from uncultured Sangeribacter sp., assembly GCA_964595885.1. Taxonomy (GTDB): domain Bacteria; phylum Bacteroidota; class Bacteroidia; order Bacteroidales; family Muribaculaceae; genus Lepagella. The sequence continues at coordinate 1,891 of CAZQSD010000161.1, forward strand.
CTGGTAGGGGAGTTCACGGATATTCTCACCCACCACGAAAGTTTCGATTCCTGTGCGGGTGAAGAGTCTTTCCCAGAAGGAAGTGACCTTGTAGGTCTTGTCGTCATCAGTCACCGTAGCGGGAATCACAACATCCCAGTTAGGATCCCAGCGGTCGGTGCTCCATCCTGACACCATAGCTTCCATCGTGTTGTCGTCGAGCAGAAAATAAAGATCGCCCTGCTGGATTTCCTTTTCTTCCTCAGCCGCTTTTCTTGGAGCGGGGGCTTTCCGGGCGTGAAGGATTGAGGCTGTTTTCAGGTCAGGGTCAGACTCCGACGCATCCCACACCAATTCATTGATTATGTTCTGATGCTCAGTGTTGGAATGGGAGGCGGGGATCTGGGTCCGTGCTACGGTTGTGCTCGCCAATGCCAATGATGCCGCCGTCAACACCAGACGGGAGGTTGACAATTTGGATTGTTGCTTCATAAAATTAGGTTTAAATTAAATGAATATTATGTTAGCTATAAGTAAGGACCGATGTCTGTCGGCCATCACTTATCTGCAAAATTATGTTAAAATATTTATATATGCAAATATTTTGTGATAATTATTGAAAAAATGATTGATGATGCCTGATGTTGATTAAATTCACTTTGACGGCATTGCTTTTTTACCTGCTTTCAGATTGCAACTTTGCCAGTTCCGCCTCGCTGCAAATGCTTGAATATTAGACACCCTCCTTTGTGATAAGCTTATCACAAAGGAGGGTGTTGTTATTGACCTAACGGCCTATTCCTGTAAGGATAAAGCCTGTAAGGATTACTTTCGAAAGGTATTATTTGATGACAACTTTGGAAGTTATTACCTTACCGTTGCTCAGTGTAGCGCGACGGATCACCGGCATGCCCTTCTCAGGATTAGAGATGCCTACGCCCTGGAGGGTGAAATACTGGGTTGAAACAACGTCAGCGTCATTGAGCTCTACGCTGGAACCCTGGTCAGTAGCCTGTAGGCTTACGTATTCAACAGCAACCGGGATGTAGATACCGCTTTCAGATGTTTCTGTGCCGATGGCTCTGAGAATCAGGCAGAGTTTATCGCAGCCGGTGTAACCTATGAATGATGCGCTTGCCTCAATCCAACCCTCTTTGTCAGCCTTGATAGAATGGCTCCAGATAGTCTCGGAGATATATTCATCGGCTTCTACATCATGGCGCAGGAGATCGATGTTAAGATTAGCGAGACCATCGGGGTGACCGTAGTAGCGTACAGTTACCATACCCTCGTCATGACCCTGGAAATCGATGTCGCCGGATGTATAGGTGCATTCTCCTGTCGGCTGCCATGAATAGAATGTAACGTAAGCCACACCCTTTGATTCGTCAGTGGGCTTGATGTCTATTCCTGTCCAGTCAGGGAGATAATAAGTAGCATAGTTGTCAACAACCCAGCTTATAGAGCCTTCCAAAGAACGGTTTACCCAAAGCATGTCAGATGTGATTGAATACTGACCCTTTGTGCCGAAAGCCTCAACAAAAGGCAGCGGGCAGGCCGGACCTGCGATAACTGCTTCAGATAAGCCATCCCACTGGGTAGATGAACCATTGTCATTCTTTGCAAAGATCTGATACTGCAACACAATCTGCTTGTCGATTCCTGCTAGGTCATCAAGGAATTCAGTTTCCTTTATATTCTCGCCGATGAGTCGGGTGTCTTGATAACCATAGTAACGGTAAACGTCATAGACAACTGATTCCGGGTCAAGATAACCGTTTCCGAGTGGCTCTGTAACCGCATCCCATGTAATGAGCATGCCGCCGTTGACAGGAGCGGCCATTACATTCTGTGGTGAGCTGGGTGCATCTTGATAGATGCCGACTGAGGTGGTCTGGCTGAAGCTTTCGCCCCATGCCCATTCTACAAAGGCCTCGTAGTGGTAGGTGCCTTCCTCAAGCGCGATGCCCTCGTTTGAATCCTCGAAAGTGATCGGGGTACCAACTGTTGGATTGGCCTGTTCCCAAACCTGGTGCACATCCAGCTGGTCGTATTCACCCTTGGGTACATAGCCGCGTGTTACATATACACGTGTCGGGACATATTTGATATCAGTATAGATATCAGAGCCGGAAAATCCGTCAGGCACTGTCAGCGTGACTGTGATGGGAGCAGCGCCTTTATTGCTGGTAGCGACAAAGTCAGTGACTTCATTAGGACGGAGGCCGATATATGCACCCTGTGTGCCATACCACTCTTCACTTTTCACACCATCGCAGATAGCGTAGCTATGGTATACCCAAGTCTCACCGATAGTCACGTCTGTATCTGTGAAAGTCACTTCCTGACCCGGTTCGATATTTTCCCATTCCTCAACTACAATGGGTTTGTCTTCGCTATTCTGGATGAGCTTTTCGAGTCTGATGGTCATTGTGCCTTCAATAGGCTTATCAGATGTGCCGGTTTCCCAATTGCCCATAAGTTCTGTGGGAGCTTTGATTGTTCCCTCAACGTAACACTTATCGCCGTTAATCTTAAATCCCAGATTGATGTCCGGTCCATAAGGTACTTGCTGAGTCTCATCCCCGCTTTCGGCTTCTTTCGCAGGTGCTGATGTCTGCACGGCGGCATTGGCCACTCCATACCCTGTGGAGAGAAGCATACCTGCGGCGAGCAGTGACATGTAGATTTTCTTCATGATTATTAAGTTTTAATTATACAGGTGGTTAAATGTGTGGGCAAAGATATGAAATAAAATTTAAAAATCATAATAAATTGTGAAATAAAAAACATGTTTAAAAGCATATTGCGGATAATCGGGCGTTTTCATTGTCATTATTCCTTCTGTCTGATTAAATTCCGGTCCTCATGGCTGAATCCGTCTCATGAATCTATTGACTGTAACCCTGTGTGAAAATAAGGGTGCTGTTTTTTAATCCGGTTGTAACTTAGCGGAAAAAAAGGAATATGGCATCGATAAAGATAAAATTCAGGCCTTCTGCGGTCGA
>CAZQSD010000162.1:0-4697 GCA_964595885.1 uncultured Sangeribacter sp.
ATTATTATGACGTAAATCAAACAACTGGAAAAATGTCTTTGCTAATTCCTTATCAATCCGTTTGGTTTTAACAAAGTCACGGGAAAATACGGTCTTGACGCCTGCATGAGTCTGGGTTTCAATTTTATTAGCAACCAAAAGTGCAACTACAGCATAGTAACAGGCATAATATAATCGGCTCACTGCCGCATTATAGAAGTTGCCATCAATAAGATAGTCAACTTCGCGTAATGTCTCCCTGCAGCGCATTAAGCGATAAGATATTAAATCCTTTCTGGACTTATCATCAAGCTGGGGTTTCATAATAGGATTCCCTCACTTATTACATTCAACGTAAAAGGAGTCTTTCGGCTTTCCCATATACTTTTAATAAGGACAAGGGGAGAAATTCTTACACAATCCTCAATTTCAACATCGTAAAGCTCGTTTACAATCTCTGTTCTGCGATTTACAAAGTCCATACCTTGATAAGAATCAGGAAGAATAATGAGCAAGTCAATGTCAGAATCCATGTTGGCAGTGTTACGAGCCTGTGATCCATAGAGCACAGTCCGCGCCTCTGGGAAAAGGCGTCGCATTAACTCTGATATCTTCTTAATTACCGCGCTATGTCTCATGGATTTCTGATTTTGCTGCAAATATACAATTAATATTTCAATTATACAACGTTACAAATTCATTTCCCGGTCGTCTCATCTTTTGGTTTTGTCGCCCCCGAACAATTTATAGTCCTGTTGACCTCAAGCAACACATAAAAGCCCTTATGTCTACTTGGTAATGATCTCTTTAAATGTTGAGAATATGAGCTTTATATCTGTCAACAGATTTGCTCTCCCCACATATTCCATGTCGATAGCAAGCTTATCAGGCATTACCTGTTCCACATATGCACGATCCGGATCTTCTGCAGCCGCCAGAATATCGTTCTCATTCCTATAGCGTATGGAAGCCAACGAGGTGATGCCGGGACGCACAGAAAGCACTTTCAGCTGTTCAGGAGTGTACATATCAACATATTTGCGCACCTCTGGCCTGGGACCGACAAGGCTCATATCTCCAATAAATACGTTGATGAGCTGTGGAAATTCATCCAGCTTGTATTTCCTTATGTAGTAGCCGGAACGTGTGACGCGAGGATCCCTGCCACCGATGGTAATCAGGCCTGCCTTATCGGAATTAGGACGCATGGAACGGAATTTATACAACCGGAAATCCTTGTTATCTTTTCCCACACGCGTTTGCCGATAGAAAACGGGACCCTTGGAGTCACATTTTATCCAGATTGCCACTGCTGCAAAAAGTGGACTCAGGCAAATAAGCCCAAGTCCACTTGCTACTATATCGAACAGTCTTTTCAAAGTTTGGTGATTATATCGATGAAATTGGTGAGTATATACTCCACATCTTCATCAGAAAGGCGTGTATGGAGAGGGAGCGTGATCTCATTCTCAAACTGGGAGTAAGCGTTAGGGAAATCCTTTATGTCGAATCCAAGTGCTTTATAGGCAGTCATCATCGGCAATGGCTTATAGTGGACGTTTGTGGCTATTCCACGCTCAGCCATCTGCTCTATGACCCTATTGCGTTGCTCGATGGTTGCGCCGTTCAGACGCACGATGTAAAGATGACCACTTGATGAATGATCATTGCCATAATGGTCAAGTACGGTTACATTGTATGGCTTCAGTGCCACATTATAACGCTCGATAAGCTGCCGGCGCCGACGTAACAATTCCGGATAGCGTTTCAGCTGTGCCAACCCTATTCCTGCCATGATGTCAGTCATGTTGCACTTATACCACGTGCCTATGATGTCATATTCCCAACCGCCAAGCTTTGTCTTGGCAAGTGCATCCTTGTTCTGACCATGCAAGGAAAGGAGTTGCAGTTTCTTATAGATAGCCTCATTGTCAAGCCCCTCACGGCTACGCCATGTAAGGGCACCCCCCTCGGCAGTGGTTAGGTTCTTCACTGCATGAAAAGAGAAAGAAGTAAAGTCAGCAATCTCGCCACACATTTTGCCATGCCACATAGCCCCGAAAGCATGGGCGGCATCGGCTATGATTATACATCTGCCATAGAGCTTCTGAATGTCATTGGAAGGCCTGAACAGATGTTTCATTGCTTCAACAGCCGCAAACACCTTGTCATAATCAGCCACAATCCCGGCAAGGTCAACCGGTATCACCGCCTTTGTCTTTTCGGTAATAGCTTCCTTGAGTTTGTCATAATCCATTTCAAAAGAGCCGGGTGCACAGTCCACCATTACAGGACGGGCTCCTACATGACACACCGCGCTTGCAGTGGCGGTATATGTGTAAGCAGGCACGATCACCTCATCACCCTCCCCTATGCCGAGCACACGGAGCGCCAGTTCCATGCAAGCCGTCGCAGAGTTAAGACAAACAGTAGTATGTTCCGGTTTGCCTTCGGCATCATATTTAACCGTCTGGCAGCAAAGTGAAATAAGATGTTCAAACTCCTTTGTCTTCGGGCCGGTTGTGATCCAGCCGGAACGTAAGGCTTCGGCCACAAGTTCAACCTCGCTGTCGGTTATATCCGGCGGCGAGAAAGGTATATTTCGTTTTGTATTCATTGGTTTTGCGGTTTGAGTTATGAAGGATGCATTGTGCGTAAGGCTCAATGCATGACGATTCCTTGGAAGGTGAATAAACAGAGCAATCTTAATAAAACGTGTTGAATGTGCAAGCCTAAAAACCAGGGAACAAAGGAACAGGACTAACGACTAAAAGACTAACGGCTTACTCTTTAATTTTTGGAGGAAACAGATAACGAGGAGTAGCTATCAGCATCTTGCATACCCCTAACAGATGTATACCCCCTGCCTCAATAGCCTTTAACGTGTCATTTTGTGAAATTGTCCACGCTCCAAAGGGTTGTTTCTCAGGATGCTCCGGAACTGCATAAACAAAATAGATATTATGGCCTTTCCTGTCCAGGCATTTAGCTGCTTCAATTTTTGTGAGGGTATCATGCATTTGGGTAAAGGCTGTATAGCTATACGATTCCGTCTTTTCTTCTTTGCAATACTTAAGCTCGAGAAACATAATCCAAGAGTTGCCCTCTTTACCTAAAGATTTGAATATACATTCACAATTCTTACTATCTTTGATGAAATGAGGATATTGCTCGAGATTAACTGCCAGATAAGGGATTTGATCAGTTTTCCTTCGTTTATGAAAATGGAAATACGCTATATCAGAAAATGGCTCAAGGCTGATTTCTACTTTCCTTTCATCATTGGTGAGTTCAGAATAATCAGCCACAAAGCAGTCACAGTCAAGAATGGGAGAGTTGCTAAACAGAGTTCGCATGTCAGTTAAAATTCATAAGGAAATTAAAGTCAGCCATTATATTGTGCATTACTCTGTCAAAGTAGTTTCCTCTGATTAACCCATTCTTATCTTGTATCGTCACATTTCGTTCACCATCAAGGTTCATGACATACCCATCACGTAATTCCCATACCGATATTGACTTTCCATTAAGCCAAGCTGCTTTAGGCACATCTAATTCTTCACTCTCTTCTTCACTTATCTTATCCTCCATCAAATTGGCCAGAATACAATTATTTATGGCATACAGGATATATGGACTATGTGTGGTTATCACCATATTATCGCGTGTATGGTCTATTTTTGACAGGATAAAATATATGAGATTTGCCTGAGTGCGAGGGAAAAGATTCAATTCAGGTTCTTCAATTACAAGATTAGTAAAATAGGGGCGCCCCAACATTTCAGACAGATCCCTGATTTTCTTTATCATTGCTTTCATATCGCTGTCAACAGGAATCGGTGAGTTAAGCAGCCTTTCACTAAACTGTTTAAAATTATCTTTAAGGTTGGTGTCGCTATAGGTATAATCCAAAGGCATCTTTACACCCTCAAAGACAAATTTAGCCACCGCCGAATCCCAAATCAATTTTCTGTCATCAGATGATTTGTCTTCAGCATGGGAGTATATCCAATCTGTAAGGTAAGCAATGTAGACACACAACGGGGTAACCGACTGCAGGCCGCTGGAGGCCTGAGAAAGATGCAAAGTCTTGCCGTTGCCCATCGACAGCATATCAGCGTTGCTCGCGTCGTCATAATAGTAAGCCTCCCCAAGATTTAATATGTCTATGTGGTCGCCGTTTCCATATTTTGTTCTTATCTGCTGCCAGTCATCAATAAAACTGGCGAGATAATTCTTAGGCATCTTGGTACTGAATATACCCGGCACGGCGAGGACATTTCTTTCAGCAGGGATATACGCATTTTTAGAAACTTTTGCCTCCTGGAATCCTTCATTGGGGAATACTCTCAATTTTGGATAGCGGTAGAGAATATCTATTGCGCTTCCGTGATAATAAAATGTTGACTCCTCGTTAAGGTAATCAGAAATATTATGATAGGCTACAAACTGTTCTTTAACAAACTCCTCATTGACATGAGCGGATTGTTGACGCAAGACACAATCTTTTTCCAGCCATTGACAGAAACTTAGGATTTTGGCAATCGTACTTTTCCCGCTGCTCTGTGGCCCAATGAATATATTGATTCTATTAAGTAAGAGGTCAATATCTTTTATCGGGCCTATGTTATGTATGGATAATTGCGCCATATTATATCATTTGGAAATGGATTTCATGTGCAAAATTAAGAAAAATCCATCAAGTGTTCAAAGATTAC
>CAZQSD010000163.1:0-4679 GCA_964595885.1 uncultured Sangeribacter sp.
TTTCATACGCCACGCATCTTGGGTAATATTTTTGACAATCCCCAACTCCTAAAAAACTGAGTGATATGGACAGAAGAAAGGAGGTGTTCCTACTCACCTCCCGGCTCACCTCACAAGCGAGGCTTATGCCAAAACCCAAAAGCTAAATACTTTTGATTTCTTAGGAAAAATTTTCCGACCGTTTTCCTAATAAACTTGGCAAATATCCGCTTGTAAAGTTTGCCATTTATGATTTTAAAATTGTAATAGACTATGACATACAGAAAGAAACCAGTTGAGATCGAGGCTGTCCAATTTGAGGACACACCCGAAAGAATTGAGGAAATCGCCGCATTCGTCGGCAGAGACCTCCGTGTGAACTACGGAGATAAGAACAATCCCTATATCCCGATCGAGACGCTCGAGGGCACAATGAAAGCAAACGTGGGTGACTACATCATCAGGGGTATAAAAGGAGAATACTATCCCTGCAAGCCTGACGTGTTCGAGGCAACTTACGACCGTGTTGACTACAAATGTGAGTTAACGAGTGCAGAGGAAGTCAATGCCTTTATCGAGAACCTGACCGTCAGAGAGCAAATATCAGACGGCTACCACACCTTTGAGGAACTGTACGACTTCCGAAGGGCATATAACGCCGCGCTTGTGAACACCCACAAATATCCCTGTATCAAGAGCCACCGTCACTCCGATGGTGAACTGTGCTTCGGTGGCGGCTGGTTTATTGTGCAGATACAGCTACCCACCGGTCAGATCTCCAACCACTACGAGGATAAATACTGGGACGAGTTTGATTGCGAGGAACGGGAACGCGCCGACGAGTGGGACGGCCACACAGACAAAGACGTGCTTGACCGCCTGACCCAACTAAACCTGACAAGACCATGACATTCCACACAGCCGACATAGTGATATTCACAGTCATCCTAACCATCCTCCTCTGCATCATCGTCCGTCTGAACTATAAGCTCAGCGAGATGAAAGAGGAGGCCAAAAACCTGACAAACGAGTTAGAGGATACAAATAAACTTTACATAGCTGAACAGACCACAAGTGTACGCCGTCTTGAGACAATCAAAAACTTTTTCGAGGGTGAAAAAGTGCTCAAGGTGATTGACATATCCAGCAGAGATATGGTCTGTGTAGTGGCCGAGCTAACCTCCAACCACTGGGCGCAATGCGTAATCAAAACCATCCCCTACGATCCCTACGACCCAGAAGACCACGCATTCGCCCTACGCGAGGCAAACGAACTCATCGACACCATCCGCAAATGGTGACACCAAACCGGGCAGCGGATCAACTTCCCCTGCCCGGACATCATAAAGCCTCATGCAACGGACTCCTGCGCCGGAGCTCATTCCGTTTCTTCTTTTTCTTCTTGCCTTTGGGCGAGACATCCTTCTGACCACTCTGTATGGTGTCTGATTTGGCCTTTCTCGTCCTGCGTCGCAGGCTTTTTATCTCCAGGCTGTCACACCTACCCTCAAGCTCATAGATCTGCCACCGTGCGAAATCAAGCTGCTCCTCAAGCCTGTCCACACGCCTTTCAAGCTGCCGCTGTTCGTCCGATGATGAGCATGACCCGAAGGCAACCGCCACACACCCTAAGCATATCCCAATATATGTTTTGTACAATCTCTGCATTTTTATTACTTTTGTAGCATGAAAATAAGAAAAGAAGGTAACAAGACCATCATAAATCTGACTGATGACGAGAGATTTAATAAATTTCTTGAGAATCAAGTGAGGAGAGCAAAGCGCGATAAGTGGGTCATGAGAGTATTGGTCTGCATATATCTTGCGATTATCGCGCTCCTTCTTTCTTTAAGACTATTAAAGTTAACATGATAGGAAGAATTTCAAAACAGACACAGCGCGAGTTGGACAGGCACATTGATAAAATCAGGGAAGAATTCTATCAATACATGATCAGTCTTCAACAGAGATTGAGGAAATCTTCGCCAGTAGATCAGAAAACCCTGCCATATGACTGCCTTTGTGCACTTGCAGTAGAAGATCAAGAATATGCCCTTTCTCTGAAGAGGAAAGATAAAACTCTTTCGGTGAAACTAACATTTCATTTACACTTCTGATTAAGGTCTCGCAAAAACCAGGATTATTGATATGTGAGGCATGCATTAAGGTCGCGGCTTTGTAATATAGTAAGTAATATAAATCTGAAAAAGGCTCCTCTCCCATAACGGAATTATAGAAGTAATCGCTTAGGGCCTGACACATGATGACCTGATGTCTTTCATTTGCCAAGGTTGCTTGTTCGAAACTCTTACTATACTCATTACGCAAGTTGCGAATATCTATTAGTGCATATATTTGCCATCCGATAATAATGGTGGCGAGTGCCGCAAGAACTCCAACAAGTATAGCCATCCAATCTGCGGTAATGGGCTCACACCTCATAGCCGAGAAGGCCAAGGCAGCTATAGAGATGACCAGAGAGAGTGCACTTACTTTGGTTGATGCCTGCATACTCTGTAAAGATGTGATACTATCGTACTCTATGATAAGAGTTAGAAATCTTTATCAAATGAATCTTTCTTATTTAAAGTGTCTTTTATAAGAGTGTTAGCTTCTTTTATGAAAGTATAAAGAGAGTTATCATAGATCGCAAAGTCAATTGGCTCAGATGCAAATTCAACTCGTATTTTCGAGATGCCACCACTTTTAATAATCTGATTTATTTGAGTTGGCGTAATTTTATAAATGGTATATAGGGTATAACCATAGACACCTCCAGGTTTTAGAGATTCAGTATCGTTGCTCTTGAGAGTCATGGTTGTGCCATTATTGAGTTTTAACAGCATTCGCGCGTCATGAGTAATTGACAAATCACCATACGTGCCATTTATGTCGTATACAAGCATTAGCTTATAAGTCTTAACTGTTGGCTTTTTTAAATCATAATCCATTGTCAAGCTATAATTAATGAAGCCATGCATATTTTTATCTGTGGCTGGAGCCCCATTTTTATTATTAAGAGCAAATGTCTCACCACTTACTTGAATAAACCGAGAGCCATAAGCATTCATATCTTTAACCTTTAGATTCTCAGCATTCGACATGAATGAGAACAAGGCTATAAATAATATAACAAATCTACATTTCATATTCTATCTTTTTTAGAAGTTTCTTACCATTCCAACCACCTCCGCTATACGGTTTATGTCACTGAAGTCAACCAGATAATTCTTGTACCTCGGATTAAGAGAGTGCAACACTATGCTGTCCTCCTCAACATCCATGATTTCCTTCAGCACTGCCCCATCCTTTGTGTCTATCACACAGATCTCACCGATAGGAGGATTCAGACGGTCGCGTGAGATCTTGCACGCCAATATGTCGCCCTCCCTGTAATCCGGAAGCATCGACTTCCCTTTGACCTCAATGGTGAAATCATAATCCTTCATGAACGGGATCATCGGTCTCATATCATCCTCATACTCCCCTTGCGATATGCCATCCATGAAACCCGCTGCTGCCTTTGCCTGAACATGCGGACGCATCTCATTGCTTGGCTTCGCCATCTCTCCCTCTCCAGTCAGCAGCCAATCTTCATTAATGTAGTCAGAATAAGCACGGGCAAAACATTGCAAGAAATATTCTGTAAACTTTCCTTCCTTTCCTTTTAATGCTTCAGATACTCGCGCCTTGCCCATACCTAACGCATCAGCTATGTCTTGTTGTTTATGCAATCTTCCGCTATCTTTCAGATATTCAATGGATTTATGCATTCGCACAAAGGATTCTGTCATACTCATATAGTTAATAAATGTTAATGATAGAACAAAAGTTCTATCATTTCTTGCATAGAACAAAAGTTCTATATAACTTTGCACTGTCTTTCAACGAAAGGGAAAGATAAAGGCAATGCAAAGGTGGAGTTGCTATCATAACAACTCATTCATTTTCACACCGCAAAGATAACAATTCCCCTTTGTTCTGCCAAATTATAATGTAATTAATTTCAACGAAATGGCAGAAAAAGTAACCAAAGCGGCAATGGAGGCTATAAAGCCGGGCGGAAGGGCGAAGGTATTTCGGGCAATATCGGTCGCCGACTTCCAGTCTCAGCTCCGGATGGCATACTACGTCAGGCAGCGTCACCCCCGCAGTGACGGTGTGTATGTCATCACCAACTCCGCCGTCGGAATGACCATAACAATAAAAGTAACGAAAGGAGTTAACTAATGAACGAGCAAAACAAAAGAACCGACAATTCCACAACGGGGATTACCGATTCCGCAAAAGGGTTCAGAATTATGTCTGAAAAGGAAGCTCAGGATTCAACCGAGCAAATATTTCTTAGAGATGAGAAAGGAGATAGCTAATGAATGAAATCCAAATCTTCACCAACCCACAGTTCGGAGATATAAGAACTGTAATCGGAGAGAATGACAAACCATTGTTCTGTCTTGCAGATGTGGCGAGAGTGCTTGAACTTAACCCAAGCAAGCTAACTCAGAGAATGACAGATGACGTACTTTCAAAGTACCCCATAGTTGATTCGCTTGGAAGGGAGCAGTTGGCAAACTTCCTCAATGAAGATGGATTGTATGATGCGATTCTTGATAGCCGCAAACCTGAAGCAAAGAAATTTCGCAAGTGGGTCACCTCCGAAGTCCTCCCTGCAATCCGCCGTCACGGTGTCTACGCCACTC
>CAZQSD010000164.1:0-4678 GCA_964595885.1 uncultured Sangeribacter sp.
AAATATTGGGGGCTAATATGGTCCGAGATTTTGCGCTTCGTTCTTGAATCTCCGTAAAAAAAGAGTGTTCTGCGATATTCAAGAGATAGTCACGATTTTAGCGTTGTATTAAAATGATTTATAATGGCGTCCTCTATCGCCTCTTCTTTACTGATATTATAAGAGTGTCCGCCATGCGTGAGTATAAGAGATATGTTACAACAATGATTTTTTAATGCGGCATTGTAGGCACTGACAGATTGTCCAAACCATGTAGTAGTGTCATCAATTGTATGCACAAGCAAGGTTGGAACATTCCAGTCATTGACGAAACTTGCCGGATTGATGTCTCTGACATTCTTAGCATAAGCCACTATATCATCGGTATGTCCGTATTCCATCATTATGTCACGTGCATTACCCGAACTATGAAATGGATATGTTGAAAGGTCATACACTCCACAATGAGATACTACTGATTTGAACAATAACTCTTTGTTGTGCTTGCCGTTTATGAGCAATGCTGAATACCCGCCGTAACTTGCGCCATATAAACCCAATCGGTTAGAGTCTACGGTCGGTTCAAATTCCATCACAAACTCCCTTGTCGATGAAAGAATATCTTCAACATCGGCAATGCCATATCGACCATATAGTTCTTGTTCCCATTCAGAAGATAGCCCAATCACACCTCTACGCAATGGAATAATGACATGATAACCCTCATTTGAAAAATGATGGTATAAATTAGGTAGGAATCTTATGTCAGGGACTTTTATAAAAGGGCCACCAAGACAAATTACTATGGCAGGAGCTTTTATATCTCTCTTTTTCGGATATATATGAATACAATATATACCACACCGACGAAGAAATACAAAGTGTGTTCTACCATGTTCAATCAGTAGTTGTCGTGGATAGCCATTTTTTAACACTGTTGAGGTATTGGAGGTCTGGACAACATTACTATGAACGATGTCATAAAAATAACTTTTATATGACGAGGAGATAACGGCAGTTTCATAAGTTCTCCATAAAAACTTTGCTCCATCAAATCGCAGATGGCTATTTATTCCTTTTTTTATGGTAAGAATGTTACGGGCACAATCAAACGCATTTATTTCAGGGTTTAGCCATAGCCTTTTGTGAACTTTTGAAACAAGGAGAATCAAGCTATTGCCGGACCAGTATGTGTAGGCAATATAATAATCATCCTCAATCGCTCCGACTGCCCATTCACAAATCTTTGTCGGTAATGATAGATTGTTGCCATTATCAAAATCCCATCCGGGAACAGCCAGTGTGTGCCGTTTGCTCCGTAAATTAAGATTCACGGGGAGATTTTGGGAATGGAAAATCCCATTCATACTTTTCATACAGCTCGAAATACTATCACTATAATCATAGTGAAATACCTCGGCCACATCATTTGCTATTGGATAATTACGGAAAATGCGCTTCATTCCATATACTGTCTTTCTATCATGCCGTTGTACGCAAGCATATCTATAGTACTCGGAGTATCCTCGGTATCACTAAGATGTTGAATGACCTTTGAAACAGCGGATGACAAGTCAAATGATACATTATCAAATTTAACCATACCCGGAAGACTCTCCATTGCGTATACTAATCCATGGAATATTTGTTTATTATCATCATTAAGTTGTACTATCTCCGTTCTACTATTGGTTTGCTTGGCAATCTTTTCTATCAAATTATGTTTGAATGCTTCCTGCGTTCGGTATTCAATTTCTTTTACGAAATTGAATACCGAACGTGTTACCTTCGATGTCTTTACCACCAAATCCTTACAATCCTTATCAGTAATTCCACCACTGATACAATGGCTCTCAATTACCTCAATCATGTGATTATAATGCTTCATTCTTGACTTCAGGTAGTTTAAGCAAATATAAGCAGAACCATTCTGATAAAAAGACTCCGGATTGAATATATCCTCAAACTCGGGGAGCATAAAATTGGAGATGTAATTATCGGATGGCGCTTTTAATCCATCTTTATGGTTGCAGAATATAACAATGGCACGCACATAATTCAGCATTAAATCCTGGAGCAATGACAGGCATAACCTGACCTGTGTCTCTTGTGGCAGACGAGCAACATTATGAGCGGTTTCTTTGGCATATACGAACCCCTTGTATCCATAATAGGCTCCTAAGCCGCCTATCAGTGCAGCCGTAATAGAAATTGCGACATTTAATTTAGTCCACCATAAATTCTCTACGGTATAAGGCTCAGGACTACTGTTCTCCGCAAGCTCTCTAAGCAACGGTAAAACAGAAGCCACAGAGTCGCGTATTGCTTCTATATGCTCAGTCTCAATCATTAAAATATGACTCTTTTATAGCATCATATAACTTTGCTTTCTTACCCATAAACATTATTTCTCGGATAAGACTGCATCTTGCCACTTTATCTTCCTCTCGGACTGTTTCCTCTAATTCATAGGCAACGGTTCCTCGTCTTCTGCTAAACTTGTTGATGTTGATATGATCAAAATCACATCGTATCAGGGCCGTTAAGGTCTGCCATACATCTGCCTCGGTTTCTCCGGGATAGCCTATTAGAATCTGAGTGTGTTTATTGACCTTGCAATTTTCATTTTTAAGGTCCTCCATACACTTGATAAATGGCTCAATATCAGGATTCCTGTTCATTGCTTTAAGCATCTTGGGACTTCCTGACTGTATCGCGCAGCAAAAGAAGTCAATGAAACCATTGACAAAATATGGTTTTAGTCCATCATAATATCGGACGAATATGTCAGGATGGATGTAACGAATTGAAACTGTAATCTCCGAGTTCAGTGCATATACATCATCAAGGAGGGTGACAATGTTTTCTCCAAAATCGGTACCATAACAACCGATTTCATCTCCTATAAGCGAGAAGCGTTTGAAGCCGGAAGCAATCCCTTCTTGGAATTGTTTTAGTACCAATGCTTTTGGAACACTATGGAACTCACCTATGGCAAGTTTGGTCGCACAATAGTTGCAATGTCCGGGGCAACCGTAAGCAACTTTTATCTGATAAACATCTTCATCCTGCCATATATATCTGCGCAATGTGCAGAGATTATACTGTTGGATGCAGTTAGATGTGTGGTTAGTCTCATCAACCGTTTTCATCAGCTGCAAGTCCATATCTTGATTTGAGCTATGAATTGTGTCGTCTCGATGTTCCTCTTGTTTCATCATGTGCCCATAATTATAATAGACATCATCCCATGATGCCCCTCCGGAAACAATACAGTCAAAATTTCGCATCTGAGAATACGACATAAGTTGGGCTTCGGGAGCAACCTCCAAGATTCGCTCTGAAGCGAATGCTGGTAGGCATCCGCTAACAATAAGAGTCGCATCCTTTTGTTTTCTACTATTAAGGTTTGAAATTATGTCAATCGCTTGATTTTCCTCATTATGAGTTACACCGCAACACGTCATTACGATTAAATCACCATCTTCGGGGCATTCAACAATTTCAACCTTGTTGAGATGAAAGAATTTGGCGATTCGCTCGGTTTCGTGTTTGAGAACTGCGCAGCCATTAGTGTGAATATATACTTTCATTGTTATAGTTCTTCGAGAATTCGGATTATAAGATTTACAATGGTATCAATGTCTCGCAAATCTGCCATACTAACGGGTGTGTGCATATAGCGTACCGGATACCCAATGGTTGCAGTGACGTTTCCAGAGCCAGTCAGCTGCATATTGCGAGTATTTGTGCCACCAGATGCCGCGTAGTTTGCCGACAGCTGAATTTTAAGATTGTAGTTCTGTGCCACCGACAATATCTGCTCGACAAAATTTCTGTCTACATCGCCGTTACGATAAACCACAGCACCTTCACCAAGTCTGATATCGCCGACTACACGGGGAGAAATGTCCGGTACATCCGATGAAAATACGGCATCTATACAAATAATATAATCGTATATTTCACCATAGGCAGCTACGGCCCCACCTTTACATCCCAACTCCTCTTGGGTGGTGAAAGCGAGCGTAATCTGTTTGTCGGATATTGCCGGTAGTTTGTCTATGATTTGTGTGAGAATGAATGCACCCACACGATTATCAATCGCCTTGGACGCAACTCTCATTTCTCCGAGAAGATGTGCATTTGGATTAAATGACACATAATCACCAATACGAACTTTTTTATTAACTGTATCAGCATCAAGTCCAGTATCAATCCACACCGTATCGCAGTCTGGCAGTTTGTTTTTCTCATCGCCTTTCATTAAATGTACCGGTTTACGACCGACCACACCGGTCAGAGATTCATCTCGACATTGAATCTCAACGAAAGAGCCGATAAGTGTGGCTCCATCTATTCCGCCACATGGCCTGATATAGACATAGCCGTCGTGGTCGACGTATGTTACCTGAAATCCGATTTCATCAATGTGAGCTTCTATCAGTATACGTGTAGCTGTGTCGGACTCCTTGCTATTTATCTTTGCATACATGTTGCCAATTCTGTCGTAACAGATTTTGCATTTACCAGCAACTTTTTCTCGGCATAGATCCAAAACCGAGACCTCATTACCGCTTACTCCGGGCTCATTAAGTAACTGGAACAGAAAGTCTATATCCATCATTTCAGTATATATTTACAGATGTAGCGTTCAATAAAATATCTCATTGATTCGCAATATGCGTTCTGACTCTCT
>CAZQSD010000165.1:0-4658 GCA_964595885.1 uncultured Sangeribacter sp.
ATGCCCTTAAGAATGACCATTCTCTTGTGGTTACTATAGAAGATGGAGTGCTGAGTGGTGGTTTCGGTGAGAAAGTGGCAAGATTTTATGGCGACAGCGACATGAAGGTAAGTTGCTACGGTATTGCCAAGAAATTTCTTGACCGCTACAATTACGCAGATGTATTAAAAGAGAATCATCTTACCGCACCACAGATAGCTGAAGACATCATCAGCATTATCAAATGATAAGCAGCAGTCTATTGAAATCTAAAAAAAACAGTCATGAGAATCTTACCCATTCTCATGACTGTTTTTTATTGCGCATGCCATCCTTCAGTCGCTCGCTGAAATTGGAATTGCGTGTAGAATCACGGTTATTCTCTACAGCATATCTTATCGCCTCTTCTTCCCCGACAATAGCGCATAGCTTTCTTGCACGGCTTACGCCCGTATACAGTAGGTTGCGATACAGCATCGGACGATGAGCCATTGTCAAAGGCATCACCATATACTCTACTTCGGAGCCCTGTAGCTTATGCACCGTCGTGGCATAAGCCAATATAAGTTCACTGAGTTCGGATCGGCCATATGTGGAGCGTCTGCCCCCGGTAAATTCCACCACAAGAAATTTCCCTTCCGGATCTACTTCCACAATACGTCCCGTCTCCCCATTAAACAATCCCCTCTCTTTGGAATTAGCTGTCTGCATGACAGGGTCGCCAAGCCTCATTACGCTTGTCCCTCTCTTTATCTCGGGTCCGTCAGGATTAAGGCGTTTCTGAAGATCAATGTTAAGTTGCCGCGCACCTAAGGGACCCATCTGTTGTGGGGTAACAACCTGAATTTCTTCCGGAGAAATGTCATATTCCTTAGGCAACTCTTCAGCCACAAGCGAGAGGATGCGCTCATGTATTGCTGGCACACCCTTCTCATCTATTATTATGAAATCCTCATTAGGCCCGGCATCAGGCATCTCTCCATGATTTATGGCCTGTGCATTGGCGGCGATGACGCTCCCCGCTGCCTGACGGAAATTTTCATCAAGTTCTACTACCGGCACCGTAGCCGACTTCATCAGTTCGCGCATCACATCACCTGCCCCTATAGCCGGCAACTGATCCACATCCCCGACAATAATTATTTTTGTCCCTGGTCTGACCGCCTCAAGCAAATGATCAAAAAGCACTTGCTCCATCATCGACCCCTCGTCAATGATAAGCACATCAGTATCTATTGTCTTATTGAAATATCCTTCTCCCGGACGATAACCGAGCAGACGATGTATAGTCTGGGCCTCATAGCCGGTAAGCGTTGACATGCGTTTGGCAGCTCTTCCGGTCGGGGCTGCCAGAATAAATTTTTTACCGTTATCGGAAAGTATGTCAAGAATGCCCTTGAGGACAGTGGTCTTACCTGACCCGGGTCCACCGGTCAATACCATCACCGGATATTCCAGAGCCATCTTTATGGCTTCCCGCTGTCGGCTGGAGTATTTATGTCCCTGCATATCATGTGTAGGCAAGTCATCTTCGTTTATTTTCCGTACAGGTGCAGAGGCAAGTGTAAGCAACTTACCGGCCCCGTTGCGTTCAGCCTCGTAAAACACAGGTAGATATAATCCTCCCCTACTCTTTACTAACCGCTCGTCTGCAACCAACGAATCAATGACAGCTTCAATCTTCTCATGCTCTATTCCGGAAATCTCTGAAGCATACTTTACAGCCTGCTGCGGAGTGGCAAACAGATGCCCTTCCTCCGCATAATGTTTCACGGCTGTAAGCAGTGCCCCACGAAGTCTACGCGGATCATCCGGTGCAATACCAAGTGCCTTTCCAAGTTTGTCGGCAGTAAAGAACGACAGACGCCACACCTCCTCCACCATCTGATAAGGGTCTTCCTCAATCACCCTACGGGTTCGCTTACGGTATTTTCCTAAAATACGAGGTATGAAAAGTTCCTGTATCCCGCATGAATACAGAAACTGAACTATATCCAAAGGTTGGGTCAATGCAAGCAGACTGTCGGAAGCAGTCTTTAGACGGGCAGCCCCCAGTCCGGATATTTCCGTTATAGATTCCGGTTCGTCACGGAGCTTCTCCACCACCTCATTCCCATAAGTCTCCACCAATCTTTTGGCATAGACCGGTCCTATCCCTTCCACCATGTCTCCTGCAAGGAAAGCCTCAACACCCTTGTCGCTGATAGGCAGCTTCATGCCTGCCTCATCCTTCATTATGTTTTTCATAGTCTTTTTCGCATTTATTTTATAAAACGACTTCCCGTCTTCTCCGGTTCACCCGCATTAATCTCCCCATTACATTGAACTTAATGGTGGAGATATATTGAAAAGTCAAAGCGTCCCGATCAAAGTATAAGACCGGGACGCTGAGTTTATGAACGTTAAAATCGAATGTTATCTTATCACGCGTTTCTGGGTTGAACCATCGCTCATGCGGAAGATATAGATGCCCTTATCCGGACTGCTTACGCGCTGGCCGTCAAGTGTGTAGATATCCTTTATGGTCAGATCTGAATTGTCTGAATCAATTTCCTCGACTCCTGTTGCATCCCCATTGATATGGAGGAACAGTTTCCAGATCTCAGCCTGCTTATAAGCTTCCACTGACTCAGCCGGAACAGAAAGCACGCAAGTGTCATACAAATCGCCATCTGCAGTGTAAATAATCGGAGATTCAAGCACCTGAGGAGTAGTGGCCAGATTGACCACCAGTTCAAGAGGATTGCCATAAAAAGCAGAATCACCGATCTTTGTCACAGTTGAAGGAATCGTAAGAGTCTTCAGAATTGCGCAAGCTGAGATGCCATAATCATCAATCTCCTCAAGACCTTCGTTAAGCGTCACCTCTTCAAGAGATGTCATAAAGTGAATTGCATTATGACCCATTCTTTTGAGGTTCTTACCCGTCTTAAGTGATTTCATATTAAAGTTCCATGCCAATGCAAAAGGACCAAGTTCTTCTACTGAATCAGGAAGGTCAAGAGACTCAAGTCCGGTGCCATAAAGTCCGGCTTCATCAATTCTTTTCAATCCATCTGGAAGATCAATGTGAGAGAAAGCGGCTCCGTAAAGTGAATATTGGCCAATAACTTCAAGAGTCGAAGGAAGCGTAACATCTGTAAGAGCCCAATCCATATTAAACATTGAGTTTGGAAGCTCAGTGATTCCTTCTCCGATTACAGCTTCCCTTAAGTTTTCGCATACTGAGAAAATGGCATGCTCGAAATACTTTACCGAACCAGGCAGATAGACACGTTCCAAACCAGAGCACATAAAGAAAATTGTAGATTCGAGAGTTTCCAATCCATCAGGAAGAATAGCTTCCTTAAGACCGTTACAGCCGCAGAAACCCTGCATCTCTATTTTCTTCAGGGTTGATGGGAATTTTATTCCCGTAAGAATCGGACTGTCCTGGAAAGACATTTGACCGATTGTCTCAAGACCTTCGTTCAATTCCACTGTCTTCAGCTCATAGCAGTTGGCAAATGATGCCTTTCCAGTGGAACGCATGCTTAGAGGGAATGTCACATCAGTAAGTCCACTCATATAGAATGCGTAGTCGCCTACGGCCTTTATACCCTCCGGGATAGCAAGAGAACCGCTCATTGGGATAGCTGCCACAATCTTTTCAGCATCATTCTCGATGAGGAATCCATCCTCAGATCTGAACCACTTATTTCCCGATGCCACCTTGAATTCAGTAAGTTTAAGGCCATAGAAGAATGCAGCGCCTCCTATAGAGTTAACAGTAGAAGGGAGTTCAATGGAGGTCAAGGCACTTGATGCAAGAGCCATCTCACCAATCTTTTCTAATCCTTCCGGCATAATCAACTCAGTCATATTGGGATTATTACGCATTGCCTGGTCCGCAATCACCTTTACCGTAGACGGTAATGTATAGGAAGTGTCAGCTTTACCGGCAGGATATGTAACCACTGTCTCCATATCTTTAGTGAACAACACACCGTTTTCTGAAGTATAGCTCTCACTGCCAGGCTCAACATTTATAGCAGTGATACCAATACCAGAACGCCAGGGAGCCACATCTATCTTCTTAACAGATGCAGGAATAGTGATTTCTCCTGACAATGAGGCATTCCAGAATGCCATCGAGCCTATTTCCTCAAGTGTGGATGGAAGAGTAATTTCTGAAACGGAAGAACAGTTGGCGAAACACTGCAGACCGATCTTCTTGAGGCCCTCGTTGAGGTTTACCTCCATAAGGTTAGTGCAATACATGAATGTGTAATCACCAAGATTCCTTACGTTATCACCTAAAGTGATGCTGGTGATTCCCATCGAATAGAACAATTCATTGCGAAGGGCTGTCACAGGATAATCTTTTTCACCGTCATTGACAGTGTTTGGCACCACGATGTTAAGCTGTGGATTCTCAAAATCGGTATACCACCCGACAACAGTAGCCTCTGACCCATCAATGTCATAGATCAGATCTCCTACCTGGATCTCTTTTGCCAACGCAGAAGTTGCGAAAATGCCTGCCATAGAAGCAATGCATAACGCGCGTTTGTAAAAATCTGTCATATTAACACTATTTTAATTTATAAAATTATGGTTTATAGCAAAACAGAATATTTATTTCATAATTACAATAGTCCGTTAAAAATAACAATATAGGCTAAGCGGCATGCGCCACG
>CAZQSD010000166.1:0-4565 GCA_964595885.1 uncultured Sangeribacter sp.
GAGCATATATTTAGATAGGAAGATAGATGATGAAGTCTCAACAAATATCATTATGTGCTTTCCAGAGGCATCAATGCAAGGTATTAATACTGTACAATGTTTAGGAGGGTTTAGTACCGCTGACTCCTATAATGATCCCAACACATCCATATCCTCACAGTTATTCATGCCAAAAGCTGGAGAAGTAATGTATCAACCGTTGAACATCACCATTGGCGGGTATAAAAACGCTAGTTTTGATATATATACATGGTTATGGGGAAATGAAAGTAATGACTTTAATAAACAAGTTAATCCTTTTATACCCTCAAATATTAACAGATATAAAAGTGTCATTGGAAATAATACACCTTCTTTAACCTCTTTAATTCTATGGAATCCTGAGTATGGGAGTGTACCAGAGGAGTTATTCGATATGCTTATAGAGATAGGTATTATAAGTTTCGGTTATACCGGGCGTAACGGTGAGGCAATGATGGTTGATGCCCTGAATGCTTCCGTTGTGACTGAAAGGGAAGAAGGGTTGGAGAAATATATGATCAATAATGACAATGTGCTTATTGACGGTAAAGTGCCGGGTTATAACAATACTGTATTAGGGTGTATGATAGAGACGGAGGACTGGATTCCTCCTACACTTCAGGCATTATTATTCCTGAATGAAGATGGAGATGTGACAGACAGATTCAATTCGGCTGAAGAGGCTTCAATGATGTTCTATGCCGGGGACTTTCAGTATGCTGATAATGAGGATTACACTGAAGACATGATGATAGTGCAGCCTTTGGGTGAGGTAAAGGTAGAATATGCCCCTTACGGGTCAGATGAATTTGCCGAGCTTTCAGTTAGTGAAGTGCCGGAGAAATTTTTTATGCCCGGTTACGGCTACTGCTACGAGGGTAGTCTTGCTTCAGTAGACCGTAAGAGCGAGAACGGATGGTTTGATCTGCGCATCAGCCTCACTGATGAAAACGGCAATTATCAGACCCAAGTGATTTCTCCTGCATTCAGGATAGATTCTCTTAGTGGAATTGATGCAGTGAATGCTATAAGAGAAGATTTGCAAATAGTAGATGGTCAGGTTATGAGCAGCAGTGGAAATGTTGTCAATGTCTATAATATTGACGGCCGTGAAGTAAGAAATGACAATTTGGCTCCCGGTGTGTATGTTGCCCGTAGTGGCGCAACTTCAATGAAGATTGTCGTGCGCTAACCATCGCCGTCCATACCCCAAGAAACAGAACCTCACGTTAGAGGATAGTCGTAATAGGATAACCGCCTTATTCCTGCGAACCAGGGATAAGGCGGTTAGCTTTTTTGTATGAATTAATGTGTTTGATTATGGAGGCGATCAGAGGCCGATTTTCTTTGCGATGTTGGAGGGAACAGCATCTTTGTTGACTACAACGTCGATGGTCTTCTCAAGGAAGTAGGGTTCTGAAACGTAGAAGTAGCCATCATAGATCTGGTTAGTATCCCAAGAGTTTTTCACCTTATAATAGCGGTTACCTTCCTGATCTTTTGCATAGCCCACAATCACCATGCCGTGATCATCGGTAGTCTCGAAGTTGTCGAAGCTTTCCTGACGGGTTTCCTGAGTCACCTTCTTCTCCTTTACAGGACCTTTGATGTCGAAAGTGGCATCTTCGCGGTCTTTGTCAGAGAGTTTCACCCAGCGGGCGAGCTCAGAGCCTTCGAGATCCTCACCGGTCTTGGGTTCGGGAAGCACTGCATAACCCTTCTTCCATTTGAAACCACCTTCGGACACGTCGGCAGCCCAAGCCACAGTGAAACCTTTATCAAGAGCATTGTCAACGATAGCCTTCATTTCGTCCAAAGGCACGTTCATACTCTTCTCCCAAAGCCAGTTGTCGGCGATTTCGATAGCGAAAGGCTCGTAGAAGGGGTGGTGGGTATAGCTTGTGATGCTGATATAGTCGTCGCCCTTGAGACCGAGTTCCTGAGCGAAAGATTTCGGAGTGTAGGTCTTGCCGTTGTAAGTGAATGACTCCGGTTCCGGACCGAGGTAAGCGTCAAGTATACCGATAAATCCGGGCAGCCAAGCTGTTGAGAGTTTCTTATTGGGATTTTTGAGAATAGCGTTGAGATATGCCTCAAGAGCATTTGCCATCTCATAGTGGCTGTGTTTCTTCTCGCCATAGTTAAGACCGTCATAAGCCTCTTCGGGCACTACACCGTATGTGTCAACCACATAAAATACGTCCGGGAAACCGCCACCCTGAGCAAAGTTGATTTTGCCACCGGTGCGGATATATTTCTTTGCCTTGTCAATGTAGCAATGGCGCACTGTAAACATTTCGGAGAGGTCCATTTCCGGTTTGCCGCGACGGAGAAGGTCTTCCTCAAGGAAAGAAGTTCCGGAGAAGCTCCAGCATGTGCCCGACTTGTTCTGGTCTTTTACCGATGTTGTTGGGTTGATTTTGATGTCGGTAAATGTGAATCCGGTTGAGTCCGGGGTGATGATTTCGGGGGCATCGGCAGGGGCCTGCATGTAGGTGTTTGATGCAGCAGCCGGGAGCGCTAATGCGAGTGCCGAGGCAAAAAGAAGTTTTTTCATGTGTATGGTTTTTGGTTTGGTTGTTTTAGATGGTGGGATCACGCTGTTAAAACGTGATGACTGCATAAAATTTGGTGCAAACTTAACAAAAATTGAGCAGACTTCAAAAAATATTTTTGTTTATAGCAAATTTTAAGGTATTGCCATTCTGAAATTATTAGGATAGGAGTGCTGTTATACCATCAGATATTCTTTAACCGACATAACAGGTATTTTTGAATAAGGAAAATCTTTGGAATTTCGTGTGATGATAAGATCACATCTTTTTTTTAACTCACGCGTATCTTCCTGATATTCCGATCTGATTAAGAAATCAAGAATTATATTAGTGTCCAAGAAAATTCTTTTCATTTGTTTAGGAGATATTGTGTTCTTTCATCAGTAAGATCTATATCAGACATAGAAATTGAGCCGGCAAGTTTGTCAAAAGCGTGTAATCGTTTTGACACTATTGTGACACCTCTATTTTTAACGTTACTACTATTTGTGTCATGCATGAATAAATTATTAACTTGATATTTCTCACAAAAAACTTTACTCTAATTAGGAGGGTAGAGATGATATTGGTGCAAACTTAACCCTAATTTTTCAGATTTCAAAGAAGATCAGAGACCAAGTGACCAGAGAACAAGAGACAAGAAACTATAGAACAAGGAACAAAAAAACAGGAGAAGAAAGAGAACAAAGGAACAAGGTCTCAAAATCATTCGCTCCACCCCATTGACCAGAATTCCTAAATTCCCGATTATAATCGGGGAAATACATATATTTTGTAGAAATTACCGAGTATAATCGGGAATTTATACAATGTTTGCTTGTTTTCCCGAGTATAGTTTGCTATCTTTGCAGAAAAATTTTTCAGCAATGTCACTAATTCCACGACCGCAATACACGGAAAAGATTGCCAGTCTGATCAATCGCGGCATGATGCTTATACTCGTAGGCCAGCGCCGTGTCGGAAAGAGCAAGGTGCTTGAGCTATTTCAAGATTGGTTGCTCCGGAATCGTCCGGAAGCGGATGTGATCTATATCAATAAAGAGCAACAAGCATTCCGCGACCTTAAAACATCTGACCAACTTTATGACTATGCAGTTGCCCGGCTCCCGGAAGGTGAAGAAAATTATCTTCTTATAGATGAGGTGCAGGATATTGAAAACTATGAAAACGCGCTGCGTAGTCTACATGCAGAAGAACGGTGTCAGATAATAGCTACAGGAAGCAATGCCTACATCTTTTCCAGTGAACTGGGCACATACCTTTCAGGGCGATATATAGAGATAAAGATTTACAATCTATCTTATACAGAATTTCTTCAGTTTCATCGAATGGAAGACAGCGATGAGTCTCTTATGCATTATCTCGTCATGGGGGGCCTTCCCGGATTGCTGGCATTTAAACCCGATGAACAGTCTCAAATAAACGACTATCTTGAAGGGGTCTATAATACAGTTCTTGTAAAGGATATTGTCCGTCGGGAAAATGTGCGCAACGTATCGCAGCTTGAAAACATCATGCACTTTGTAGCGGACAACATCGGCAAACCGATATCGATCACCAATATTGTCAAATATATGACATCCAGAGGTGAGAAAATCAGTGATGAGACCGTATCGAATTATCTAAGATATCTCCAGAAGGCGTTCCTTGCCATTCCCATCTCCAGGTTTGATGTACATGGCAAGTTGTTGCTCGAATCAAACAACAAACACTATTTTTCAGACCATGGCATACGCAATTACTTATGCGGCAGCGATATTCGTGGTAGTATAGAGAAAATAATGGAAAATGTGGTTTGGAACCATCTTCGTCGCCAAGGTTTTAAGGTTACTGTAGGCATTCTTCGTGCAGGAGAGATCGACTTCGTGGCTACAAAAACTAATCAGCGCATATACGTGCAAGTGACATATCTTCTGGCATCTGATGAAACCATCAAACGGGAGTTTGGCAATCTTGCTGCGATAAAAGACAATTATCCGAAATATGTAG
>CAZQSD010000167.1:0-4422 GCA_964595885.1 uncultured Sangeribacter sp.
AATGATGTTAATCCCATAAATTGACATAAATCTTCATCAAAGTTAACCATTCTATTTCAATAATCCGTCTTCAAAAGATTATATTAGTTATTTTTAACATTCCATAATCTGCTGGATGGCATTGACGTTAACTTTACAAGTGCAAAATTATCATAAGAGATTGACACCAGTGTTATCCTTTTTACTTAAATATTTACCATAATTTCAGTTTGTGATAAAAACAACACTTTACAGTATCAACGAAAGGGCAATGCGCTTACGGGCATGGTCAACTTCGATTACCTTAACCTCAATATGTTGGCCAAGTTTCAGAACATCTGACACTGAACTGATTCTTTTATGAGACATCTGTGAGATATGGATAAGTCCGTTCTCCTTGATACCTAAATTCACAAATGCTCCAAAAGCCGTGATATTATTGACCAAACCGGGAAGTATCATTCCCTCACATAAATCTTCAAAACTTGCCACACCGGGGATAAAGGCATCATTATCGCCGTCAATACGCGGATCTCTACCCGGTTTCCGCAACTCCGTTATGATATCTTTTATGGTTTCGAGTCCACCAACACCTTTTGCCGCCAATGCTTCAGCATCAATGGCGGCAAGAAGCTTCTCATTTGCCACCAACTCAGTCGGGCTTACATGCAATGAACTCGCAATCGCCGTAACCACTCCATAGCTTTCCGGATGGATGCCCGTATTATCAAGAGGTTGCTTTCCGCCAGGCACCCGAAGAAATCCGGCACACTGCTCAAAAGCCTTGTCACCTAAGCGAGGCACTTTCTTTAGTTCTTGCCGCGTAGTGAAATCACCATTCTTCATCCGGTAGGCCACTATATTGGCAGCCAACGACGGGCCTATGCCTGATATGTAGGAAAGAAGTTTTTCGGATGCTGTGTTGACATCTACACCCACAGTATTCACACAACTCATAACCGTGTAGTCAAGGGCATCTTTTAGCTTGCCCTGATCAACGTCATGCTGATATTGCCCCACACCAATTGATTTTGGATCTATCTTAACAAGTTCGGCAAGAGGATCAATAAGCCGGCGTCCAATTGACACTGCCCCTCTGACCGTCACATCTTTATCCGGAAATTCCTTCCTTGCAATCTCCGAAGCCGAGTAGACTGAAGCACCGTTTTCACTCACCACAAATATACGCTCAGGCTTGAACAGGCCGCTCCCTTTGATGAAACGTTCCGTCTCATGTGAGGCGGTTCCGTTGCCGATTGCCACTGCCTCCAGCCGGTATTTCCGAACCATATTCTCCACAATCCGTTGTGCGCCGGTAAAATCATTCTTTGGTGGCACAGGATAGATTACCGAATCATCCAGAAGATTGCCTTGTGTGTCAAGCGCCACAACCTTACACCCTGTGCGATAACCGGGATCAATGGCAAGCACCCGCAATCCTTTCAATGGAGAGGCAAGAAGCAATTGCCTGAGATTACCACTGAAAATGTCGATCGCCACACGGTCTGCCTCCTCTTTCAACTGGGCTGAAACCTCGTTCTCAACTGATGGTCTCAGAAGTCGTTTGGAGGCATCTGCAACAGCATCTTCAATCACTTCTGCACATCCCCGGCTTGCCTGCTTTGGCACAAACATGCGACACAAAGATTCATCAAGAGTTTCTCCATTGTCTCCAAGTGAATATTTCACTTTTACCAACCCTTCACGTTCCGCCCGCCTGAGAGCCAGATATTGATGAGACGACATGCGCCTGACAGACTGGGAGAAATCGCCATAGCCGGCATAGGGAGATTCTTTTAACTCCTTCTCCTTTCCTTTCGCAACTGTGCAGACCATAGAAGCGGACCGCTGATAGGCATTTCGTGTAATGTTCCTTAGCCTGATAGACTCAGACGCCCATTCCGCGATTATATCGGCAGCCCCTGTCAGAGCTTCTTCCTCATCTTTCACTCCTTTTTTGCCGACAAAACGGGAAGCAGATGCGTAGCAGTCAGCTGATCTGCCTGACATTATTATTTTAGCAAGCGGCTCAAGGCCTTTCTCCTTAGCCATTGTAGCCCGGGTGCGTTTGCGGGGTTTAAACGGTGCATACAGATCTTCCACTTCCGTCATTGTCTGCGCTTCCATTATTTTACTATCCAACTCAGGAGTAAGTTTACCGGCAGCCTCAACAGCACTCTTCACAAACTCTTTCCTCGCCTCCAGTTCCCTGACAACCTTTAAGGTTGCTTCCACGCTTCTTACCGCCACCTCATCAAGCGATCCGGTTTTCTCCTTGCGATAACGGCTGATGAAAGGCACTGTCGCGCCTCCATCAAGAAGCTCTATTACGGCTTTAACAGATTCCGGACGCAACCCGGTGCGGTAAGCCACTCCCTGTATTATTTTTTCCATATTGTATGCTTGTTAATCCTAATTGTATACTTTAATCCTAATTGTATACTCGTTGGTCTTACAAAATTACAAAATCAATACATTCCACACAATCTTCTTCGGCTATCATGGCCCTCCTATTCCAAATCTGCTGTTCCTGAAAAAATTGTTTTTGAAGATTACTTAACACTACGATGTTGATTTTTTCAATTTATCTATCTCCCGATAGGTGGCCGGTGACATCCCTATTACCGATTTGAACACTGAAGAAAAGTGACTCGCAGTCTTGAATCCGCAACTTGAAGCAATAGCCTCAATTGTAAGATGTCCATATTTTTCATCCTGACTAAGCATTTCGGATGCCCGGCGTATCCGCTTCTCATTAACCAATGAACGAAAACTTTTCCCATAGACTTCATTCACAGCAGTGGAAAGATAGGTGGTATTTGTATTCAGTTCATTGGCAAGCATGGCAAGGGTGAAATCTGGTTGAAGCCACAAAGTGCCATTGTCGAATGCCTCACGCAGAGGTTGATGAAGAGCAATGCGGGCTTCAGGTACAGATTCAGATACAGGGGCAGCCGCCTCTTTTGCCTCTAATCGTTTCTCTTGGGTTTCTATTTGTTGATTACGTTCGTAGAGCGCAATGTAGGCCGTTTTAAGACTTTTATTCTTTCTGATAAGGATCAGCGTAAAGATGACACCAAACATTATCATTAAACCTGCCAAAAGCAAAAACAGCCGGTAATAATGGCTTTTCAAGGTAACAGTTGCCATGTCTTTTCGATGTTGCTCCGCCTTAAAATCAGCCTGCATATCCTTTATTTGACCAAATGTTGACAACGACAATATGGAATCACGCAGATTCACCGACTCTTGCCGGAATAGCATCTCGTTATCACGGTCGCCTGCAATGCCATAACATTTACTCAGATATTCATACGCCATAGGAATAAAGACTGTAAAGTTATTTTTCTTGGCAAGGCTGAGGCATTCTTGAAGTTGAGAGATGGCGTTGGTGTAGTCGCCCTGATGCATATATTGCAAGGCGATGTCAAACATCGCACTCAGATATGCATTTTGCTCATCGGAATCTTTTTCCACCACTGCCGCCGCCATTTTTAACAATCCAAGCGCCTCATCAGGATTCCCTTCAATATTGGATAGATAGGCCTTGACTGTTAGTGTGGCATATTGCTTAAAGGCACTTCCATCAAGAGTAAACTGGCTAAGGAAATCTCTTATCTCCGACTCTATCTCACCCAGTCGGTTGTGTTCATTATAAAAACCGGCAAAATTGATAAAAACAAGAGTCTTCATGTCATCACCTGTCACCTTATCGATATTGCCAAGAGCATCTTTCAGATGCTGTTCCTCCGCACGAAAATCTCTATAATAATTACTAATAATAGCAAGGTAGAGATGAGTGAGAGGCTCTTGGAAAGGAGAGGCATAATCAAGAGCCTTAAGCAACGACGAATAGGCCGTCACATAATTTGATCTCATTATGGAGATCATAGCTATTTTATTAAGGGAAGAGGCGTAAAGTTCTTCCTGTGCTTTTGTTGGATTGACCTCAGACGAATCCACAACCTCCCTGAAACGTTGCAACGCAGCCGGGAAATCCCCTTGTTTCATTTTTATGCAACCATCATCATATAATTCTTCGACACTGTCTGCATATACATCAAAGAAAGCCAATGAGAGAATAAACGATGTTATTATTATCAAAATTTCTTTCATAGAAAAATCTTTAGAGAAAGCAAAAACTATTCTTGATGTGGTCAATCATAGTTGCAATTTTGTGCAAAGTTAGTAAAAACAATACACAAACCTACATTTATTAAAAATAAAAATCCACAAAAGTCACAATCTACCCATATTAAATAGCTATAAATGAATAAAAGACTGAATAGCAATAATCTATAATCACTAACTTCATAACTATGTAACCACTCTCCAATATATTTTACTATTATTTTACTGTCTTATTTGTAAATCCGACAATGTTTTGAAGAAATAATAAGCATTTTAAGTGAATTTGGAGGTAATTTTGCGCATCAAAATTTT
>CAZQSD010000168.1:0-4415 GCA_964595885.1 uncultured Sangeribacter sp.
GCAGGGAATAGGCCGCTTACGAGCGGCTTTTTTATTTAGTATGGAAACTAAAAAAGCGAGTGACATTCTATATTGACGGATTCAACTTTTACTTTGGACTCAAACGTACAAAAAAAGTTGATCCGGTCTGGCGTGATTTCTATTGGATTGATATGGTGAAACTCTGTGAGAGTTTCTTAGGAGAAGGCCAAACACTCGAAAAAGTGATATACTTTACAGCATCCCCGCTCAGTCCTCAGAAAAACAGCCGTCAGAGTGCCTTTCTAAATGCCAACAAGCTCATTAACGGCGAAAAATTTGAGATTGTAAGAGGTAAATATCTTGACAAGCATATTATTTGTCCCTATTGTAAGGGGGATATTTCAAGACCGGAGGAAAAGAAAACCGATGTGAATATATCCATACGTATGATAGAGGACTGTTTATTAGACGCAACCGACATGGTTGCGTTAGTAAGTGCTGACAGCGACCTTGTACCTCCCATTGAACTCATTCAACGTCGTTTCCCTGAAATTGGTATCAAAGTATATTTCCCACCCTCAAACTTCAGTAATGATCTTAAGGACAATCTTATTCATCATCGAAGCAAACCAGTCTTGATGATTAAGAATATCCGTAGATTCCAGTCTGCCGTGATGCCTGATGTTGTGTCCAAAGATGGAAAAACATACACGATTCCTGATAAATGGAAATAGGAGTATGGCAAGCAAGGGAATAAAATTTTTAGAATCACATGAAAGGGAAGCTCCTTCACGTTTTATTGAAGAGTCAACTTGGCGTAAAGACAATGCGAGTTGGCTCCGTTGGTCGCGCCAACTTGCCATAACCCTAATTTGACATAAGGATAGAATTTTTCGCAGATATGCAATCGTACCCATTTGGGTATGGCACAGGGTGATTTTTCTTGCTAATTTTGCAGCAGTAAACTAAAAATACGCAGTATGAAGACATTAATAACACCGCTGATCTTATTGCTTCCAATCTTAGCATCGGCGCAGAATGAAACCCCTGACTCAATTATGACTCAGGAGCTTAATGAGGTGGTAATTCAAGCGCCTAAAGTTATAAGAAAGGCAGACATGGAGGTGTATCATCCGTCCAAGAGTGCAGTTGACAATTCCAAGAATGGTATGCAGTTACTTCGCAACCTCATGATACCCACACTCACAGTCAATGACGCTCTCGGTTCTATAAGTGCCGCAGGTCAGTCTGTGCAGGTGCGAATAAATGGTAGGGAAGCTTCAATAGAACAAGTAAAAGCCCTGCTCCCTGAAACCATTAAGCGTGTTGAATGGATTGATAATCCCGGTTTACGTTATGGAGGAGCGAATTATGTTTTGAACTTCATCGTGACAAATCCAACCATCGGTGGTTCTCTTATGGTGCAGGCAAAGCCGGCATTAAACTGTGGGTGGGGATATTATCAGGCAAATGCCAAATTCAATACCGGACGTTCTCAATGGGAAGTCGGCGGGTATTTCAAACTTACCGAAGGCATCAAGGCTCACCGTGACTATACGGAGACATTTACATGGCCCGATGGGAGTGAGCTTACAAGAAAAGAAACTCCGCTCGGAGGTAAACTTAACAACTCTCAGGGTGCCGGTTGGCTTGCCTACAATTACATCAAACCGGACACGACAGTTTTCTATGTTCAGTTGGTTGCCAATCGCAATTTTTCCGATCTTAACCGCTATAACGGTCTGTTGTCTTTGAGCAATGGCGACAAAGATATATTACTCAGCGATGAATCCGGACGAGTTGGAACAACGCCACGTTTTTCTGCATATCTGGAACAGCACTTCGCACATCGTCAAACACTGGTTGTTGATTTCAGTGCCTCTTTATATTTAGGACACTCTTATTCAGATTATCTTGAAAGATACAAAGATGCCTCTGACTATATAACAAATGTAAGCACCTATATAAAAGACCGTAATCAAGCTTATGGTCTTGAAGCTGACTATATAAAACAATGGCGTGCGTCTAAACTGACTGCCGGAGCATCTTATACGGCCAACCGTAATCGCTCTCTTTATGAAAACCTTGATGGAGAGATTTTCCATCAGCGACAGGACAAGGCATATTTCTTTGCGGAATATTTCCAACGCATAAATAAATTTACACTTACAGGTGGACTTGGGGCGCAGTACACATCTTTCAAGTTCAAGGAAACTAATCAAGGTAATAATTCGTGGAATCTACGACCTCAGGCCACTGTGACATACTCATTGAATCAAAACCATAATTTCAGACTTGCATTCACATCATGGCAATCTACCCCGTCTTTGGCCGAGACCAATATCGCACCTCAGCAACTTGATGGATTCCAATGGCGCATAGGTAATTCAAATCTGAAAACGTCGTCATCATATATGCTAACATTTCGTTATGGTCACAATCTGTTTAATCAACGTGTCAGCGGTTCTTTCGGAGCGAGAGCCTTTACAAGCCCAAATGCTATCACCCCTTATCTTTACTGGGACAATAACAGGCTCATCACTTCATACGAAAACAGCAAGGGTTTGCAGAACCTGAGTTTATGGCTTGCCGAACAGATACAGATTATTCCGGATTGGCTTATGTTTTCCGGCACAATCCAATATAAGGCTGAACGCATGAAAGGTAATACCTACACTCTTTATAACCACACATGGAGTGGTGACGCCGCGTTGATGTTCATGTATAAGGGGTTCCAACTTGTATTCCAATATATCAGGGCGCAACGCGACCTTTGGGGCGAAAAAATCAGTTGGGGAGAAGACATAAATGTAATTGCCGCTGATTATAATTGGAAAAACTGGCAGTTTGAAGCCGGTATGTTAATTCCGTTCGGAAAATATGACCAGGGTTCGAAGTCTTTAAGCCAATGGAATCGCAATGAGCAACACATGCGCCTTGATATGCGTATGCCTTATGTAAGCATCAGTTATAATCTCCAGTGGGGGCGACAGAAGCGTGGAGCCAACAAACTGATTAATGCAGATGCCAACGTAGATCATTCAACGACAGGAGGAAGATGAAACAACTTCATAGTAGCAGGCAAAGGCTTTATGGAAATCGACGGGGAGAATGTGCCTCTTGAGGCTGGGGATTGGTTACGTGTGGCTCCAGATGCTAAGCGCAAACTTCATGCCGAAACCGACATGATAGAAGTCTGTATCCAAGTTAAGGCAGGGAGTCTCACTCAATGGACAGCTGCTGATGCAGAATTTGCATGAAAGAATATAGTAAAAGTGCCTGCGGGGTAGATTTGAGTTTAATTTGCCGCTACGTCTGTCTGTGAATAACTATGCTTTTGTGTATAAGGAACTCTTGGAGATATGGCGACCACTCTACGGGAACTGAATTCTTGAGGTTATATCCTTACTTATCGAAAATGAAGGATTCTTAAACGAATCTAAACTGATAAATGTTTATACTAAAAAACAAAGTTTATGTCCGAGATAACTCCTAATTCCATTGTCCGGAATATGTCATTGGCATCGTTACGGATTGGCTGAAGAATCAACTTTTCCCTCAGGACATTTCCAAGCGGTATTCTTTCGGGGTCTGACCCGTCTGCTTCTTGAAGAATCTGATGAAGTGCTGTGGATATTGGAACCCTAAAATCTCGGCAACTTGTTTTGTGGAGGTGTCAGGATCAAGGAGTGCGGCCTTGGCATGATTTATCATTTTCAACTGGATATACTCCTGTGCTGTCTTTCCTGTCTCTGACTTTACCAAATCTCCGAAATAGTTGGGGGAAAGACAAATTTTGTCGGCAAAATACTTCACGGTAGGAATGCCTTCGTTTATGCCTTTACCGGATTGGAGATAATTGTCAAGCAAATTCTCAAACCGGGCAAGCGCGTCATTGTTCAGCTCTTCGCGCGTTACGAATTGACGTTCATAGAACCTCATGCAATAATTGAGCATGACCTCGATATTCGATATTATAAGCGACTTTGAGAAACGGTCGATTGGGTGTTGCAGCTCACGTTGTATTTTCTCCATATAATCTTGCAGGATCATACGTTCCTCTGCCGAGAGGTGGAGCGCTTCATTAGATGCGTAGGAGAAAAAAGAATACTGGTTTATTTTCTGTGCCAATGGAGTCCGGGTTAGGAAGTCGGGGTGAAAAAGGAGACCTATTGCCTCCGGTGCCGGACCATCTTCCAGCCGATGGATCCCTACTGTCTGACCTGGTGCAAAGCTCACTACTGTCTCATCATCAAAATCATAGCTGGTCTTGCCATAGTTGATCTTGCACCCTGTAGTCTTTTTAAGAAACAGGGCATAAAACCCGAAGTGCATGCAGTGGGTAGGCTGATGCACGAATTCATCGAAATGCACTATACTAACCAAAGGGTGACGGGTCTCAAAACCGAAATATCGGTTATATTTCTCTATGCTGTCTGCTTGAAAAATTTCCA
>CAZQSD010000169.1:0-4364 GCA_964595885.1 uncultured Sangeribacter sp.
ATCAGGGGGTGGAGCTTATGACGGGGCGCACGCTGTTCAGGATCGGGCCGTTTGATGATGCCACCAACAACATAGGAGAGTTTTTGGCAATAGTCCATGCTATGGCTCTCATGACCAGAGAAGGAAAATTCCATAACATTTATTCTGACTCTGTGTCCGGCATGGCTTGGGCACGCAATCGCAAGATAAAGACCCAACTGAAACCTACTGCCCGCAACGGTAAGGTTTTTGAACTTATGGCAAGGGCGGTGACATGGCTTAACACCCATCAGTTTCCGGCAAAGGTGCTGAAATGGCAGACCGACCGCTGGGGAGAGATTCCCGCAGACTTCGGTAGAAAATGACAGCATGTAATGGTGAAGGAAGAAGATGATAAGGAATATGCCAGAAGGTTGATTCTTGAAGCAGGTGCGGCAATTGTCGGATTTGCAGCCGTATCGGATGTGGATCCTGAAGTCGTCACACTGTTTAGAAACTGGATAGGGCAGGGGAATCATGCCGGAATGGATTATCTGAAACGGCACGTAGACCTTAAGGTCAGTCCGGAATCGGTGTTGCCCGGGGCTGCCACCGTGATCAGCATGGCGTTCAGTTATGCGCCCGGAGAGTTTCGTGACGGGCAGCTCCCTGTGGTTGCATGCTATGCTTATGGAGACGATTATCATGACGTGATCCGTAAGCGCTTGCAGCCGGTCATGGAGAAGATGAAGCTACGGTTTGGGGGAGAGTGGAGGATCTGCATTGATTCCGCACCCATAGCAGAGAGATATTGGGCGGTGAAAAGCGGAATAGGCATAAGGGGCAGGAATGGCTCTGTTATTGTAAAAGGCGCAGGATGCTATGTTTTCCTGGCAGAAATTCTTACCACAGTGGCGTTCGTGCCGGATTGTGTGGCTGGAGAAGATGGATGTAAGAATTGTGGAGCATGTGTGAAGGCATGCCCTCAGAAAGCACTTTCTGAAGACGGGACGGTCGACTCACGCCGCTGCATCAATTATCTTACGATAGAACATAAGGGAGACTGGACGGGTGAGATGGAGGGCGCCATGCAAACCGAAGCGGGAAGGAACAGTCTGTATGGATGTGACCTTTGTCTGCGGGTATGCCCATGCAACAAAGATGTTCCCCCGACCCGAATCAAAGAATTCGAGCCGAGGGAAAGCATTATGTCACTTACAGCCGCTCAGGCGGCACTGCTCACGCAGGAAGAGTTTTCCTCACTTTTTAAAGGCTCACCTATAAAAAGGGGTAGGTTGGCCGGCCTGCATCGTAATGCTCGCAACATACTCAGCGGGTGTCAGCAGGATGCGGACTCAGATCATTTGGAAGCCTGATTCTTCAGCAAGTCACGTATTTCAGTAAGCAGCACTTCCTCTTTGGTTGGTTCCGGAGCCGGGGCAGGAGCTTCTTCCTCTTTCTTCTTAAATTTCATAATGACGCGGAGAGCCACAAAGATAGAAAACGCGATGATAAAGAAGTCAACAATGTTCATGATGAATGTGCCATAGTTGATGGCCACCTCTTCCACTGCAGCAACCCCATCGGCTGCAGGAGTGCCCTCTTTGATGACATATTTTAATTCGCCATAGCCTGTGCCACCGGTTACAAGAGAAATCACCGGCATGATGATGTCATTGACAAGAGACGACACGATCTTGCCGAAAGCACCGCCCACGATTACACCGACCGCCATGTCAATGACATTGCCTTTCATTGCGAATTCTTTAAAATCTGTAAGAAATTTTCCCATTTTATTGATATTTTAAGTTTAAATTGTGCGAATTTAAGAAAAAATTTGCTAAAAAAAGCACTTTTTTCAGTCTTATAACACTGATGAGTTAAAAAACGTTCATTTATGATTGCGAAACAATTTTTTTTTACTAATTTTGCATACGGAAAAACAGGGGAACTGATGCCTGATCCTCGGGAGTCAGTTTTTTAGAATCTTAAGGCAAAGATTATGTAAAAGGGTCTTGCCTGATCTAAGTTCAAAAGGAAAAAGAGTTAATTAAAATATTTTAAACCCAAAACAATATTTTAAAGAAATGACAAAAATTGGTATTAACGGCTTTGGCCGTATCGGACGTTTCGTGTTCCGTGCCTCTACAAAAAGAGATGACATCGAGGTAGTAGCAATCAACGACCTTCTCCCGGTTGACTACATGGCATATATGCTTAAATATGATACAATGCACGGTCGTTTCGACGGCACTGTAGACTATGACATGGAGAAGAGCCTCCTCATCGTCAATGGTAAGCCTATCCGTGTAACAGCATGCAAGAACCCCGCTGAAATTGGTTGGGGCGAAGCTGGTGCTGAATATGTAGTTGAGTCAACTGGTCTTTTCCTTACTAAGGAGAAAGCTCAGGCTCACATTGAGGCAGGTGCCAAGTATGTTGTTATGTCAGCTCCTTCAAAGGACGACACCCCAATGTTCGTTTGCGGTGTTAACGCCGACACTTATGCTGGCCAGCAGTTCGTTTCTAACGCTTCCTGCACCACCAACTGTCTTGCTCCTATCGCAAAGGTGCTCAACGACAAGTTCGGTATCAAGGAAGGTCTTATGACAACTGTACACTCTACTACTGCTACTCAGAAGACTGTTGACGGTCCTTCTATGAAAGACTGGCGTGGTGGTCGTGCTGCTTCCGGCAACATCATCCCCTCTTCTACAGGTGCTGCTAAGGCTGTAGGTAAAGTTATCCCTGAGCTCAACGGTAAGCTCACCGGTATCTCTATGCGTGTCCCCACTCTCGACGTTTCTGTAGTTGACCTTACTTGCAACCTTGAGAAGCCCGCTACTAAGGAGGCTATCTGCGCTGCAATGAAAGAGGCTGCTGAAGGCGAGCTCAAGGGTGTGCTTG
Source organism: uncultured Sangeribacter sp. (assembly GCA_964595885.1). Taxonomy (GTDB): domain Bacteria; phylum Bacteroidota; class Bacteroidia; order Bacteroidales; family Muribaculaceae; genus Lepagella. The sequence goes on from CAZQSD010000169.1 coordinate 2,866, forward strand.
GCTACACTGAAGACGCTGTTGTAAGCTCTGACTTCCTCGGCTGCCCCCTCACTTCTATCTTCGACGCTAACGCCGGCGTTTATTTGACCGACAACTTCGTGAAGGTTATCTCTTGGTATGACAATGAGATCGGCTATTCTAACAAGGTGCTCGACCTCATCGCTATCATGAAGAAATATAACGGCTAATAAGCCCGACTCTAAGTCGCAACAATAAAAAGGAGCGGATCCACCCGGATTCGCTCCTTTTTTAATAAAGTGTAGGAGCAAGGATTAATAATTTAGTATATAATAAGGTGTGTATTAGGGCTGTGATATAAAATGTGTTGTAGAACATGTTGGAGAGATTTGGAATGTATTGCAATTATGCATACTTTTGCCGATAGATGCAAAGAGTTGTATCTTTTGAATTATTGTTTTTAAGAAGCGTTTTTGCTTTATCCTATCACCAAAAAATCGCCAATTTTTTATTGCAGGGATTAAGCAGCCACAAAATGCTCATGCTGGTCGTATATCCGTTCCCGACACAGGTAACGTGTATATGATACAGCGTGGGTGTGGAACGGACTGTTTATTTGCGAGATGGCGTTTGGCGATGCCTTGGTGATGATAGACTGAACAATCGCCCACGCTTCTCTTTTTTATAATGCCGAATTTGGGGCGGTGAGGAGGCATCAACAACCCAACTGACCCTATGCAGTTTCTATTTAAGAGCGCATTATGCGCATGCATGGCTTTGTCAGCCACAGTCAGCGTCCGGGGAATGCAGATGGATAATCTGAACCATCTGAGTGAGTCATCCGGGAAGTATGTAACCGTCCAAGCCGGAGAATTGAGTCAACAGACTCAGGAAATCTGGCAGCTCTCGCATCCGGATATGCCAATGCCGACACCGAAAGTGACTGCTCTCAAAGCTCCGCAGCGTGAAGGGGAAATGACTTACACTGTTACCCCGGCTCTTGCCGAATACCCGGAATTGAATCTCTCACCGGGACAATATTCTTTTGCATTTCCTAAGAATAATCCTAAGGATTTATATCAGGCAATGTATTTTGGTCCTGATTTCTCTTTACCGTTCAATCTTCCGGCGGGTACATATGACTTCGTGTTATTCTTCTGGAGTATGGAATCGGATGGAATCAGATGCATACTAAGAGAGGATATTGAAGTGAATGCTGATATGGAGATAACAGCTGAGCCGTCAGAAGCCACTGAACACATTACTTTCCGTCCGGTTTTAGCAAATGGAGAACGAATCCGTACGGAATTATGGGAAGAGGTTGAACCGGAAAAATGGGAAATGAAAGATCCCGGAAACTGTTTGCTTGCCGAGTATTTCACTCAGTTCTTATATCATGATATAGAATTTATGTCATACCAGATGAATATAGTTGATAGAACTGATGAGGAAGGAAATGTTGTTACCGGTAGTCGTCCGGGAGACGTTTGGATAACACCGTCGTCAAAATTTAAAGTCTATCAGAAAACTGCAGTCGGTCA
>CAZQSD010000170.1:0-4187 GCA_964595885.1 uncultured Sangeribacter sp.
AAAAATTTATTCCTTTATTCTATGACTACATCGAAATGCTCAAGAAACTCTCTGGTCTTCTCAATGTAATCTTTCATCACAACATCATCCTCAACAAACGGCACTTCCTTTCGGTAAGCCTCCATCACCTTCTCAATAAGCGGAGAAGACTTAAGAGGACGGCGGAAATCAATGCCCTGAGCCGCATTCATAAGCTCAATAGCAGCGATAATCTTTAAGTTGTCAATAATCTTATGAAGTTTTGTGGCGGCATTGGCGCCCATTGACACAAGATCTTCCTGACCGTTTGAACTTACAATGGAATCGCATGATGCAGGCCAGGCATACATCTTATTCTGGCTAACAACTGATGCGGCTGCATACTGTGGAATCATGAAACCGGAATTAAGTCCAGGCTTAGCAACCAAAAACTCCGGAAGTCCACGCAACCCCATAATAAGCTGTGCTACCCGACGTTCAGAGATATTGCCAAGCTCATGCAGGGCCACTCCCATGTAGTCGAATACCAATGCAATCGGCTCTCCATGGAAATTACCACCACTAACTACTAAGTCGTCATCGGGAAAGACGGTAGGATTATCAGTAACTGAATTAATTTCAATATGAAGTACTTCTGTGACATGATGCATCGCATCTTTTACAGCACCGTGCACTTGTGGGATGCATCGGAAAGAATAAGGATCCTGCACATGTTCCTTTTCCCTTTTGATAATTTCACTCCCTTCAAGAATCCTGCGGAACACAGCACCAGTCTCAATCTGACCTTTGTGAGGCCGAACCTGCTGAATACAATCCCAAAATGGCTCAATCCGGCCATCAAATGCTTCCAGACTCATTGCCCCGAAAAGATCAAAGCAATTCACCATGTGCCAGCCGTCAATTAAAGCTTTAATACCGTTGGCACTCATGAACTGGGTGCCATTAAGAAGAGCAAGCCCCTCTTTTGACTGAAGTTTTATTGGTTTCCACCCGAAGATATCAAGTATCTCTTTACCGGAATGATACTCCCCTTTCCAGTTGACTGCACCCTCCCCTATTAAAGGTAGGAACAGATTTGCCAAAGGCGCAAGGTCACCTGACGCACCCAATGATCCACGATCAAACACCTCAGGAAGGATATCGTTATTGTAGAAATCAATGATCCTTTCAACAGTCTGAACTTGCACTCCACTGAATCCCATAGAAAGAGCATGAGCCTTAAGAAGCAACATCAGCTTGACAACGACCTTATCAACGGGAGTACCCACACTGCATGAATGACTCTTAACCAGATTTTCTTGTAATGTGGAAAGTTCCTCGCGTGAGATATGTTTGTTGCAAAGTGACCCAAACCCCGTCGTCACACCATAAATGGGCACAGTGTTATCATCGGTCTTTTTATCAAGAAAATCGCGACAGTGCTGAATTTTCTGACGTGCTTCCTCAGAAAGAGTTAATTTTGTGTTATCTTTAAGTATCTTTTCAATCAGGTCATATGTCAACAGACTTGATCCAATTGCATATGTTTCTAATTTCGCCATTTTGTCAAATTAATTTCGAATTATGTAAAATTTATTTGTTTTGTGCCACTACCTTACCGTCATGTATGGTTGTTTTCACGCAATTCATTCCAACATAATAAGGAAGCACATGGTAGTTATCACTTCCGAGAATCACAACATCTCCCCTTTTACCCGGTTCAAGTGAACCTATCTCATGCGCCATTCCAAGCGCCGCTGCCCCATTAAGAGTAAGAGCAGTGATTGTTTCCTCAATGCTCATGTTCATATAGATACATGCAAGGGCAATAGTAAGTGGAATCGAACCCGAGAAACAACTTCCGGGATTAAGGTCAGTTGCTAAAGCAACCGGAGCACCTGCATCAATAAACTTGCGTGCCGGCGCATATTGTTCCTTCAAGGCAAAAGCAGTCAACGGCAATAAGGTTGCCACGACACCCGCATCAGCCATCATCTGGATTCCTTTATCGCTCACATGAAGCAGATGATCAGCAGACAGGGCACCTAATTCAGCACTAAGCTCTCCTCCTCCAAGAGTAACTATCTCATCCGCATGTAGTTTAAGCGAATAACCCATTGCCTCTGCTGCTTCGAGAAGTCTACGCGAATCTTTCAGTTCAAACACATTCTTCTCACAAAACACATCACAACATTTCGCTTTACCGACAGCCTTCGGAAGCATCTCATTAATTATAAGATCCACATATTCCGTTGTGCGTCCTTTATATTCTGTCGGTACGGCATGTGCTCCCAGAAAAGTGGCTATTATTGACACTTTCTGATCAGGCCTGTCAGCAAGTTCAGAGATGGCATCAAGCATTTTAAGCTCTGTCTCACTGTCAAGTCCATATCCACTCTTTGCTTCAACAGTCGTGACGCCCATCTCGCTCATACGGTCTACAAACCATTGGGCTTTCTCTATCAATTCTTCTTTTGAAGCCTCACGGGTAGCATTCACAGTTGACTGAATACCGCCACCACGTTCCATAATTGACATATAAGAATCCCCTTTAAGACGCCATTCAAACTCATCAGGACGGAAGCCGCCAAAGATAAGATGAGTATGTGAATCAACAAAACCTGGCAAAGACACATTCCCCTTAGCGTCAATTACCTCATAGTGTTCATCCGGCCGCACAGCAGGGCGTCCATTCATCGGACCTGCATAACTGATAATCCCTTCCGTAATGATAATACATCCTTCAGGGACAACCTCAATGTCACGCATGTAGTTACCCCTCTTGGCTTCCTTACCAAGAGGGGTAACTATTTTTGTGTTGTTGATTATAAGATTTTTCATCTTAATTATTTCTTGATCAGTTCAGTGAGGAAGGTTTCGTCAGCTATGAAGGGCTCTGTTATCATGAATCCGTTTTCGGCTTGCGTGTCGTTCCACTCTTTCACAGTTGACATAGCATTCTCATTACGTGCCCATGAACGGCGAGCGACTCCGCCCATAACGTCCCACAACATAGCGTTCTTAAGGATTTCATCAACTCTTTCAGAACCGTCACACACCATTCCGAAACCACCGTTAATTGCTTTGCCTATGCCTACACCGCCGCCGTTATGAAGAGCTACAAGACTCATTCCACGTGCACAGTTACCTGCAAAGCACTGCACTGCCATATCGGCCATCACGTTAGAGCCATCTTTAATGTTAGAAGTCTCACGGAAAGGAGAATCTGTGCCGCTCACATCATGGTGGTCACGACCAAGCATGATTGGGCCAACTTCCCCATTGCGTACCATCTCATTGAATTTCAAAGCGATCTTCAGGCGTCCCATGGCATCCTGATAGAGAATACGGGCTTGAGTTCCAACTACGAGAGCATTCTTTTCTGCATCGCGAATCCAATTGTAATTGTCGCGATCCTGACCACGACGGTTAGGATCGATACAATCCATAGCAGCTTTGTCAGTCTTGACAAGATCTTCATGCTTACCACTGAGGCACACCCAACGGAAAGGACCGTAGCCGAAATCAAACAGCATCGGGCCCATAATGTCCTCAACATATGAAGGCCAAATAAATCCATCTTTTTCATCAACACCATTGCGTGATATCTCTTTGACGCCGGCATCATATATGGCTTTCATAAACGAGTTGCCATAGTCGAAGAAGTAGGTGCCCTTACTAACCAAAGCCTTTATTGCATTGAAATGGCGTTTAAGCGACTCATCAACTTTTCTTCTGAACTCGTCATGATCCTCATGCAAAAGCCTTGTGCGTTCTTCGAAAGAAAGACCGGCAGGACAATATCCACCTTCATAGACCGCATGACAAGAGGTCTGGTCACTCAATAGCTCTATAGGTTTATTGTTCTCTACAGCATATTCAAGCAAATCTACAACATTGCCATGATAAGCAATGGAAATAGGACGTTTCTCCTTCATAGCTTCTTCCGCAAGTCGGAAGGCTTCAGGAATCGAGTCTGTGACTTCCTGTACCCAGCCCTGATTCTTTCTTGTCTCTATGCGTGAGAGATCAACTTCCGCAATTATGGCAGCTGCTCCGGCAATCTCAGCCGCTTTAGGTTGAGCTCCGCTCATGCCCCCAAGTCCGGATGAAACAAAAAGATGTCCTGCGAGATCACCGTCTTGCGGCACTCCAAGCTTCATGCGGCCTGCATTAAGGAGAGTATTGAAAGTGCCATGTACAATGCCCTGAGGACCGATATACATCCA
>CAZQSD010000171.1:0-4095 GCA_964595885.1 uncultured Sangeribacter sp.
CAAACTTTGGGTGGGGGAGAAGTGTTGTAATTATATAACAAAAATTAATCTTAATTATGACACACGAAGAATTATCAAAGAAAATTTCTGATTTGGTTGAGGAATATATCGAGAATTTTGACAGGTTTGACTCCAATCCTCAGATAAGGGTTAATCCGGCATTGGATAGGGTGGCACTTGTAAATGGCAGCGACATGCTTGCAGAGATTGAGGACTCAGATGAGGCTGTGGAAGATGCAGCAGCTGCCGATGGGGCAGAGACTGAGGATGCTTCTGATTATCAGGCTTCCCAGAATCCCGATTTCTATCCTGTGAAAAAATTGCTGACGATCACTGAAAGCGGAAAGACAGTTCCCGACAAAGCAGCCATAAAGAAGATAACCGAACAATATTAATTGTTAATCGGTGAGGAGGACTCAAAAAGAGAAAAATTATGGCTAATAATAATGTTACTAATAATGTTACATCGGCTTCCCCTACTAATCAGGGGAAGCATTCATTTATATTGTTTCTGATATTCATTGCCATTTTGGGGGCATTCAGTTCGTTGGTCAACGACATGTATCTCCCGACAATACCCAAAATGATGAGGGAGTTTCACACAACCCCTTCCATGACCCAGATGGGACTATCAATGGCAATGATAGGACTGGGCATTGGCTCGGTGATTTGGGGGTCACTCAGCGACCATTATGGCAGAAAACCGATGCTTTTGATGTCGCTTGCCATCTTCGGAGTGGGCACGGCAGTGTCACTTTTCTCAGAATCAATACTCTTCTTCATTATATGCAGATTGTTTCAAGGCATAGGAGCCGGCGGAGCAATGGTGCTCTCTTACTCAATCCCTACAGATTTATATGGTGGACGTCAGTTGGCAAAGGTAATGGCGCTCGTAGGTGCTATCAACGGTTTTGCTCCTGCCACTGCGCCACTTATTGGTGGATTTATGGCAGATTCTGTTGGGTGGCGAGGCATCTTCGTGTTACTGCTTATAATTGGTGTGCTGATGCTGTTCTGGTCATGGAAGCGCCCGGAAAGTCTTCCTGCTTCTAAAAGAATCCCTGTGAGCAGCATAAAAGAGTATGCAAAAGCGTATGGCGCACTGTTTGTTAATCGGAGGTTTATGACCTACGTGTTGCTTAAAGCAATCGGTATAGGCCTTCTTTACGCCTACATCTCATCAGCACCATTTATTTATCAGGAGCACTACGGATTCTCATCGGTTAAATTTGGTCTGATATTCGGAGCAAACGCCGTAGCAATTGCCATAGGGTCGGCTTTGGTTGTAAAGTTTAAGGTGTTAAAGAAAGGATTGGTTGTAGGCACAGTGCTCATGAGTGTTTTCGCTATGGTTGAGGCATTGGTGATGTATCATGAGATGCACTTCCTGTGGTATGAATTGGCAGTGCTTCCGATGCTTGTGGGCAGCGGGATGCTTTTCTCATCAGCCAACAGTCTTGGCATGGAGGAAGGTAAGGCAGATGCAGGCACAGCCGGAGCAATCCTCAACGTTGTGAAATATATCTTTGCTGCCATAGTCGCACCACTCGTGGGCCTCGGCAATATCCTTCATTCCTCAGCATGGTGTTTTGTGGCGTTGGCCATAATCGCTCTTATATTTACAGTTCCTGCGTATCGAATGAAACCCCTCCAGGCCATGATAAAAAGCTAAGGATATATTAGATAAAAATAAAGGTCCATTTAAAAATTTGAAATTCATATGGCTCAAAGTTTTAAATGGACTTTTATTTTTGGTTGTCAGTGTTTTCTGATAGCCGCTCTACGAATCTTTCCGGAAATAGTTTTGGGGAGTTCATCAACAAACTCTACAATGCGCGGATATTTGTAGGGTGCAGTGACGCGTTTCACGTGGTTTTGTATGTCTTTTACAAGCTGTTCGCCTGCTTGACCTTTATAGTCTTGAGCAAGTACAATTGTGGCTTTCACCACCTGTCCCCGAACTTCATCGGGCACACCTGTAATGGCACATTCCACGACTGCCGGATGGGTCATCAGGGCACTCTCCACCTCAAAAGGCCCGATACGGTAACCGGAAGATTTGATTACGTCATCTTTTCTTCCTACAAACCAATAATAGCCATCTTCATCGCGCCAAGCTACATCGCCCGTGTGATACAGACCGTCGTGCATGGCCTCTTGGGTGAGTTCCAGGTCGTTGAGGTATTCCTTGAACAGACCGAGAGGTTTCTTATCTGCATGCAGGCGCACCACGATCTCTCCATGCATACCGTCTTCAACGGGTTCATCATTATCGTCCACGAGATCAATGTCATATTCCGGACCCTTCAATCCCATTGAGCCTGGTTTAGGTTCGCACCAAGGATAAGTGGCAACGGTGAGTGTGGTCTCAGTTTGTCCGAAACCTTCCATAAGGCTGATCCCTGTTAGTCTCTTCCACTCGTCAAATACACTTGGATTAAGAGCTTCCCCTGCGATAGTGCAATATTTAAGCGTGGAGAGGTTGAATTTTGACAGATCTTCGCGTATGAGGAAGCGGAAAATTGTAGGGGGTGCGCACAGTGAGGTTATATTGTATTCCTGAATCATGTGAAGCACGTCTACCGGTTCAAATTTATCGAAATCATATACAAACACGTCAGCCCCGGCGATCCATTGCCCATATAGTTTCCCCCATACAGCCTTTCCCCAGCCTGTGTCTGCCAAAGTTAAGTGAAGGCTGCCTTCGTTAAGATTGTGCCAATATTTGGCTGTAATGATATGCCCGAGTGGATATGTGAAATCATGTGCTACCATCTTTGGCTCGCCGGTAGTGCCGGAGGTGAAGTAGAGGAGACTCACATCATCGTTGACGTTGGCAAGGTCGGGGCGCACAAAAGGTGCGGCATTCTCGATACTTGTATTGAAATCATACCACCCTTCAGGCACAACAGGACCCGTAGATACCACAGCCTTAACGGAAGGACACTCAGGAAGCGCCTGTTGTATATGTTCAACGATGACGGCATCTCCCGCGCAAATAATTGCTTTTATATCTGCCATTTCGCAGCGGTAAATGATGTCTTTGGGAGTGAGAAGGTGTGTGGCGGGAATGACAACTGCCCCAAGTTTATGGAGAGCTACGATTGAGAACCAAAATTGGTAGTGGCGCTTCAGAATGAGCATCACTTTGTCTCCGCGTCCTATTCCGAGCGATTGGAAAAATGAGGCAGTCTTGTCAGACTCACGTTTAATGTCGGCAAATGTAAAGTGTCGCTCCTCGTCTTTATCATTGGTCCACAGTAAGGCCTCTTTGTCGGGATGTGTCTCTGCCCATTTATCTACCACATCGTAGCCAAAATTGAAGTTGTCGGGCACATTGACTTTGAAATTAGACATAAAGTCCTCGTAAGACGAGAACTCTGTCTTATTAAGAAAATTTTCTAACATATATTTTTACCTGTTGAACTTTTTTTATCCGTAGAATTTATCCGCAGAGGAGGAGTAGGCTATTGATTGTAGAGGAGTAGGCTATTAATTAATGATTGCGATCATCTTTACGTCTTGGTCGCCTATTGCCCGCAGATAGTGGGGCATTGTGGAGTCAAACATTATGCTGTCGCCGGGATGTAGGACAGTGACTTTTTTCCCTATTGTGATCTCGAGGTCTCCTTCAAGCACATAGTTGAATTCCTGCCCCTCATGTGTATTGGGAGAATGGACAGTGCCTGCGGAATGGTTTGGTGACACTGTCACCAAGAAAGGCACCATGTTCCTTTGTCGGTATCCTACAGCCAAGTCTTGATATGAATAGGCGGCACGGCGTTCCACTTTCACTCCCTTGCCATTTCTTGTGATATAGTAGCTGCGCATCTTTGGTTCCTCGCCAAAGAGTAGGGCAGTGAGTTCGACACCTTTTTTATAGGCAAGGCGTTGAAGAAAACTTACCGGAATGTCGTATTGACCGCTTTCGTAATTAGCAAGGGTTTCCGGGGTGACACCACAATCGGCAGCCATATCTTCGATTGAGAGGTCAAGAGAGTCTCTAAGGCCACGTAGCCGTTCGGCGAGTTGAACAAGTTCTTCCATTATTTTTACCTGTATAAATTATTAATTATATAGTCATAAACCTAAAAT
>CAZQSD010000172.1:0-4086 GCA_964595885.1 uncultured Sangeribacter sp.
ATAATACAAAATTACTAAATAAATCCTGAATGTCAGCTATCTACATAATGAAAATGTTAGGATAATATCCTATTTTGACCATTAAAATGGCTATTTGATCGGAATACTGAAATAAATGAAGACCCTATGAATAATATAAGTACAGAAACCCCAAAGGGTGAAAATACAAATAATAATAAGGATGAGGTTAATTCAGAGCCTTTCTCACTAAATACGACAGTGAGAGAAGTGATTTCTGACCCTGCTTTCGGGGCAATAAATTTCTGGAAAAAGAATATGATGCATGAAGACCAGGCAGGGATACCAAAAAAATTCTTTTATGATGGCGACTGAAAGATTGATAGGTAGTACATGACGTGAGGCTGACGCTGAAGTTCTCCAAGAAAATTCGTAACTTTGCAGCATGAAGATTTGTCGATATTTATTTTTCAAGTTGTGGCAGCGGAGGATGATGATTCCAATGCTGAGTATTCTTGTGTCGTGTTCTTTCGGTTCTGATTTGCATCATCTCCTTGATGTTGCAAACGAGAATTTCGTGAACAAGGAGTTTGATGCAGCGCAGTCCGAGCTGTTGAAAGCAGATGCGCTGGTTAATGATGACACACCTCTTTCAGACAAAGAATATCTTGAGCGGCTCAAAGGTATGAACTATCTTGAACTCAGGGTCATGGATAAGGCAAAAGCGTCATTGCAAAATGCTTTGGCTTATTCACAACAGCTGGGCGACACTTCACGTATCATCCAGAATGCTTTTAATCTCGGTCTGTGTGAGAATACAGTGGGGGAGGCTATAAGGCTATATGAAAACGTTGTGGAGCTTGCTGAAAAACATTCACCATTGCTGGTGCCTGACGCTCTTGAGAAATTGACCCAGGGATATATAGCCAATAAGGATTTTGATAAAGCTCAACATGCCCTCGATAGGGCATGTGAGTTGGCAGGAGATAACCAAACTGTAATACAGCAGATAGCGTTTACGCAATGTGAACTATGGCAGGCAGAAAACAAGCTTGAAATAGCATTGTCAGGTTTTAAATCAATTCCCGCAGACTCTTGTTCAATGGTTGGCAAGTTGACACGTGCCTATCATATCTATGATATCCTCTATGAACTCGGTGACTATAAAGCAGCGTTGAATTATAAGGATTCAGTGCAACAGTTCACTGATTCAATAAAAGGTATTGACGGGGCCAATCGGATTCAAATGGCAGAGGACGCATTCAATAGAGATGTGGAAAAAGAACGGGAGAGATTTAATCTCCTGTTATATTCTGCCTTGGCAATTCTTGTGGTGATAGGGATCATCTTCATAGTTGTATTGAAAAATTTGAGGTTAAAACGGAAACAGGTAGCCCTGACTGATAAGATAGCAGAACTCAATGTCAAGCTTGCCGCCCAGCAGCCTGAAGAGGATGAGATAGGGGAGAGGTCACGTGATATGGATGCCTCTGCCCTTATACCATTAATTAAAGAGAAATTCACTTTATCATTGGAATTGTTTAAGACGCAACCACAGTATGAAATTCTGAAAAAGTTGAATCTTATCCGTGACTTCGACTCAGACAACAGGCAAGAGGCAAAAATCCTCGCCTCTGAAATAATTGGCCGGTTCTCCGATTGCTGCTCTAACCTTCGGGAGGCTTTCCCCTCAATGACTAATGATGACTGCCTGCTGTGTTCCATGTCTTTTTGCGGTTGTTCGAAGGTGGCTATTTCTACTATGTTGGGTTCCTCGGAGGAAGCGATACGTCGCAGGAAAAGTAGGGTCAAACAAAAATTGCTGGAGCCGCTTTTCTCATTTTTCTTCAATTAATACGCATATTTCGTGACAAAAGCGTGACAATTCAAGAGTGTCACACTATTGTCTCGCTTGATATTCGGGCATTTAGCTTTTGAGAACTAATTTTGCACCATCAAAATTTTAGTAACTTAAAAGAACTCGAATATGAAGAATTTTGGATTTATTTTAGTCGCAATCTTGCTCTTATGCATATTGCCAATGAGAGCTCAGACCACCCCTTCTCAACAGGAGTCAGGCATCGATACTGACTCTATAAAATATGAGAAAGAGCTGGAGGAAGTGGTGGTAAAGGTTGATAGGAAATATGTCAAACCCACGGGCCGAGGCATCAAGGTGTCAATGGTAGGTAATCCGGTTGCCCAACTTGGTTCAGCTACAGATGCGCTCAAACAGTTGCCCTTGATTGATGCGTCTAAAGGAGGGATTGATGTCTTGGGACACGGCACGCCGCTCATCTACATCAATAATAGGCTTGTGCGCAACTCCTCTGATTTGGCTATGCTTCCGGCGGAGAACATCAAAGATGTTGAGATAATCACGAATCCGTCGTCTAAGTATGGCACTGACGTGTCGTCGGTAATATTGATACGCACAAATAAGATTAATGAGGGCTTTCACACAGTGATTAGTGGTAATGGCTCCATGTCAGAGGTATTATCAGCTTCGGGAGATGCCAGTGTAAACTATCATACAGAAGGTGGATTAACATTTTTCGGGGATTGCTCTTACGCTACTTCCGGTTATAAACAGGAGCGATATTATGGAGAACGGTTTTACATTCCGGATAACCCTAATGAGTTTTTTCATACTCAGACTCATTCCACGGCGAAGAGCAGAAGCCAATCCCTTATGGCAGACGGTGGCATTAACTATGATTTTGGCAAGCATTCTATTGGTGTAAAGTATTCATATTATCGCACCCCAAAAAGCCATTATTCAGATTTTGCCCATACCAATACGGATGCCCGGGGACAAAACACCGACATTGAGTCTTCCACAAATCTGTATTCTCAAACCACCATGCATCATGTTAACTTGTTTGGTGACTTCACCCTGCCATCCAACATGGGTCTTAGAATTGATGCTGACTATGTAAATTCTTCAGCTAAATCAACTTCTTCAGTAGATGAAACTGAATCATCTGAATGGGTAAAAAACGGAAATAACACAGAGGGTAATCTGTGGGCAACAAAAGTTGTATTGAACAAAAAGTTTCAAAACGCGGAAATAGAGATTGGAACAGATCTCTCCCATACTTCAAGCAATCAGGATTTCGTGAGCATAGCATCAGATAATTCCTCCTTTCTAAAGCCGGGGGTTGATAATGTGAAGCAAAACCTTTATGCCGCTTTTGCAAGTTTTGAATGGCTACCAAATCAGAAATGGAATGTCTATGGGGGTATCCGCTTGGAAGCAACATCAAGCAAATATAGGCATGACAATGTGTTAAATCCTGAGTTGTCGCGTTCCTACAGAAATGTGTTGCCTAACATAGGGGTGAGTTTTAATTCTGTTGTAAATATTGCTGTGTTTTATCGTGGGTCAATATATCGTCCCGGCTATCGGTCACTTGACAATAATTATATTTACGTCACTCCCACCCTGTGGCAAACCGGGAATCTGGAGTTGAGTACAACCTTAGTCCATCGTACCGGTATCAATCTTGCATATAAGAAATTTATCCTGCAAAGTTCGTTTGATGTTAATGAGCGGAAATCGAGTGCGGTGTATTATTATGATGCTGAGAAGGGTATAAATGTAACAAAGCCTGTTAACCTTCCCCGTTACTGCTCTTTTCAAATAGTGGCAGTGCAGCAGCTTGACTTTGGTTTTTGGCATCCTACCTTGCAGGGAGTGGTCTATGGTCAGAACTTGAAATACGGCATGCCTCTTAGGAAATATAATAAGCCTCTATATACCTTGTCAATGAACAATAGATTGGATATTCCAGGAGGAGTCTATGCCTATGTAAATGTCTTTGGTCTGGGCACTGGCAATCAAGATGTCGTTTATTCGCATGGATCATGGCAGGTAGCAGTGTCGCTCAATAAAACCTGGAGGAACTGGACATTCACCTTGTCGGCTAATGACTTATTCGGCACATGGCAACAACCATTTGATACCGCTACCAACACAATAGAATATTCCTCCAACCGTAAGGGTGGCTCACAGTCAGTAGCCCTTAGCATCAGATACACGCTGAATTCGGCTAAGGGGAGATATAAAGGTAAAACTTCAAGACAAGATGAAATTGACAGATTATAAAATATTAAACCCTATAATAT
>CAZQSD010000173.1:0-3992 GCA_964595885.1 uncultured Sangeribacter sp.
ATACTAAATATGTTCAAAGTAACCATAAATCTTCCTATTACATTCTAAAATAAAAGATAATTTGATAAGCACTGCTACTTGATTAATTAATAGGTATGGCTTTTAATTGTTACCGTTAAAAGGATCTGTGGTAGCTTCTCCTTCTTTATTAATATCAGACCTTCTGATTACTTTCATCAATGTCTGAAAAATGATCTTGCAATCAAGCTGGAACGATACATTATCCACATACCATACATCATACTCAAACTTTTTCTGCCAGGTGATATTGTTCCTTCCATTTATCTGTGCCCATCCCGTTATACCAGGACGCACCTCATGTCTGCGAGCCTGATTCATGGAATAAAGAGGCAAATATTTCACCATCAAAGGTCTTGGCCCGATTAAGGACATGTCACCCTTCAGAACGTTCCAAAGTTGGGGAAGTTCATCAAGAGATGTTGAGCGCACAAACCGTCCAACCTTAGTCAGTCGCTTAGCATCCGGCAGCAATCTACCCTCAGCATCCCTTTCATCAGTCATCGTCTTAAACTTGACCACTTTAAAAATATTTCCACCCATACCTGGACGTTCCTGAAAAAAGAAAGCACCGGTTCCCTTGTTGGCGAAGTGCAGCCAAAGTGCTGTACCTCCAATAATTGGACTAAGTACAACAAGTGCACTCCCTGAGGCAACCACATCAATAGCCCGCTTAAAAAAAGATTTGTAAAGATTCATCAGTCTTTGAAAAATCAATAATTTTAAGATAAAAGCCTTCCTAAGGAATAACTATCTGAAAAATAGGATATTCCATTTAAGCCAATATGTAAACATACCTTTTACCAACTAAGACTTCACAATTACTGGCTGCGGCATATAGACATGGATGATTCTCGAATTATCCATCTTATATTTCTACCCCTTGCCGTTGAATTATACTCTTCCCAAGCTCATATGAAGTAAATGCCATTATATCCTCGGGATCAAGCATAATGTCAAAGGTTTCTTCAGCAAGGGATACAAGATTGAGCTGGTGAACAGAGTCCCACTGCTCTACAGTAGCCTTGCTGAAGTTGTTGGATAAGTCAGAGGAGTCAATACCAAACACCTCGGTAAAGATGGAGTTATATTTTTCTAAGTTAGTCATTTTTAAGTTCAGATTAAAAAATTAAGGAGATTATCTATTTGGTAATTGAGAATAAAGGATTTTACCGGCTTCATTTTTTGGTATCCTATCAATTATCCTCACATCTATCACATTGGCAGGGAGATGGAGAGTATCAATTAGGATTGATTTAACTTTTGTAGAATCGGTATCACAAGTAAGATAGACAATTAATTTATCATCATTTCCTGTGCATACACATTCACACGATACAGTGGATCTCACAAGCTGCTCACATTCATCGAGTCCTATGCGGTTGCCGAAGATTTTTAGGAATCGCCCCATACGTCCTTTGATGAAATAAAAACCATCTGCATCTCGGAAAGCTATGTCTCCAGTTGGCAGAAAACCATTACGCTCATCACCGAGGGCCAAGTCCTCACGACAGTAGGCATATCCCATTGTTACATTCTTACCCTCGTAACACATCTCACCTGTTGCCGGAGATTCCTCAATGAATTTCCCATCGGCATTACGGAGCGATAGTTTGCCGTTAGGGACCGCAATACCTATACTTCCAATTTTAGAAAGTGCATATTCCGCCGGCAGCCATGCCATGCGGGCAGTGCCCTCCGACTGGCCATATGTGGCAATCCATTTCTTGCCATTGTCACGACAGTATTCGGCAAACCTTAGATTAAGCTCCGGTGGCATTTTTCCACCGCCTTGTGTTAGTAATGTCAAGTCGGGTAGTCTCATACGGGTAAAGCGCATCTTATCAAGAATCTCATAGCTGAACGGCACCCCTGTGAAGCTAGTGGCCTTCTCTTCTTTCATAAATTTCCAAAATCTAGGATCAGTCATGCTCAGATCAGTGATGAGAATGGTAGCTCCTACCTTGAGATGACTGAACACCATCGATAATCCCATTGTATAGTGAAGAGGAAGTACCATCAACGGACGGTCATTTTCTGTAAGCTGGAAAAAAGTAGATATATTGAGGCCGGCCGCCTCGATATTCTCATACTTATGGCGCACTAACTTCGGACTCCCGGTAGAACCCGATGTTGGTAGTAAATGGCTCAGATCCGGGTATAGATCAACTACGGGATTATTAGTACCCCTAAGAAAATAATTGAATTTCTCAACCATTACCCCTTCTCTGTTATCCCTGATCATCTTTGCCGGAAGACATATGTACTGGGGTAGATAGGTCTTGGTAAGGGTTGCAAGTAGCCCGGGATCAGTATGGGAACTTAAAATAAGTGGCACATGCCCTGACAAAATAGCTGCCATTACCCACGCAATACCGCCAACATTATTTTCCGTAAGTATGAACAACAATGAGCGCTGAGCAAGTTCCTCCTCAAGCAAGTTTGCAAGTGCAAGTATTTCTCCAATGGTAAGTTTTTGGCCATCAGAATCAATTGCAGCCAAAGTCAGCGGATCTTTGGAGAATATATTGAGCAAATCCATAACAGTTTAGATTATTATGTGGAGAGCGTGAGTTTCATATAATAAGTATAAAGCTGCATCAATATGGCCTCGCTATATTGATGCACAGCCGTCAACACCGAGAATTTGTCCGGAGATATAGGAAGCTTGCTCAGAGGCAAGAAAACAGCAGGCGTTGGCCACATCTTCAGGCTTACCAAGACGACCAAGAGCAATACGATTAATGCGCGTATCAATCTTATCGCCCGAAATCTCATATAATTCCTTAAATCGTTCTGTCTTCACAATCCCAGGCGCCACTGCATTGACCCGGATCCCTTGTGAAGCCAATTCCTTAGCAGCAGACTTAGTAAAGGCTATTATAGCACCTTTCGTGGCTGAGTAGGCAGCCTGTCCGGCAGACCCGAGCACAGCAGTCACTGAGGCAATATTGACAATCGAACCTCCCCCAGTCCGTGCCATTATACGTGACACTAATTGAGTCATCTCTATGACCGCAATTACATTGACACGGAACATCAACTCGGTTTCCTCACGTACAATCATGCCTATCTTCTTGTTGAAAACCACTCCGGCATTATTAACAAGCACATCAATTCTTCCTTGTTCTTTCTTGACTTTCATCATGGCAGCTTTAGTTGCTCCGGCATCAGTCACATCAAAATACAATGGATAAAAGCGGTCGTACTTGTTTTCCATGTCCTGCATAGAGTCTACAACGCGATCACTGCCATAAACTACACCACCATTCTGCAACATGTTAAGGGCAATCGCCTTACCGATACCCTGCGCTGCGCCAGTAACCACACATATCTTATCCTTCAGCATTTTCTTGAGATTTATTTTAGTCTTCTTGCAGGCGATGAAAATAAGGTTGATCCTGAGGCAACATCCATAGAGACAAAGGAACAGGCACCAATGGTGCAGTCACTACCTATATGTACATTATGGTTAACCATCGCTCCTGTATGAATCATATTATTGTCACCCATAGTAGTTCCACCTACCATCATCACTTGCGAATCAATACGATTCCATGAACCAATTTTACAATCATGACCGATAATGGTTAATGACTGTATGAAATTAAAATCTCCTAACTCAGCATCCGCTGCAATTGTAGTATAACTTCCAACAAGTGTCCCTTTACCAAGACGGACATTAGTGCCTATACGTGCAGTACTATGAATGAGGGAAATAAACACACCACCTTTTGACAACAGTCTCTCAATACATAGTTTGCGTGAATGTCCACCTATCGAACACACAAATACCTCATCAGATGCAGGAATATACTCAGCTATACTACCCAACATTGGCGGATAATTCTGAAAGTCTTCTAAAGCATTGAGATTATCGTCAATAAAACCTTTTATCTTAAATTCAGAACCATAGCCAATACTTTCCCGAGCAAGGTCATACATAGTGCGTCCCATGCCACCAGCTCCAATGA
>CAZQSD010000174.1:0-3917 GCA_964595885.1 uncultured Sangeribacter sp.
ACCCATATAGCTTTCTATGCCGGATGGCCTAAAGCTTGGGCTGCCTTCCGACTTGCTAAAGACGTATGGAATGATGATGTCAAGGGAGACGATGCCAAGGCTGAGTTTCAGAAACAGATGATCTTCCCTATCGGTGAACCAAACAACGCATACGCAAAATATTTCATCGGTCAGAGTTATCTTGCTCCAATCTCAACCGAGCAGGTCAAGTTCTTCAACGTGACGTTTGAACCCGGGTGCCGCAACAACTGGCATATCCACCGTGCAACTAAAGGGGGCGGTCAGATGCTGGTCGGAGTTGCCGGAAGAGGTTGGTATCAGGAAGAGGGAAAACCTGCCGTGGAGATACTTCCCGGCACTGTCATCCATATTCCAGCCAACGTAAAGCACTGGCATGGAGCGGCTGCCGACAGCTGGTTCTCTCATCTTGCCTTTGAACTCGACGGCGAAAACACATCCAATGAATGGCTTGAGCCGGTTACATCTGACCAATACAACAACTTAAAATAAACAGACAAGATGAAGATATATATATTTTAGCATTAATGACATTGATTTCCATGCACTGAAAATCTTTAGAGAATTATTAACAGGGATTTGGATGGCAAGGGATTTATAGGTAACTTTGCAGCGGAGTCATTACAAAACAAATATAAGATTATGAAACTCGCGGAAGCTTTGGCTATACGTGCCGATTTGGTGCAGAAAGTGCAGCAGATCAAAACCAGACTATATGACTGCGTAAAAGTGCAGGAAGGTGATGAACCCTCAGAAAGCGCAGAACAGGTCATAAATGATCTTGACGCCGCACTCGCGCAGCTCAAAAAGATCATATACCGAATCAATATGACCAACTCTGCCACCGTGACACCTGACGGCGACAACCTTACCTCACTTTTGGCAAGGCGCGACGTCTTGAAAATGAAAGTCAAGGCTCTGAAAGAGGGTCTTGACCGATTGACGACACAGGAAAACAGATTTGGACGCAACGAAATCAAATATGTGCGCACCGTAGACGTAAACCATTACCGCCACCTATACGACAGCGTGGCAGGCGATCTGCGTAAACTTGATCTCACCATACAAGAACTCGGCTGGACAACAGAACTGATATAATTAACATATTAATATCATATTGACTGACAATAGGATATTTTGCCAAAGAGTAGTTGGGGGCGATACAAAAACTAATCATACTGATTAAGACAACTTGATCCGCTTACGCCTTGCGGAATTTCTAACACGGCGTAAAGGCGACCATAGCGCATAAGAGCACACCGCATCTCCCGGAAGGGAAAAGCATCATACATAACCACGTATTGACCGCTTCTCTTTGGCAAAATATCCTATTTGATTATCTCCTTTACTTATTGACTAACTTTATAATAGCTAACAGAATAAATATCAAATTAAAAAATATTTAACAAATAATGTAAAAAGTAAAAATTTTTAAGAAAAATAGTGAACCTTGTCAAAGTTTTCATCGTTATATTTACATAAAAAGCATTTAAACAAACTAATAATGACAAATTTATAATCTAAGCAATCATTTATTATTTGTTGATGCGAGAATATAATTAATATAAAACTTCTTAATTAAACAAAAAGATTATGGAAACAGCACCTTTAAAAGGTATCAAAGTCGTAGACTTCACAGAGGTTCAATCAGGCCCATCATGTACTCAAATGCTCGCGTGGCTCGGAGCAGATGTTATAAAGATTGAGCGTCCTGGCGTAGGTGACGCAACAAGAAAAGAACTTCAGTTCAACCCTGATCTCCCGAGCTACTACTTCCTGCAGCTCAATAGCGACAAGAAATCACTCTCACTCGATGCCAAGACTCCAGACGGCAAAGAAATTCTTACGAAACTTATCAAGGAATGTGACATATTTGTAGAGAACCTACACCCGGGCGCAATGGACAAGCTGGGTTTCAGCTGGGAAGTGGTTCATAAACTCAATCCAAGATGTATCTACGGTACAATCAAAGGTTTCCCATTGTCATCAAAATATAAGGACCTCAAGGCATACGAACCAATCGCCCAGGTGACAGCTGCCGCCGCCTCCACTACAGGTTGGTTTGAAGGAGAATATAACATTCCTACTCAGTCAGGCGCAGCCCTTGGTGACTCTAACACAGGTATGCACCTCCTTATCGGTCTGCTCGCCGCCCTTCAGCAGCGTAACAATACAGGCGAAGGTTGCTACGTATATCAATCAATGCACAATGCTTGCCTTAACCTTTGCCGTATCAAGACTCGTGACCAGCTCACACTTGACAAGATCGGTTATCTAACACAGTTCCCGCAGTATCCTAACGGCAAGTTTGGTGATTGCGTTCCCCGTAGCGGCAACATCGAAGGTGGTGGCGTTCTTGGTTGGACATACAAATGTAAACCCGCCGGTGGCTATGACTCAGCAGCAGATGCCAACAATTACGTCTACATCATTCTTCAGCGTGGTGCAAAAGACTTCGAGTTGGCTTGCAAGGCACTTGGTTTCGAAGACTGGCTTACAAATCCTGACTTCAACACAGCAGATGCTCGCGATCGCCACAAACAGGAAATCTACAAGAGAATCGGCGAATGGACTGCTGACAAGACCAAATTTGAGGTTACTGAAATTCTTGGCAAGGCAGGTGTGCCCGTAGGTCCGGTGCTCTCAACCAAGGAGATTATGACCGACCAAAGCCTCTATGACGGCAACACTCTCGTAAGAATCAATCAGGGTGGTGAAATCGGTGAGTTTGTGACAGTTGGTTGTCCGTTTACTCTGAGCAACTTCCAGCCTACCTACGGTCCGGCTCCTTCTCTGGGTGGCAACAATGAAGAAATCCTTACAGCCCTTGGCTACACTAAGGAACAGCAGGCTCAATTCGCTGCCAATGGTACTACAGAACCAGTTGACGGCCACATGTAATTCCTCTTTTTGAATTATTTAAAACTTTTGAACAGAGCCTATAAGATTTATAAACCTTATATGACTTATAAATCTTATAGGCTTATATTATATAAAAACCTTTAGCTAATTATCAAAAACACTATGGATAATTCCACAACAGCTCCAAAATTTCCGGAGCAAGTAACGGGCATGTATATTCTTGCCGAATCTCTCAAACGTCTCGGTCTTATGGATGTCTACGGTCTTGTAGGTATACCTGTCACAGAAGTTGCATACGCCATGCAGAAGGTCGGCATGAACTATTATGGTTTCCGATTTGAGCAGCAGGCAGGCATGGCAGCTGCCACTCACGGCTATCTGACCAAACAGCCGGGCGTTTTGCTTACAGTTTCTTCACTCGGCTTCCTCAACGGACTTACCGCTACTACTAACGCCACTGTCAACTGCTACCCTATGATTCAGATTTCAGGTGCAAGCGATCCGACAATGGTAGATATGAATATGGGCACATACGAGCAGCTTGATCAGCTCAACACAGCTCGTCCACTCGTTAAGGCTGCTTTCCGTTGCAGCTATGCAAAAGATATTCCATCAGCTGTGGCACGCGCTTACCGCGCTGCTGTTTCCGGTCGTCCCGGTGGTGTATACATCGATATGACAACGCCAGCTTTAGCTGAGGTGATGAACCGCGAAGATGCTGAGAAACTGTTCTATTCTCCGGTTGACATATACTCCCCTGTAATGCCTAACAAGGAATCAATTGACCGTGCAGTGGAGATTCTGACATCTGCAAAGCGTCCTGCCATTCTGTTGGGTAAGGGTGCAGCTTATGCTCAGGTTGATGACAAAATCAAAGAACTCGTTGAGACATATAAAATTCCTTATCTCGCTATGTCAATGGCGAAGGGTCTGATGCCGGATAACGGGCCTCTCAGTGCACTCTCATGCCGTTCTACTATTATGGAGAAGGCTGATGTGGTGATGGTGATCGGCGCCAGAATCAACTGGATGCTCTC
>CAZQSD010000175.1:0-3695 GCA_964595885.1 uncultured Sangeribacter sp.
TGTCAATCATTTCTCCGGGAATGTTATTGAGTTCCGAAATGTCGGAGAGTTTCACTCCGTCCACATAAATCTCGCTCACGGCAAGACCGTTGATTTTGAAGTTGCCGTTTTCGCGTGAGATATTAGGTAGGAAACCGAGAACATCAGCCGTTGGTTTGCCCTTGGCAATGTTAGCTCCTTTGAGATTGGTTGTATATCCCTCTGCGTTGTTGGTGGTACGGGAGGCAACGATTGTTACCTCTTGAAGCTGCTTCTCTGATTGAGACATTGCCATTAACGGCAACAAGACCGTAGCGATTAATAATATTTTTCTCATAGCTGTATTGTTTAATTTCTGCTGCAAAATTAGTAAGTGAAATCAGCGTATGCCATACCCAAATGGGTACGATTGCTTAGCTGTGAGAAAAATTGTAAATCGTCCGCGATAGCTGTCAGCAGGGATGTAAAACGTTATCCGAGATTCTACCTGAGCAGGAATCTAAAGTAATCTGTTGTTGGTGGTGGCGATGATGGCCTCTGTAATGTTGCGTACACCAAGTTTCTCAAAATGTTGCTTGCGGTATTTCTTAATGGTATCGGGGGATAGGCACATCTTGTCAGCAAGCTCTGTTAAGTTCCAGCAGAAGCGATTGTACATAGTCCGGCACATATTCAAGATAGAAACGGTAGCCTAACTCCTTCATCTGCTCCAGCGATAGTCCACACAGTAACATTGGATTAGGCGACACATATAGGAAGTTTCTATATTGGCTATGCTTTTAAAGCTGAGATTTTCAGTGCCTGAGAGCAGTTTGCTGCCATACTGGGGCGAAACCCCGAGCTTTGAGGCAAGATCAGCACGCTTCATTCCATTATCCTGTATGTAGCCAATAAGGGTTACAGCAAGTTGGCGTGACCAACGAAACCAGCTTGCATTCTCTTTGCGCCAAGTTGATTCTTCAACAAAACGTGAAGGAGCATCCATTTCATGTGATTCTAAAAATTTTATTGCCTTTTTCATACCACAGTGATAATAGGCTGACCGAAGAATATCGAAAGCATGGCGAGGGTAGTGAGAGTAAAATTATGCTGACCACTTAGCCATTTTGTTATTTCACTCGGACGGCGACCAAGAGCATCTGCAAACTGCTTTTTAGAGAGACCTCGTTCACTCATCAGCTCAAATATCCTATCAGAGACGGCAAATGAAAGTTCTGTTTCTTTCATAATTGGTTCTGGAATAGGACCGAGTAATTCATCAATAGATTTTGCAGTACGTTTCATAGCTCAAAAATATTGTCTGTTTCATTCCACACGACATGGTCAAAACCGCAAATGGAAATACAGGATTGCCTTGCCTTAATACAAGTTTATTTCAATATACCTGATGAAGCACCTGACTGTTTTGAAATATCATCGCCTTGATTTATTTTCTTACCAAACCCGAAAGTATACGTTGCTGACAACTGCACAAAGGCATGCCGAGATGCATTGTTGGTCCATCTGCTGACAGAGTAATTGCTGCTGCTCATGGTGTCCTGTGATGCACGCCAGTTCCAACGCTGAAGATTTTGCGCCGTCAAAATGATATTCCATCTTTCGTTGCTCCAGCCTGCCTGAACAACGAAAACATCCTTGTTGCGTGTCCATAAACCTGACATTGAGTCATAGTTATCTGTTGCATCCGCTGATTGGTAAGACAATGCGAAATTAAAATCTCCAACATAATACAGAGCCTGACCATAATAACTGATACTTGAATGGTCAATATTGTATGGCTGACCATTTTGAACGTACAGCTGTGCCAGTTGCCCGGATAGGTATAATTTACCGTCAAATAAGTTTGTCGATGCATTAATACCGTAATTGTAATGGCGGAATGTGCCGACAGGCTGTCGGATAGTTCGTAATATGCCATCAGAAGTTGCCTCATATACAAAGGCAGCCCTGTTTCCCACAAGCCATGAATTGGCAAACAAAGTCATATAGTATTTATTCGACGGGATAAATGTGTAATTGATTCCTATATCATAACTTCGATGAGATTTTAAGAGAGGATTACCGGTATGCCATAGAAAGGGAGAGACATGAATGACATTCTCGCTTTTATAGTTGGAAGATGGAGGCCATACCGAATAGTGGAACACTGCACCAAAAGAATTTCTCTTATTAGGTAAATATCTAACGGATGCGTCGACGTAAGGATAATTTGAATCGGAAATATTGTCGTTTAAGCGAGTTGACAGCCAGTTCCAGCCTATCCCGAAAGAAGCGGATAGATTTGCTGAAGAAAAGTTATAAGTCGCCCCAATCTGTTCGAATTTAGTTGTGGAATTATCCAATGCATTTACAGATCCGCTGTAATCCGTTCGGTTATGCTCATAGATGCCTCTTACGTGAGCCATAAGGGAATGCTTGTCGGAGAATGTATGACTATAATTCATAGTTGCATTCCCTTCATGGGTATTGTCATCGGCGGCATTACATATGGGAGGTAGTTGAGATTCAAGATAGCTTGAGGCTTGATCTGTATGGGAATAGGAATAGACTAATGAAGCAGACAGAGAATTGTTTTCAGGTAGATTGAAAAAGTAGTATCCGATATAGTTCAGATATTTTGCTTTCCGGGTTGATTCCGAAGAGTATTCATCGCTTGTCATAAGGTTATCTGTATATTCCACCTTACCTACATTGTCGTTATGAGGCATACGGTCAAGACCGAATGCTATCAGGTTGTTGGCAGTAATCTTGTCTCCGGAATAAAGAGCCCTTAGACTCCCCTCATAATTCTGTTTACGATATTTGGAGCTTTCAGTTGTTGACTCTCTTTGGAAACTTTTTATCTCTCCGTTTCCCTGCGGCAGATGAAACGTCTCTATCTGATCAACACCAAAATGATCATTTGCCATATAATATCCATATCCCATTACGTCGTATGTCATTTTATTCTTTGTAAATCTGGCATTGACCTGAGCGAAACCCGAGTTAGCAATGAAGTTCTCAACCCCAAGTGTCTTTACGTAGCCTCCATATTCATACACTATCATCCTGAAATTGATAACAAAGCGGTTACCCTGAAATCTTGGATCAGACGGATATTCCAGGTATTCAACCGTCTTTACATCCGAAACTTTCATCATTTTTAAGTCAGATTCGGTTGCAGGCACAAAGTCTATGAACATTGCCACAGGCTGTCCTGCCGCTGACGTAACTACTGAAGATCCCAGCCGCGTATTAAGTTGTGGGATAGCCATTCTGACAAGCAGATCAGTGGCAGTCTGCGATGCATTCTTCTGACGTTGTGTCGGACGGTAAACAATTCTATCTGAGAATAGAGTGGCATTATCCCCTTCGACAGTCACGGTTTTTAGATTTATAGGGAGCTCCGGCATAATGATAGTGCCGACATTGAATGAGTCAAACTTCCGATATGTTGTTTTATAACCCATACAATAGAGTTTGGCAATTACTCCCTGACGGTCACAAGGGATGAAGAAGCGGCCAGCGTCATCGGTTATGCCGTAGGTCAGTACCGTAGAATCCTTCGGAGCAAGAAGCATGACAGTCGCCGCTACAACAGGTTCATTGTCAGTTCCAACCGCTTTTCCGGTATAGACATATTTCCCATGTTGGAGTGCTTCAATATAATAAGTATTGCGTGACCTGACAACCGTAACCGGATTCAATCCTATTGTCTGACGTAGAGCATCGTATGC
>CAZQSD010000176.1:0-3669 GCA_964595885.1 uncultured Sangeribacter sp.
AATTAATGAATTAATTGACTGAGCTGCGCTCGAATGCGGAAAGTGATTCCTCGAGCTGTTCGGCTGATATCGGCTTCAGGGCGAAGTCTACGATGTTCAAGCCTTTGAAACTGTCGCGAAACTTATCATAGGCGGTATAGACTATCAGGGGCTTTGTACAGCCTATCTCCTTCAGCATGTCGAAGCAATAACAGTCGGCCACACATGCGTCTGTGATAATCAGGTCTACGCTATTGTCGTTGAGAAGGTCTTTGACGGGCAAAGCACACTCCTTGGCGGCCAACAGCCTGTAGTTGGGTCGCAGATTACCTATCATGCGCTGAAGACTCAGGGACGTTATTGACTCGTCTTCAAGAAGTATGTAATTTACTGTTGTCTGATTCATATCGCGGGGTGGAAAGAACAATTTATTCTTTTTTCCACGCTGCAAATATATAATGATAATCAGACTGCGTCAATCAAAAAAGGGTGGATTTGCCTAAAATCTATATGGAATTGTATATTTGGGAGTATGAAATTGTCATCGGTTATCTGCCGAGCCAGTCAAGAAATTCCTCTTTTTGCGGTTTGTTACTTTGAGAATAAAATGTTATCTTTGTAATCGTTTCTAATATTGAGTCAGATGGAGAAATATTTAGAACCCACTAAGGATGAAATCATAATGGCGTTTGTTGCTTCGTGCGTTGAATCTGTCGCTGATTATTTAGGACTTGATTACCGGGAGGTGTTCGAGCGAATGGATCGCGTGGGTATGATAGACACCTATATCTACCCGTTCTATGAACAACTCCATTCTGAAAGTAGAGAAAACCTTACTGTCAGCCTTATAGATACCCTTCGACGGTGGGAAAACAAATTAGAAGATCAACATGGATAAGATAGAAGTATATCATGCTGGGACTGATCGTATTGAATGTCCTGATTGTAAACGTGGAAGAGTTAACCTTGATTTCGGGCAAGGTTTCTATATCACAGATATTTATGACCAGGCTTACAATTTCGCTCTTGCTAAATCGAAAGACCGTCAAAAGGCACCCATGATTAATACATATATTCTTGATAGAAAAGGTATCTTAGAAGAAGCCAAGTCAAAGGTGTTTGAGAGATATGATCAAGAATGGCTTGAATTTATCGTTGAATGCCGAGGAGGATATCCTGTCTGGAAAGAATATGATTATGTAGAAGGAGGAGTTGCCAATGATCGCGTCATTGACACCGTGAATATGTATATCCAAGGATTTATTTCGCAGAATCGAGCCTTGCAAAACCTACGCTATCTTAAACCAAACAATCAAATATGTATCATTAATCAAAGACTACTTGATAAATATTTAAAATTTGAAGATTGTCTAACTATAAAATAAGATGGATTATTATAATAAATCACTAAAGGATATTCTGCGCTGGGGGAGGATGGGGAGGATAGCATGTCACATAGCAGCTAAACTTTCCATTACTCCATTACAAGCTCTAAAAGACTTTTTCCGAAGCACGACCTGCGAGAAATTCCATGACCGAGCCACGGGCTTATATCTTTATGGAGATCTCTATATTGCAGACAGCTATCTAATAGAGAAAGGCCTATATAATGATTCTCAGAATAATATATAATTGAAATATGGATAAATGGGGGGGTGAAATTGTCATCGGTTATCTGCCGAGCCAGTCAAGAAATTCCTCTTTACGGGCAGCCGGCACAAGCGTCTCGAAGGTCTTTCCATCAGCTGTCAGTTTCACCTTCAGGCGCCCCCGGAAGTATTTTGAAACTCCTTCAACGGCATCTATGGAAGCTATTATGTTGCGCGATGGCTGGAAGAAATTCCGGCTATCAAGGCGCTCCATTATTTCCTGAAGGTTTGCAAACTCGGTGAGACGTCTGGGGCCTCTATGGGGATAGACAAACACGCAATTATCCTCCGAAAGCACATAGGCGATATCGTCACTGTTAATATAGGTATAATTATCACCTGAGCGAAGCAGGATTCTGCCCTTATGCATTTCCTTTGCCACCGCAGCATAATCCTGCGACTCTCTTGAGGATTCACTTCCAATTATCTTTTCAAATTTCAATATAGCCGTCTCAAGCTCTTGTTCATCAACCGGCTTCAGCAAATAATCTATGCTCCTCACCTTGAAAGCACGTATGGCATACTCATCGTAGGCTGTAGTGAATATTATTGGCTTGGAGCACTCAATACGGCGGAATATCTCAAAACATTCCCCGTCTCCAAGCTGAATGTCCATGAATATCAAATCCACATCGGTATATGCCCGCAGCATCTCCACCGCTTGCTCCACTCCCTTTGCAGTGAAACTCAGTCTCCATTGCGGACGCAGGCGTTCCACCATCTTCTGCAAGTGACACATTGCAAATGTCTCATCTTCTATTATTGCGAAACGAATGGTATCCATAAATCTTCTGTTTTTATTTAATGAATGGGAGCACAGCCACAAATTCTCCATTTTCATTGCTGTAGGTGAATTGTTTGCCTTTTAAGGCATTCATGCGCGAAATATAATCCAGTCCTATTCCTGATCCGCTGTCGGCCACTATGCGCTGATGGACAGGATTACTGATACGCACACTGTCATCAAGCACCTCTATCCGCACCGTCATAGGCGTTTCGGGCAAGATGACATTATGCTTTATAACGTTTTCCAGAAGTAGCTGTAGGCAATAGGTGATCACCTGATGGTCGCCCACACGGTCCTCCCCTGTTATTTCCACAAAAAGCGTGTTGTCATATCTAAGTTTCAGCACCTCGGTATAGCTGCGCAAGAATTTCATCTCTTCAGCAAGCGACACACAAGTCTGGCCTTGTCGCGACATTATATATCGGTAGGTCTTGGATAAAGCCATAGCAAACTCACGCGATTTATCCCGATCAAGGTCAATAAGAGAATACAGGATGTTGAGTGAATTGAAGAGAAAATGAGGGTTCACCTGAGCTTTGAGTGCATCATATTGATATTGCAGGGCTTCCCGTTGTTTCTTTTCAACCTCCTTTACTGATTGACGGTAGGTCACTACGTAATATATCACTTCCACTATAAGCAATATATTGAGGTTAAGCATTATGGTTGCAGGCCAATCCACAAAAGGAGGACTATCAGGATATATAAGAGTGCAAATGAACACATAAAAGTAATTGACACCTACCATCAGTGCAAACGACAACACGGTATCAACAGAAATACGCAACCAGATATTGAATTTCCGGTTTTCCTTCCATGGATTGATACTGAACACTATCAGATAGTTCCATAAAAAGTACATGCTATACATCAACAGATTCAATGAGCCGCTCCTTGCAAACACTTTCCAATCGGGATAGGGAAAGACGGTGTGGAATGTGATCAGATTGTAGAAAGATTGAAACCACACGAAATATAACACCACTATGGTGGCACCTATTCCCAAGCGCTTGGTGATTGAAGTCGGTGAGGTCATGATGCTGAAGATAATTGGTGGACAGAGTTTAGAGGGTATGCTGAAAAGCGACAGGAGAGAAATGTATTTATCGGGAAACAAAATTAATACATTTTGTCATAATAACCAAATTCTCACGACCTCTAACATTTAACGGATTTCATTAAAAATATAGTTTTTGATATTATTAGCTTATAATTCATTATTTTCTTTTTTGCCCTTTACATTTTTTTTCCTAA
>CAZQSD010000177.1:0-3663 GCA_964595885.1 uncultured Sangeribacter sp.
TGGGAACAATTACCGAAATTCTCAGTAAGCAGATTTTGAAAATCAATCAATTACGCAATAATTATGTACCCCGTTACGTGGCATTCAAAAATGCTGTAAATGCATATCAGCAGCCACTCTTTTAGACCATAAAATCATGAAAAGACTGATTACGGCCATCTTTCTCGCAGCTATATCTTCAATAGGAGTGCGAGCTCAGGCCTCGATAGAAGAGTGCGTAAAAAAGCACAGGAGAATTATCCATTAATCCGGCAGTATGAACTTCTGGATATAACAAAAGATATTGATCTTTCCGATATTAACAAAAGTTGGTTACATAAGATCGGTATCTACGGACAGATTACGGGGTAAAACATTGTCCCAACGTTTCCGGAGGCCTTAACAGGGATACTTCTAGCGTCCGAACCTCCGACACAAGATTCCAATCGCCCTGAGCTTAGTCTATTTCAAAAAAGACTTGACTTCAACAAAACAGTCGGGAAAAAAACGACATTGCGCTAATGCCTAAGATTGGCTTATTTGCTCAGGCTTATTACGGATATCCCGGTTTCAATTATTTTCAGAGCATGATAAAGCACGATCTTTACTTCAATATAATGGCAGGCGTGAAAGTGTCATGGAACATCGACGCCCTCTATACCAGTAAAAATTCATCCAAACGCACCGAAATAAATGCAGAGAGTATCCTTGCTGACCGCGAGCTTTTCCTCTTTAATTCAAGTATTGTTGAGGCCAGCCAAAGAGAGGCAATCGATGGGATGAGAACGATAATGAAGGATGACAGCCGGATAATTGAGTTGCGTACGAATGTCAGAAAAACTGCAGAGTCTCAGCTCGAAAACGGGGTGATTGATGCTACAGCCCTACTTTCCTGACGTCATGTTCTAAATCTTCTGATTATGATGCCACCGGTATATTAGAGGCGACTACAGTAACAGTCTCGGCCGAAACCCCCGGCAAGATACTGATGATTGATGTCGCGGAGGGCGACAGTGTAAGACGCGGCCAGACTATTGCAGTGATAGACACCACGATGTTGGTGCTTCAGAAGAATCAGATAGACCATCAACGGCGTTCGGTGGAAAGCGGATCGCCCGATATTGCCGCCCAGGCTGCAGCACTACGCACTCAGATTTCTCATCAGCAGCAGGAATGTAACCGTATTTCAAGACTCCTCACGGATGGGGCCGCAACACAGAAGCAAAATGACGATGCCGAGGCATATCTCAATACTCTTAAAGGTCAACTTAGTGCATTGCTTTCTACTCTTGATAAATCTAAGACTTCAATTTCTGACAATGCTAAGGCACTGATGTACCAGTCTGAACAGATTGGAGAACAGATAATCAAAAGCCTTATTAACTCCCCCTTGACAGGCACAGTCCTTATAAAGTATGCCGAAACGGGTGAATATGCTGTCCCGGGAAAGCCTCTTGTTAAGTTGGCTGATTTGAATAACATATATCTTCGTTCATACTTCACAGCTTCTCAACTCGCCAATATAAAAATTGGCCAGGACGTCACTGTCATAGCTGACTTCGGGGGTGATGAGCATT
This sequence comes from uncultured Sangeribacter sp., assembly GCA_964595885.1. GTDB lineage: Bacteria > Bacteroidota > Bacteroidia > Bacteroidales > Muribaculaceae > Lepagella. The sequence goes on from CAZQSD010000177.1 coordinate 1,557, forward strand.
TTGAATATCCGGGTACCATTTCATGGATTGCTGAGGAGTCCGAATTTACCCCGAAATCCATCCAGACAAAAGACTCACGAGCCAACTTGGTCTATGCAGTCAAGATAACCGTTAAAAACGATGGTCGTCTCAAACTCGGACAATATGGGGAAGTCAGATTATGAGCGATCACAAAGCAACAAATGAATTTTATGCCGTCGAGGTAAGGCATCTCTCAAAGCACTACGGTTCCATCTCCGCACTTGCCGATATATCGTTTGCGATTAGGAAAGGAGAGCTGTTTGGTGTGATTGGTCCTGACGGAGCCGGTAAAAGCACTCTCTACCAAATACTCGCTACTCTGCTTCTCCCAGATAGCGGTTCGGCACGGATATGTGGGCTTGACGTTGTCTCCGACTATCGGCAAGCAAGGACGAAGATAGGCTATATGCCTGAGCACTTCTCTCTATACCAAGACCTTTCTGTCAAGGAAAATCTTGGTTTTTTTGCTTCGCTTTCGGCGTAAATGTCCATGACAATTACGATCTGATAGCCCCGGTATTCAGTCAACTTGCGCGCTTTCCCAATCGTAGGTCCGGTGCCTTATCAGGGGGTCGTAATTTGCTTGTCAAGGATCTCCCGGTAGGTTGGAAACAGAAACTGGCTTTTGCCGCGGCTACTATTCACAATCCCCACATTGTATTCCTTGATGAGCCGACGGGAGGCGTTGATCCTTTGACACGACGCAAGTTCTGGGAGCTGATTTATCGTGCTTAGTCTGAAGGCATAACTATTTTTGTGACTACCCATTATCTGGATGAGGCGGAATATTGCAACCGTGTGTCTATAATGGTTGATGGAAAAATCGCCGCTCTCGAATCTCCAGCCGGATTAAAAGAAAAATATCATGCCACCACGATGGACGAGGTCTTTAGGATTGTGGCCAAAGATGCTAAAAGAGGAGAATGATATGAGTGTCTTTAATTCACTTGTCAAGAAGGAGGGGCTTCATATTGTGCGTGCTGCGAGAATAATGGTGATATCCGTCATCATGCCGGTCGTTTTGCTACTTCTGTTCGGCTTTGCCATATCTACCGAAGTCGGAGATATACGTATTGTAGTTGTTCCGGACCGATATTCAGAAGCTGTCCGCGATGTGATTGAAAAGTTTAAGGTAAACGAAAGCTTCGAGTTTCAAGGAGTTGCGAAACCTCAGGAGGTTGCCTCCCTTTTTGAATCCGGTAATGTTGGTGCTTCCTCTTGTAGCAACTATGGATGTCAAGAATGTGACTGTCGCAGTGGTCGATAATGACAATGGTCAGTTATCCCGGCGTATCATTTCTGATATAGGATCCACAAAGACACTAAAGGTTGAGGTAGTCTCCTCTTCCCGGACTGAGGCAATGAAGTCGATAGAAGAAGGCACATCTGATGTTTTGCTTACAATTCCCACAGATTACTCTCGTAAGATGCTTGCCGGAAATTCCATTGTAAGTGTTGAGGCTAATGGAGTAAACCCCACCACTGGAATGTTAGGGGCGCAGTATGTATCACAATCTGTCATGAATACATTAAGCCAATGGTGGAATTCTTCCGGTTTATCTGTCCCTCAATCTGCTGTAAGTGTTGTAAATCTCTACAACCCTACACTTGACTACCTCAACTTTATGATTCCCGGGCTGATCGTTGTTCTTCTTATAATCATATGTGGCTTCCTTCCGACTCTCTTCGTCATGTTTGCCATTATAATGATTTTTCAATTGATGGGAGGATTGTTCACACCCATCCGCTCAATGCCACAATGGGCACAAATTTTGACATATGCCATTCCACCCCGCTATTTTATCGAAATCATGCGTTCGGTCTATCTCAAAGGGAGTAGTTTTATAGACCTTCCGATTCAATTCACCGGATTAACAGCATTTGCACTTTTTACTTGTATTCTCGCGGCTCTGACATACAAGAAACGTTCTTGAACTATGCTGTCTGTTGATTTTCCAGTGTGCGGCAAACGAAAATCCGATTTCGTATTTCATCCCAATATTCGGGAAGCGACTGTAGGATGCGTGCTATTGTTTTTAGAAGTCTGGTAGAGACCAAGTCTTCATTTTGTGCCATATTTCTTTTC
>CAZQSD010000178.1:0-3654 GCA_964595885.1 uncultured Sangeribacter sp.
AAGGCAGACGCTCTAAACCAGCTGAGCTAATCGCCCGATTGCGAGTGCAAAGTTATATCAAAATTCCGTATCTTCCAAATTTTTTTGCTAATTTTGTGAAAAATAATTTGCAATAATTTGGGATTACTCATTTAATATACTGATTATCATTGAGTAATAATTGCAAAAATAATTTGAAAAATTTATGGTAAAAGATATAAGAATAGAGGATTTCAACTATAATCTCCCGGATGAGAGAATACCTCGTCACCCTTTGAGTCAACGTGACGCCTGCAAATTGCTTCTCTCACGACCTGATGGAGTGATCTCTCACCGCAGGTTTTCTGAACTGGCCGGTCTGCTTCCTCCGGGGGCGATGCTTGTATGCAACGATACAAAGGTAATCAATGCACGGATGACGTTTTATAAAGAAACCGGATCGAGAATAGAAGTCTTTCTTCTTGAGCCGGAAGATCCGTCAGACTATGTGCTGTCGTTTCAGACGCGAGGAAGGTGTGTGTGGAATTGCCTTGTTGGAAATCTCAAACGCTGGAAATCGGGGGAGCTGACAATGGATATAAAGCCGGATGGCACAGATGGCCCAATAATCCTTAAGGCGAGAAGACTCAATCCTACGGAGGGGAATGCACATGCCATAGAATTTACATGGGATAGTCCGGAGGTGACTTTCGCATCAGTGGTAGATGCTGCCGGCTACATACCTATTCCTCCTTATTTAAAAAGGGAATCGGAAGAGAGCGACCTGTCGGACTATCAGACCCTATATGCCAACACAAAGGGTTCTGTGGCCGCCCCGACAGCAGGGTTACACTTTACGCCGGCTGTGTTTGATGATCTGGGCTCCCATAATATTCCTGTGGGTAAACTAACCTTGCATGTAGGTGCGGGTACGTTCCAGCCTGTCAAATCTGAAAATATCGGAGGTCATCCCATGCATACAGAGGTATTTTCTGTTTCCAGGCAACTCATAAGGCAACTGATCGAACAGAAACGTAACGGGCAGCCTCTTGTGGCGGTAGGCACTACAAGCGTGCGGACTCTCGAATCGCTTCCATATCTCGGTGACGGGCTTAGGAAGGGTGATGACAGCTTGCATATCACCCAGTGGTGTGCTTACGATGAAGAGTCGAAAGGTATTGATACTGTGGTTGCTCTGGAGGCTATTGATAAATGGCTCGAAGAAAAGGGCATGGAAACACTTACGGCTTCCACTGCCATAATGATTGCTCCCGGCTACCGATGGAGAGTGGTTGACATAATGGTCACGAATTTTCATCAACCGCAGTCAACACTTCTTCTGTTGGTGTCTTCATTCTTAGGGGAGAAAGATGGAGAACCGCGTTGGCGGCATCTATATGATGAGGCGTTAGCCAATGATTACCGCTTTCTGTCATATGGTGATGCATGCCTTTTGTTTCATAATAATTGATTATTAAGATGGAATTTTCTTATTCGTCTGATTATTGTGTTCATCTGCCAGCCTCTAAAAGTATAGGGGCACGCTATTTGGTGGCATCTTTCTTTGCAGGCACGCTTCCTGCTTGCCGCAAGTTTGATGACTGCGATGACTTGAAAGTCATTCAGAAGGCACTCAATATAGTCTTTCTTAATGAGAATGAAGAAGACACAGAAGTGGGGCGGGTAGATGTAGGTGCTTCAGGCACGGCTTTCCGTTTCCTGGCAGCGGTGATAGCGTCAACTCCGGGTGCGGAGTTCATTCTTACTGGTACGGATCGGCTTGTGTCGCGCCCAATGACTCCGTTACTAAATGTGCTCCGCGCTGCAGGAGCCTATGTGGAAAATTTGGGGGGAGAAAATAAAGGCCCATATCGAATTAAAGGAAGCAAGTTAAAAGGGGGTGAGTTTGAAATAAGGGGGGATATCAGTTCGCAGTTTATCTCCGCACTTATGTTGGTGGCTCCTAAGTGGGAAAACGGCATGACACTTCGCCTTACCACTCCACTCGTGTCACGTCCGTATATTGAAATGACCGCCAAGATTATGGAGCGTTTTGGCATAGAGGTTGATTTCCGGGAAGATAGGGTTATTGTAACCCACGGTGACTATTCAGCTCCTGAGCATTTTGAGGTGGAGGCAGACTGGACGGCGGCATCTTATTTCTTTGCCGCCAAATGTTTCAGTTCTGACTGGACGTCAATAGCCGGTTTGGTTCCTCCGGAGGAATCTCTTCAGGGGGATGCGGCTGTGGTAGACTTTTTCCTGAGAATGGGGGTCGGTTGCCGATTTAAAAAAGATGAAGGGGCAGTAGTGGTTCGGGTGGCTGACGCATACGACTATGTTGAGATAGACCTTAAAGATAATCCCGATCTTATGCCTGCTTTGGCAATCGGTAGCCTTATGCAAGGCACACGGTTTAAGTTCACCGGAGTTAGAAATTTGCGCATCAAGGAGAGCGACCGCCTTCTTGCCATGAAGACGGAGATAGAGAAATTGGGTTATCCAATAGTGGTAGGTGAAGATTCAATAGAATGGCGGGGAGGCGCGTGGTCCATGCCGGAGTGTGTGATTAATACATATGACGACCACCGCATAGCAATGGCGTTTGCCATCATGGCACGTCTTAACAGTAATATACGCATCGCCAATCCTGAGGTGGTAAATAAGTCTTTCCCGGGATTTTGGGATCAGTTGCCGGTAATCGGCCTTGAGTGCCGTCGGGAGGGTGATGTGATGCATGTGGTTAGAAAAGATTGGTTGATATGAGAGGAGCAATGGTTATACTTGTGGCAATGATTATCATAGGAATAATCCTGTATGCCATAGATGTGATATATTATAGGAAACGCCGTCAAGAGCCGCTTCCTGCGGAAAAGGCGGAAACTGCTGACGAGGCAAGTGCTGATGCAAAGGTTGCTGCGTCGGAAGACGGGGGGATTTGCTGCGGAATGCACACCGTGTGTGAGAAGACCAACCTTTCGCCGCTCACGGGTGAGATTGTCTATTACGATGACGAGGAGCTTGACCGTTATCGCGGCAGGGAGGCAGACAGCTATACCCCGGAGGAGGTAGAGGAGTTTCGTGACGTGCTGCTCACGTTGCTGCCGGAAGACGTGGCAGGGTGGAGCCGCAGCATGCAGGTGCGCGAGATAAATCTCCCAACCGAAGTGCGCGACGAGCTGCTGCTGATAGTCTCAGAACTACGGCAATAATCAGTGGACCGCTTCTGAACGACATCTCCCTGGATAATGCATACGCCACTATTTGCGGCATTACAGGAGATGAGATGCTGCAAGATTGTAAGCACGGCATAGAGTTGAAACTAAACGGGTCGGCTAAAGATGCTCTTTCCCAAATTGAGAGGAAAAACTATGCACTCCCATTTGCTTCTGACTCGCGCACGCTTTTTAAAATTGGAATTTCGTTTTCCAAAAATACCCGTAACATTGATCATTGGATAATACACAAGGAAAAATAATTGCGCCTTTAGAGGATTAATTAAAAGCCTAAAGGCCGGTCTCCCGTACACGAGTACCGGCCTATTACAATCATCATCTTTCTTATTTTTATGTATTGTAGCACGATTGTCACGGAAAAATATATATTTGGAAACTTTCAAATGGGGTAAAAGTAAAAAAATAGGGGTGGGAAATTGCGTAAACCGCTTTTTTGACGTATTTTTGCAATTTATTAGCC
>CAZQSD010000179.1:0-3628 GCA_964595885.1 uncultured Sangeribacter sp.
TTTGCTATTGTAAACTTTCAGTGTTAACTTTGCTACAGGAATTATAATGAAGTGTTATGAATGAACTTACAGCTGAAACGCTCTGCATAAATGTCCTGGCTGCCTTAATAGGTCTGTCTTATCCTATCATGCTGCAGATAATTACTTCTTTGGATGTGAAGTATTCTTCTGTGACGATAATGCGTCGTTTTAAGAAGGAACCGGCTTTCAAGTGGTTTACTTTTTCCTTGATTTTGATGTTCGGTTTAATGATATATATGCCTTTTGCACCGGAAGCTCCGGCAGATGCCGACTATTTCATCAATCATTCAGCCCGGATTATCGCTATCGCTTGTCTTGGTATAACTTTCCTATGCCTTATCCTAATGGTATGGGTAACTTTAATATATTTTGATCCTATAAAACTACAGCAAAGGGTGGCATCAGTACCTGAAAAATTGGTTAAAAATCAGGATGAATATGAGGTATTCTTAGACCTTCTTAAGTTTTCAATGGCGGTAGAAAATTTGCAATTGTTTATCAATTGTAACTCTGTTTTTGGAGGATGTGTGGGCCTTAGCAGAAAGAGCGCTCAAGATTTTCCAATTGATAACAGTGTAACTAAGAAATCCATAAAACAACTCTCTGTTGTTTATCCGGATGTTATCTATCAGACCGTCACTGAAATCACAAGACTTTCTGCGAAGTTAAGATCAATAAATCCCTATGTTGCTAATCCGGTCAACTTTATTACTGTCCTTTTTGGGGGTGTCGGTGTGAAGAGTGTGATCTCGGATATGACTTTCCATAATATCTGGGCTAACTCTGTTCTATTGGCTGCATCGGGAAACAGGGAATGGATATTAGGTTACTGGGCCTATGCTTTGCAAAGTGCTCAGTACACTATGGATTTAAGGGCGAATAATCATTCTTTGCCGGAAGTGGTGAGAGAGTGTTATGAGCAGGAACTCCACCGTTTCATTGAACAACATTATATGTTGGGTGCATACCTGTTCTATAAGGGGAATATTAAAATAGTAGATGAATTAATCGACTATAGGATTTCAACAAATGGAGAACAGACCTTTATCCCCAATACTATCGATAAAATTGTGCACACTATAAAAGAAATTCACTCTATTCCTAATAGCTTTTTCTATTTCCAGTATAATTACCCTTTCTTTGAACAACGTGACATAAATGAAAATAATTTCATCGAAGGTTGGTTCATGAAGTATGCATTGTATTGCCTCTTAAAAGCTTATTTCAAGATCCATTCAGGTAATGCCACACACTTTCAGGGTCTTTTTGATCTTGATTTCCATGATGCGGATGAAAATGATAAGGAAATAATAAATCGTCTTCGTAGTGTACTCTATGATAATTTAGTCTTCTTCGAAAGTTTAGGGTTCGAAAAACTCAATCTTATGTCTGTTATTGACAAACAGATGGCAGCAGCTTCGGATAAGATACAAGTAAAAATTAATGAAGAAATCGCATCTCAAAATATAACTGACACTGACTTGGAAGTTTTAGAGCGTGAAGTTCAGGTCAGTCTCGATAATAGCCTTAGAACATTACCGACAACTGAAAGTTTTGCAAATGTGTCAAGACTTGATAAAATTTTCGTTACTTCAATAGAAATTACGAAGGATATTTTATACTTGTTTAAAGAGCAGTCATTAGCTGATTTACCGTCTTTAGTGTCAGCTGCATTTTTACAATACGCAGGCAAGGTATATGCCACCCAGGTCTCATCTCTTCCAAATCTGCAGAAGTATAATATAGATTCGGCAGAACTAATCGATTTCTTCAAATTGGATGATGTGAAGAAAAGGAAGAAGGTTGTTATCGGTAGTGGCATATATGATATAGCTGTGGCGGATGAAATTGACTACTCAATTGGTGCAGTCGATAGTGCTATTTATATATTCATCGATGATAAGTTCCCGGCTCTATTGAACCAATGTCAGTTGACTCTCGAATGTATTCTAATTAAGGAAGAAGTGTATATGCTTGAGTTTTGCGTAAGATTCTCATTATTGGTGCCTGAAGATGTACAGTGTCTTAAACTTCAGTTGATCAATAGTCTGTTTGACGGTCAGAAATCACAGTATGCGGATTTAAAAGCTCAAATAAATAAAATATTCCCTCCTACTTCGTCACCCACATAATCTCCTCCGCCACATAATTTGCTGCAGCACATATAGTATGATTGATATTAGGCCTCAAACTATCAGATCCGGCTCCTGCATCAATTTTTACTTATAAATATGGTTGACAAATCAGATATTTTTATTAATTTTGTCAACTAATTAGAATAGATAGAAGTATATAGAATATATATGAATGCTCAAGCATCCGACATATTCCCTCGCCGGCTAAGGCAAGCTCGACTGATGAGAGGTTTTTCCCTGGAAAAACTTGCCCAATCCCTCACTGCACCCATTAGTCGACAGGCGATTAACAAGTACGAAAAAGGACAGATGAAGCCTGATAGCACTGTCCTTATAGACCTTGCAAATGCTTTGGATATGAAGATTGACTACTTCTTCCGTCCCTTTACCGTAGAAGTTGACAAGGTGGAGTTCCGTAAGAAATCCGGATTTACCGAGAAGATGGCTCAAGCAGTCAAAGAGCGCGTCAGGGAGGAATTGGAACGCTACTTGGAAATCGAGCAGATAGTCGGTTCTAAAATACGCTTCACCCTCCCTCGTAAAAAGGTGCGCACTTTAGAAGATGCAAAGGAGTTCGCTGGAGAAATCCGCCACACTCTATCACTTGGCATTGACGGTATTTCCAATGTAATTGAGGTGCTTGAAGACAACGGAATTAAAGTAATCGAGCTGGCAGAGAATGAAGGCTTCGATGGGTTGAGTGGGTTTGCCAATGATGATATACCCTTGATAGTTGTCAATGGTAACTTTCCTACTGAGCGCAAGCGTTTCACCGCACTTCATGAGCTTGGTCACCTGCTATTGGATATTCCAGCTGAGGTCTCCTCTAAAGAGATAGAAAGTCTGTGTAATGCTTTTGCAAGCGAAATGTTACTCCCTGCGGCTGTTCTTAAATCGAAATTGGGAAGTACCCGTCATGATATTTCATTGTCGGAATTGACCGACATCCAGCGTCAGTTCGGGATATCTGTTGATGATATAATGACTTCGCTGCAGGAGTTAGGGGTCATAACTGAAAATAGATACAGCGTGTTTCAGAAGAAGAAGAGTACAATGTCAGAGTTCCGGTCTTTGGTAGAGAAATCGCGTGTTGAGCCGGAGAAGTCAGGCCGCTTCGCCCGAATGGTCTATCGGGCACTGGCAGATGAAATCATTACTTCTTCTAAGGCCGCTGTATTGCTCAATACTTCAATAGACAACGTTAAAGCCAATCTTCAGTTAGTATAGCTCAATGGAGATAATAGTCAACGACACAAACATCTCACCCAATATAAATGTTCGTCTTCCTAAATCAGAGATTGATAAGCGTATTAAAAAGTGGTCAAATAGTGAGTAACCCGAAAATATTTTATCAACACCTCAAACTATCAGAGCCGGCTGATTCGATGACACTTGCTTTATATTCCGGAATAAATAGGATAGGGATTTGGAATGAGTTTAAATAACTTCAATTAGAGTTGAAGATAGATATT
>CAZQSD010000180.1:0-3513 GCA_964595885.1 uncultured Sangeribacter sp.
GACATCGCTCTTGCTGATGGTGTGGTTGAAGATGAGGAGAAGGAGGTTATCAATCAATTGGCAGAAGCTTTGAATATTCCTGAGGAGACTGCAGTGCAGATCATCGAGGTGCTTATCATCAAGAACAAAGCCTGATCTACTCTGATCTTACGCATAACATATTGAAGAGACTGTAAGGTTAAACTGTTGTGTGAACCTTGCAGCCTCTTTTAAATTAATGGTTAAATATAACAGCTTATATTTCTGATGATGAAACATGCAGGCGACCTCTCACCGGTGGCCGCTTCAAAACGTCATATCTTTCTTGATGCACTTCGCGGGTTTGCCCTTCTCGGAGTGTGTCTGGCAAATTATCCGGAGTTTTCACTTTACACCTTCCAACCGGATTCAGTGGTGGCTGCCATGCAGAGTGCTGCGATTGACCGGTATGTAAAGTTTTTTATGCTCCTATTTGTCGATGGAAAGTTTTATACTCTTTTCTCTCTTCTGTTTGGCATAGGATTTTCTATAATCATTTCCCATGCGGCTGAACGGGGTGCAGATGGTTTCAGGATATTTTATCGCCGGATGGTTATACTCACACTGATAGGGTGTACGCATCTGATGCTGATATGGAGTGGCGACATACTGTTGCTGTATGCTGTCTTGGGAATGTTGCTGCCATTGTTTAGAAATGTATCGGATCGGAAAATACTGATAGTTGCAGCCATATGTTTACTGCTGCCTGTGCTTATCGACACTGTATGTGAGAAGGAGGGAATATTTTTGGCAGCATATCCCTACGGGAAATGGTGGGAGTATGCAACACTATACGGTATTAACGAAGAAAATTTCGGTACGTGGCTGCGCGATGCGTCAGGTTATGGCGATGTGTTTAAGTTCCTTGTCCAGGGTGCGTGGGAGAGAATGTATGAGTTTGTTGACGGCAACCGTTATTTCAAGGTGTTCGGTCTGTTTTTGATAGGGTTTGTGATAGGACGCCACAAGCTATATGCAGATTTGAAAGCATATTCCAAATTGCTTCGGAATGTGGCAATTGGGGGAGGAGTGATCGGGGTTCCTTTCTCTGTGTTGTATGCAGTCAGTGGGATGGAGGGACATCCTTGGGGTAATGGCGTTCACACCCTGCTGTATACGGTTAGCGTCTATCCTCTCGGGTTTGCCTATGCCGCACTCTTAGGATTATTCTGCAAGAGTCATGGCAATTTAGTGATATGGAAAATCTTTGCAGCTCCCGGCAGAATGGCCCTGACCAATTATATATCGCAGTCAGTGATCGGCATGTTTCTTTTCTATGGCATAGGCTTCGCTTTTGGTGCCTCCTTGGGTTTAGGTAGCACTGAGTTGGTAGCTCTTGGTGTGTTTGCATTCCAGATTCTGTTTAGTATGGGTTGGCTGAGACTATTCCGCTTCGGACCGCTTGAATGGATATGGCGTATGCTTACCTACGGCAAATTGCTTCCTTTGCTTAAATCGGATAAATAACTGATTTATAATTCAATTGCTTAATATATGAGAAATTTGTTTTCTGCTGTTGCGGGCTTAGTGATATTGATTCTGATTTCGGCTTGTCATGACGCTGACTCAGTGATGCCGGTCGGAGAGAGGGTGTATGTTCCGGCAATGCCTGACTATTCGGATGCTGAAATGTGGACGATTGTGCGCAATGATGCAGAGAATGACGGTGCTGACGTGTTTTATATTCCCTCAACTTGGGAATTTGACTGGTACACAACTGATGGCCGTGTGAGTCATTACGCTGACCCTTCACGGGCTGACCATAGGGCAGACATGGGAATCGAGATAGGGGAGGTGGCTGAATATATGGCTGACGGGAATAATTTCTATTCACCTTATTACCGCCACATAACTCTTGATTCATGGGCCACCCTTAATGAGGATACGATTAACAGGCGTTATCACGACGTGGCGTTTGTGGACGTGAAAAATGCCTTTGACCGCTTTATCGAGAAGTATAATGATGGGCGTCCGTTTATACTTGCCGGCTTCAGTCAGGGAGGAAAGTCAGTGGTTGAGTTGCTGAAGGTTATGGATAAGACAACCCGTGACAGAATGATTGCCGCATACGTGATGGGGTATAAAGTCACTCCTGAAGATGTGGCTTCCCATCCTTATATTCAGGCTGCCCGGGATTCTTTAGACACCGGGGTTGTGATATGCTATAATTCGGTTTCAGATGTCAAATATGTAAAGCCGGTTGTAAGTGCGCCCAATGTCATGTGCATTAATCCTGTAAACTGGCGCACTGACAACACGCCAGCCATATTGAACGACACAATAACCGTTACTGTTGACGCCGATGCCCAGGTGCTTGTGGTAGAAGGTTTCGACGGTAGTTACCTGCCTAACATACTTGATATTCTCAATGTAGGCGACTATCACGGCGCAGAGCCCTCCCTCTATAGGGAATGCCTCCGCAAAAACTTCAAGCAGCGCATCAATTCCTTCAAAACAAACCTTTTGGAACATCGGTCGCTGTATCGTTGAGGAGGAGTAAAAAGGTAACAACAAATTCATATTGCAAAATGGAAATTATAGATAACATAAACAAGACGCTCAAAGAGGATATGATGACGACGTTGCGCTCCGGCTCTAAGGTTGCAATCGCTGCGTCAAGTTTTTCTATTTATGCTTTCCAAGAGTTGAAGGAACAGTTGGGGGATATTTCTGAACTGCGGTTCATCTTCACTTCCCCATCTTTTATCACAGAAAAAGCCGATAAACAGAAACGCGAGTTTTACATTCCACGTCTGAACCGTGAACGAGATCTGTACGGCTCAGAGTTTGAAATCAAACTCCGTAATGAACTTTCGTTGAAAGCTGTCGCCAAAGAGTGTGCTGAGTGGATAAGAAAGAAGGTGTGCTTCAAGTCAAACCGCACCAATGCCGGTATGCCGTCATTTGCTATTGTTGATGACACCACATATAATCCAATTTCAGGATTTACCACAGTAGAGCTTGGGTGTGAAAAAGGTAATAACATTGCTACAGCCATCACCAAGATGGAGGCTCCGTTTACTCATCAGTTCCTTCAGATTTTTAACCAGATCTGGAACGATAGCGGACAGGTACAGGTTGTGACTGATCAGGTTCTCGACAACATCACCAACGCATATAAGGAAAATTCCCCGGAATTCATCTACTTCGTTACGCTCTACAATATCTTCAACGAGTTTCTTGAAGACATCTCGGAGGACGTTTTGCCCAATGAAGCCACGGGCTTCAAGTCAAGCGTTATCTGGAATAAACTCTACAACTTCCAACGCGATGCGGCACTCGCCATCATCAACAAGCTCGAAAAGTATAACGGCTGCATACTTGCTGATTCTGTTGGTCTCGGCAAAACGTTTACCGCGCTTTCCGTAATCAAGTATTACGAGAACCGCAACAAGTCAGTGTTGGTGCTATGCCCGAAGAAACTTCATGATAACTGGGTTACATACCGGAGCAATTATAAGAACAATCCGCTTGTTGCCGACCGCTTGCGCTATG
>CAZQSD010000181.1:0-3446 GCA_964595885.1 uncultured Sangeribacter sp.
CAGTAAGTTACGGGCATTTAAAATTTAGGTGCCGGGACAGATACGGGACGACAACCCACATAGTGCATCAGCGTCACTTAGAAATAATTATTATATATCCGGAATCGACCATCCGGAAGAATAGCATTCAGTCGCCGCATCCAACCGTTCAGGTATTTCCAAGCACCCCTACACTGTTTATAATATGTGACTCTGGCATTTTTAATCTCGTTAAAGAGTTGAAGATCGGCCGCGTTATTAAGTGCCGACAAAGTTATCTGGCCGACTATTCCGTCAGCCTTAACCCCAATAATACGTTGTGCCGATTTAATGGAAGCCTTACCGCTTGCCCATATCCAATCCACCAAAAGGTGTGCCAGTCCTGGTGACAAGATTTCATCAGCACGCCAGCAATCCCAATACATGGTCTTCAGAATATCAGTCCATTCACAGAATGAAATGCAGACTAACCGTGCCTTGTTTGGAATGGGTCTGCCATTTCTCCGGCAGTATTCCCTATAGGCTCCTAAGGTCACATCAATCATTGTCGCACCTCCCGGATCATCAGGATCATCGCTCCAACCTCTGTGTCCTGCAATTTCAAATTGCTTTTCTAGAGGTAAACGTAAATCATCACCATTCCTGCCATATACTCCGGCAGCGAAATGGAAGATAAAAGGAATCATCTTTGTAAATTCAGCCATAATTTTTTATGGCAAAATTACTCTATCCTCTTTTCCTACCTCCTTTATTCTGCCACTTAATATTTGGTAAAGAAATTAAAAAAGAAATGTTTTGTGTAGACCGTTACTTAACTATGCCTTTCTCAAGATATTCCGCCAAATTGGTGCGCACATGATCCCCGGCCTTTTCTACTGCCACTTTCGCCATGTCGGCATCCACCATCAGATTAACCAAATCTTCAAAACTTGTCTTCTTCGGATTCCACCCTAATTCCCTCTGAGCCTTAGTAGGATCCCCCCATAGATTCACCACATCCGTAGGCCGATAAAAATCAGGCGAGACCTCCACAAGCACCTTGCCCGTCTTGACATCTATCCCCTTTTCATTCTCTCCCTCGCCTTCAAAACGCAACTCAATGCCAGCCCTGTGAAAAGCCAACAGACAAAACTCCCTTACGGAATGCTGTTCTCCTGTGGCAATCACATAGTCATCTGGTTTAGGCTGCTGAAGAATCAGCCACATGCACTCAACATAATCTTTGGCATAACCCCAATCACGAAGACTTGACAGATTGCCTAAATACAGCTTTTCCTGTTTCCCCTGGGCTATACGGGCGGCCGCAAGAGTGATCTTCCGTGTTACAAATGTTTCGCCGCGTCGCTCACTCTCATGATTAAACAGAATCCCGGAACAACAATACATATTATAGGCATCACGATATTCTTTTACTATCCAGAAGCCATAAAGCTTTGCCACAGCATAAGGTGAATAGGGATGGAAAGGTGTCTTCTCATTTTGCGGCACTTCCTCAACCTTGCCATAAAGTTCTGAAGTAGATGCCTGATATATCCGGCACGTATCAGTCAAGCCCGTCAGTCTGACAGCTTCTAAAATACGCAGGACGCCTACTGCATCTACGTTAGCTGTATATTCAGGAGAATCAAAACTTACCTGAACATGACTTTGAGCCGCCAGATTGTAAATCTCATCAGGACGCACTTTTCCAACTACCTGCATGATTGACATCGAATCACCAAGATCGGCATAGTGAAGGTGGAAATTACTATGTCCCTCCAAATGAGCGATGCGTTCTCTGAAATCTACTGAGGAACGCCTGATAATGCCATGCACATCATATCCTTTCTCAAGGAGAAACTCCGAGAGATAACTTCCATCCTGACCTGTGACTCCGGTGATCAATGCTGTCTTCATATATTTATTGGTTTGTGGCTTGCAAATTTAGACATATTTATTTTATTTTGCAATACCCCCTGCAAAATGAACCGCTTCTGACCCAAATGGAATCTGACCCTCCTCCAGTTAGCTGAGTTTACTATTTATTAAGACCAACATCTTATCAGGATTCTGACAGCTGACGACGTATTGCTTATCATCCTTGAGTCGGATGAGGATGCATTGGTCACGCCGTCCATAATAGCCAAAATATGTGCCAATTATAATATCATTGAAATAACCCCAATAACCTAAGAATCCACCACTGCCACACAGACGCAACCCTCCGGCCGATGGATAACACCAATCTACCGACCGTATTAAAGAATACGGAATGGCTTTTGTTTTCACTGCTCTATGGATGACCACAGCTGATTCCGCCGCCTCAATACTTATAGGGGAATAGAACAAACCGAATGCCATCAAAACCACGAAGATCCCGACGAGCCACCAGATCTTGTCATTAATCCCCCATGATGACACTATGCCAACTATAAAGGCTATAATCACAACCAAAGAGATCAAAATGCAATAAATGCTTAATTTTACCTTACTTTTCATATTAATTATATTTAATCTCCATCCTCAAGAATAAAGATTGATTCAACAGGCTTGGAAAAAAATCTCGCTATTTTAAGAGCCAGAGGTGTGGAAGGTAGAAATCGGTTTTTCTCAATGGCAACAATTGTTTGCCGGCTCACCCCCACTGCTTCCGCCAATTGCTGTTGAGTCACATCTTTTTCCGCCCTCTCCACTTTTATCCTATTCCTCATCCTCACACATCTTATTATACCGATGTATCTCGAGTCTAAAGATAATCACATATATTATAGGCAACAGCACAAGATTGAGACCCATAAACATAAAGAATGTGACACCATTTATAAGCAAAGTACTGACGACCAACAATGTCACATACACATATAGGGCATTTAATAACGCTGACAGTCGGATCGAACGCGTCATCTCATCTTCATGCGGCTCCCTGGAACACACAATAAAAAGTCCGCCTAAAGCAATGCCTATAATAGTTGCATCATAAGCAATTGTCTCCACTATTCCACTTAAACTCCATACACACAAAAAGCAAAGAATCCCAATGATAAGGGCCGGCACAAATAGGCACCAGCCTATTAATTGAAATACTTGCGGGAAAAGCAAATTTTTCATTCTTTGGAAAAGTTAAAATTAATACTACTTCTTTAACGCAACAAAAGTATATAATATTTTACAATTAGACAAATATACTTTACATTTTTATATCGAATTTATTAAACTATTCGATTATTTCAAGGGAATCAAAAGCAAGAGATTATAATATAGAGGAGTAGATTGGCCTTATACCGTTCCTTTTAAACGTTATCCGCATAATGCTTTACCTATAAAATCAGTAAACTTACAACATTATGGGAAGGCATAATAAGTTTATTTTCGCACCTATCAATAGGAAATATCCATAGACACAATTATAATTGCAAATTAGATACTTATAAATTATTATGAAATATTCATTCAACTCTCCACCCATAATAATTATATTAAAATAAAAA
>CAZQSD010000182.1:0-3299 GCA_964595885.1 uncultured Sangeribacter sp.
ATCATTAATTCCCAAAGTAAATTGGAATTCTTATACTAACGCTTAAAATCAACCAAACAATGAGAAAAACTTTCTTTTTGGGAGTGATGGGTTTAGTGGTCTCAGGGGCAAATGCTGAGAATTTGGCACCATTGCAACTCCCGGAATTCTTTGTGCAAAAGATCTCTGCTGATGGAAACTGGCTATACAGCGACACCGGCATGGGCGAGGTGGTATTGTATGATCTGGAGACTAAGGATGCGTATGCATTTGAAACCCTATGGCTTGGCAGTGGCAATTCCCTCACTATAGATGGCATGGCAGTAGGTTCTGACGGTCATGCTCTTTTCGTGAATTGCGATAACATCACTTATGCAAATTCACTTAGCAAGTATGGCTACAGCACAATCAACGGCATCACTTCTGATGGTTCACGCATCGTTGGAGTTATCGGTAACGACGGTAGCACCGGCATGGATGATGACCAGCAGAGTTACTTCCCTTATGTGGCTGATGTAGACGCCAACGGTAATTGCAGCGAGCCTCTCATTCTTCCGCATCCGGATAAAGACTTTTTCGGTCTTGTGCCTCAATATAGCTCTGCCACATGGATCAGTAGTGACGGAAAGATAATCTTAGGACAGCTCATTGACTATTCCGGCATGTTTATCCAGCCTATAGTATATCGTCAGGATGAGGCAGGAGAATGGTCATATACCCTTCCGACTGAATCCATGTTTAATCCCGAGCATATTGAAATTCCGGAATTTCCGGGAGAATTTGAACTGAAACCAGTTGAGCCAACTGATTTTATGACCGATGAGAAGAAAGAGGAGTATCTGGAAGACATGGACTGGTGGGAGACCGAAGGCCGTTTTGATCCGGAGCTTTATCCCGGTGATCATCTCGAGGATTACATGACTCCGGAGGCAATTGAGGAGTATAATAAGGCAGTTGAGGAATATAATGCCTTAGCTATAGAATATAATGAGAAACTGGAGTTATTCCTTGATGCGCGTAATATGATTTTTGACACCTCGGTAAGTTTCCCGCAGAACAGCAGCCGCATGAATGAAAAGGGTACGCTCGCGGCTATGCCAGGGCAACGTAGCGTAGGCTCTGGCTGGGATGTAAGAACAGTCTTTGATACTTACGTGCTTGATTTTGCAAACGATTCGATGACAAAGCTGCCTTCCCATAACGATATGATCCTGCCTACACAAGTGCTCAACAGCGGCCTTATCATCGGCACTGAAATGGAGACGGTGGTGGCCTCTTATGTATATGTGCCCGGTGCAACGGATTATATCCCTATTGAGCAATATCTTGCGGAAGAAAATCCTTCGGCGGCTCAGTGGTTGCAGGAAAACCTTGTGCATGATGTAGACACAGGAGGAGGAATAAGTCCACAGTCCACACGTGCAACCGGCACAATGATTTCCGGTCAGGTGATGGCCAGTGAAGATCTTACTGTAGTGGCCGGTGGTGTGCCCGCTTATATGTTTGATCCGGAGTTGTATTATTTCACTTATGTCTTCACGGGTCTTAATTCCGGTGTGAAGAATGTGACTGTTGACAGTCAGGCAGGTGTCAAGATTATCCGGGGAGGAGCGATAGAGATTAATGGTGATGTTACGGATCTTGCCGTGATTGACCTCTCAGGACGTAAAATGTTTGGAATGGCCTCCGCAAGTGGTGTGGTCAACACTAATCTTGCCAGTGGCATTTACATCCTTGTTTACACTGATGCCAATAGCAACCGGGTTTCGCATAAAATCAATTTCTAAAGAAAAAACATAAAAAGTAAAAAATGGCGTTTCATCCCCTTTTGAAAAGCTTTTCAAAAGGGGATGAAACTGTTTTTATGGTTCTTCTTTAATAATAGGAGATTAGCCACCTATGCTGCAACTATTTTGCAGTGAAAGGAATTGTGTTAAGAATATTTAATATGAATTGAGTGCATTTAAATGCCGAAAAATTGTGGATTTAGCATCAGAATGTATTAACTTTGCAGTGGAAACAACTCTTAAGGGTAACTCAGTAGAGATGCCGGGAGCGATTTCTTCATAAGTCAGAAAATAAATAAAAAATATATAGCGTATGGCAAAGAAAAAAGCAGCGGCCGGAAAGAATGTAGGCCGCATAAGCGACATGGAAGGGAAGAAGAAAGCCCTTGAGGTGGCAATGGCACACCTTGAAAAAGATTTCGGGACCGGCACAATCATGCGTCTTGGTGATGATGCCGTGCAAGATGTGGAAGTAGTGTCGACAGGCTCCATAGGACTTGACTTTGCACTTGGGGTAGGCGGTGTGCCGCGTGGACGAATCACTGAGATTTATGGTCCGGAGTCTTCCGGTAAGACCACACTTGCTATCCATGTGATTGCGGAGGCTCAGAAGCAGGGAGGCATATGCGCGATTATCGATGCCGAGCATGCGTTTGATCGTTTCTATGCGGAGAAACTCGGAGTGGATGTCAACAACCTCTGGATTGCTCAGCCTGATAATGGCGAGCAGGCCCTTGACATTGCCGAACAGCTTATAAATTCGGGAGCGATAGATGTGCTTGTGATTGACTCTGTGGCTGCCTTGACCCCTAAGGCTGAGATTGAGGGAGAGATGGGTGATAAAAATGTGGGTCTGCATGCTCGCCTCATGAGTCAGGCAATGAGAAAACTCACAGGCACCATTTCACGCACGCGCACTTGCTGCATCTTTATCAACCAGATCCGTGAGAAAATCGGCATGATGTTTGGTAATCCTGAAACAACCACCGGTGGTAATGCACTCAAATTTTATGCGTCTGTGCGTATTGACATCCGTCCTTCTTCGTTTATCAAGGATGGTGAAAAGTCTATCGGTCGTATTGCCAAAGTGAAAGTTGTAAAGAATAAGATGGCTCCTCCGTTTATGAAGGCTGAGTTTGAGCTTATGTTCGGAGAAGGCATATCAAAGGCAGGCGAGATCATTGATATGGCAGTAGATATGGGGATTGTGAAAAAGAGTGGTGCTTGGTTCTCCTACAACGGCAACAAGCTCGGTCAGGGACGTGATGCTGTGAAGAAAGTGATTCAGGATAATCAGGAATTGTCTGACGAGCTGGAGAAAAAAGTGCGTGAGGCCCTTGAGGCCAAGCGTGAGGAAGCACGCCACAGGACTGTCAATCCTTTCCTTCCGGGCAAAGAGACAAAGCGTGCTGATTCTGATGATGACGCAGCTGAGGGTGAAGAGGAGGATTTTGAGTCATATTCTGAGGAAGAGACCGAAGGTGAGGATCTATTCTCTGATGATTTTGAAGTTGATATAGAAGATTAATGCTA
>CAZQSD010000183.1:0-3294 GCA_964595885.1 uncultured Sangeribacter sp.
ATATAAGCCAGACACGTCATTTAGCTTTTGTTGTGTCTCCTTGAAATTCATTCTTGCTTTATGCCATTTCACGTATATAACCACCAATCCGATTATCACGGCCAACAGGACAACTGACAAAATCCAAACCAGATGATTCAAACGGTTTACTTTTGGCACCATCTTTTTTATTACCAAATCTTTGCCATAAACTTGATGGGCAAGCAAGCTATTATGTGCCTTTGATTGCATGTAAAGCGAATCAGTCATCTCTTTCATTTCAATAATGCTTGCAAATCCCTTATCCTTCAATCCCGATTTATATTCAGCCTCAGCCTTATTACACATCAAATAAGTGTAATACAAATCGTTTTCAAATAATTGGGCCGCCTTTGGGTGATTATTAAACACCTCAATCGATTCCTGATACCTTCCCTGCTTATTAAGAAGGTGCATATAGTTCATTAGTGCAACTCCGGTTGGATAGAATAAATGGGGACTCTCCAACAGTTGTATAAAGTATTTTTCAGCAAGCTCAGGTTTTCCAATCTGCATATAGATATATGCCAGATTAGAGTCAAGCTGAACCTGCTCAAATTCATTTACGGGCAATTTCATAAGTGCTGTAACTTCCCTTAATGCATTATCGAAATCACCGGCATAAATAGCTTCCAACATTTTCTGATTATGAAGGCTCTTTGAAATCCGCTCTATTACATTCGAGGATAGTTTTTTCTTTTTGGCATACTCCAAAATACGTGACGTCTCTGAAATATAGTTCTTTCCTGATTCCATCTCCGACGTCCGGCCAAACTCATCAAGCATTTCGTTTACATACGCATCATAATATATCAGACTATCGGGTTTTGACAAATCTGATAGCGCAAGGCATTCATACATACACTCGTAAAATTGCTTTGCAGTGCTTAGAGCCCGTATATATTTAAACCGTAATCGACACTCCTCATTAATAGGATATTTCCTATTAGCTTCCCGTAAATCCTTATATACCTCTATTGCTGTATTATATCGCCCTGTCTCTACGGCAAGATCAAGTTTTAAAAATTTTAGAGAGTCAGCTTGTTCTACCCCCATATTAAGCAATGAATCAATACATTGTAACTTTGTCTCATTGTCCGCATCACGCGCAACCAAACGTTGCATATAAAATGCCTCATTGTTTTCAGCTGCCAGCGACATAAAAACCAATGAGCAAATAGCTACCAAAATCTCACTTAAATATTTCATCGTGTATCTATTCATTTCATTCAGGGAGCAAAGATAATTATTAAAAACGGAACCAACAAACTTAACATTATAAAAGTCAAGACTTGCAGTCAAAAGCCTCCTATGTTTCTAAAAAGCTCTTTTCATATCCTTTTCCAACCTCTCACTCAATACGCAAATGGACACTTATATAAAATAAAACTCTATTATTAATTTACTTGTAATAAACAAATTAAATTATGAATGCGTATTTTTTTTCGTTACGCATTTTCATTTAACCGATTTTTATTACATAATTCCTATTCATTATCTCACTTCAATGACCTAATTTTGCAAATACAAATCTAAAACACTTGTAGATATGAAAAAATTCACCTCATTGTTTTTCGTAGCTATGGCGGCTATTTCTGCGCAGGCTGCCCCTCAAAGCTACCAGATCACCTCTCCTCAGAAGTCAGGGATTCCCACATTCAGGGAACTACAAATGCAAAACGCACAGAACAAAAGATCTCTTGCCCCGATGAAAGCTTCCGATGGAATCATCACTGAAGCGCCGGATGGCAAACACCAGATCTTCGCTATCGAGTCCTATAGCTTCTATGTGGCTATGGGCAGTTATGTAGGATTCGAATACGTCACAATGGCACGTGAGGCAGTTATTACAGATGATGCAATATACATGGACGGATTAGGGTCTTACTATCAGGACACCTTTATAAAGGCCGATAAAAAGGATGACACAACCTATGTCATTTCTCTTCCATGCCCAATATATTCACAGGAATATATGGATTGGGAAACCAATGAAATGGTCACCGTAAATTATGAGTTGCGTCTTATGGAGGGAGTACGCGACGAAACCGGCACAATAACAGGCTATGCTCCCACTGATGAGACTGAAGTGGAAATCACTTACAAAGATGGTATAATCTCACTTGACTTGGGTTATGATCCCGGCACAACTGATCCCAATGACCTCCCTACCCCGGAAAAAATCCTTGGAGTGTGTGTTGACAACGGCAACTGGGCCGGATATGGTGATGCAGGCTTTAAGTGGACTCCGTTTGAGGGAGAAGTTGCTACCTCTCCAAGTGATATGAAAATTGAGAACTGGGTTTTGGGATCTAATGATCAGGGAACAATGATCCGCATCGGATTCAGTGGAGATGAAGTCTGGATTGGTGACCTCCAGCCTAACTATATCCCTGATGCTTGGGTAAAAGGTACTATAAAAGACGATAAGATAGTGGTGGAAAGTGGTCAGTATCTCGGCATAATAGAAAATGAATTCGTATATTTCGTCAGTGCCTTTGTTGATATCACCGGTTACCGTGAAGTAGTAGACACTTATGAGTTTGAATATGATCCGGTTGCCAAAACAATCAAAGCAAATGACACTGACATGTTGATAGCTATCAGTGCAAGACCTGATACTGTCATCCAGTGGATAAGCTGGGCCAATCCAACATTCACCTATCAGCCGGAGAAAATCGACCCAACTCCTCAGTTACCTTTCAACCTCAGCTATGATGACTGGTTTGAATACTATGGCTATGCAGTCTTTACATTTAATGAAAGTAACATGAATGACTATGGGCAACTATTGGATACCTCTACCATGTACTATAGACTCTTCTTTGATGAGGAACTTGTAGAGTTTGGGGATGGTGATTACTCAGATTATTCAGACGACTTCCCGGAACCCACTTCTGATATTCCTTTTGATCTGAACTCATCTCATTTCTGGACATGGGACATAACTCATCAGGTCTCAATTGTATTGCAAGGATTCACAACTATTGGCGTACAGGTTATCAGTATAGTTGACAATCAAACCTACAGTTCACCAATTGCAACTCTTAATATTGAGAACGGTGATATTACAGTAGGAGTTGACAGCGTAACCAATAATTCTGAAATATCTAATATTGAATATTATGATATGAACGGTGTAAGGATCCTGCATCCCGGCAAAGGAATGTTCATCTGTAAAGCTACTATGACAGATGGATCTGTCAAGACCTACAAGACCATGCGCAAATAAAGCTCATAATTTCTAATATAGCTAATAAAAAGAATGGTGGTCAT
>CAZQSD010000184.1:0-1815 GCA_964595885.1 uncultured Sangeribacter sp.
GAAAATCGTTTCATGATGTTAGGTTAGTTAGAAAAGTATTATGGAAAAACAGAAAGCGGTCGATGTGAATCGATCGCTTTTATTTTATATTTAGTTATTCACGATAGTCAGGATCGAATTATGTTTTCGACATCCGATTCGGAGGCGGAGAAGGGACCTGCCGCACCAAGTTTTATGGTACACATTGCGGCGGCAAACTGTCCGCACTCATCAATCGGGCATCCGAGACTGCGCTTATAAAGGTAGCCGGCCATATAGGTGTCTCCACATCCGGTGGCATCGACCACTTCTTTCGCTTCATAAGCCGGAATCTCGTGCATAACGCCATCATGATATATGTAGGATCCTTCGCTACCTAACGTTATTACCACTTCCTTTACACCCATATCGGCAAGCCTTACAGCGGCCTTCAAGGGATCGGAATACCCGGTGAGGGCCTCCATTTCATGTTCGTTTACCTTAAGGATATCCACGTAGGGGAGTGCCTCCGCCTTATCTATCCAGTCAACCGCAAACACATTCTCACCCCTTACCTCCCTGAGATAACCTTGTGCATCTACCGATACCCGGCCTTTTCCGGAAAGATATTTCAACACGTCAAGTGAAAAATCGTCAGCAAGAAGAGTGCCGAGATGAAATATATCTGCTTCCTCGTCTTTCAGTCCGTCTATCGTAAAAGGATCAGCTTTGGCAAGCACCCGCTGAGTGCGATGGTTCATGTCTTCCCCATACTTGTTTTCAAAGCATACGGATTGTCGGCTCGGAATCATCTTAACATCAATTCCAGCTTCCTGAAGCTTATCAACAGCCTTTTTCTCACTTTCTCCCAATGATGTGACAAGCTTGAAACCATCGTGATGCAGATGACTCATGGCGTGGCCGAAATAAAAGGCGGTTCCCCCAGGCATCTCAACATATAAACGGGGAGTCACTACCTTATCAAGCGTGATATGGCCTATGCAGCATATTTTTGATTTCCTATCGGAGGTTTCCATATGACGAGATTATCCGGATTTATGATGTCTGATTCTGCAAAATTACATAATTTTCCCAATAAAGCAAGGATATGCGCATAAGAAAACTCCCACTGGAAATGATGTGTCATTTCCAGTGGGGTTCTGTTACCTTTTTCTTAAATCAAATTCTTTTCTTTCAGTTAATGTCGGAATATGGTGCATCGCTATCAAGTCTCCTGTTGGAGTTGAGCACCTCGCCTTCTCTTTTCAGAGAATGCTCAATGTGACGCACTGCATCGGGAGTAAGTTCCGGGTAATCTCTATCGCCTGGATAAGCCTCGCTTACCTTCGGTGAGATAAGATCATCATAATTGCCTGCGGGGAAGTCAGTCTTAAGGCATTCTTTCAGACGGTCAACGATATGACGGAATTCCTCAGATCTCATAAGCTCTTCTTTAGTGCCGCTGAAGGCAACACTGTATTTGTCGGAGTCACCGAAACTCACAATATAAATTTTCTTGTTGTCCATAATATATAAGATTTACAATATTCACTTGTGCAAGATCTCTTACACATATTTTATAACAACTACCGTCCTGCCTAAGTTTATATGTCGGGCTACAAAACTTGAGTTCATTGAAAGTTCATTAATAATTCACCATCCTATGTATTATATGTAGATTATATGTTCACAATTATCCATGATCACAATGAGCATAAATCACACCTTCCTGTTATCTCTACATTTCCATTATATATTTATATGAAGTTTAATGAGATTAATGTAAGAGAAGATAAAGAACCCTAACATTAACTATTACTATAGATATCTAAGTCTCCAGATTATGTTTGATTAAAA
>CAZQSD010000184.1:1915-3266 GCA_964595885.1 uncultured Sangeribacter sp.
AAGTCTCCAGATTATGTTTGATTAAAAAGAGGAGGGATATGAATAAAAACTGCATTTTACCTGCATCATGAATCCAAAATAGTGGTGAAATGTTAAAAAATTGCATTATTTGCATTTTTTTTACTATACAGATGAACCAACCTAAACAAACACGTGTTAATAAGTCAAATTAAATGCTAAAAATCAAAGATTATGAAAAAGTTATTTTTTACTCTCATCGCAGTTTTAGCCTGCTCATTTACAGGCTTTGCACAGATTTCACTTAACGATGCTTATTCATCGATAGTAAATCACCCCGGAATGGTTGAAGCCAAGGTTAATGATGTGCCACTTAATAGCACAACTTCAATAACCAATCTGAGAAGCGTCACCTGCACAGGTCCGACTTACGCATCGGAGTTCTATTACACCTATGAAAGTCTTCCTGTAGTAAACATGCTCATCGGAGCAAACAACCAAAACGACATGGCTTGCGCTTTCACCGAGCCGTCAGACAATGGAGTTTACAACGTGTTGTTCCTCGTCGGAGAGAAAAATGGTCCATATGTAGCAGCCTACGGTCAGACTACAGCTGAAGGACTCGAGATCATCAGGAATTGTGACGTCAGCATGGACAGCAATAATCTCAATATCGCAGTTGCCCCGACAGTTGATGTCGTTGAAATGATCACAATGGTATTCGAACAGTAACATCCCGTCCTCCCTCTCTCCCAAAACCTTTCCCCTCTTAATTAACTCTATGAAAAAAAACACGCTAAAAATCAAAAATTATGAAAAAGTTATTTCTTACCCTCATAGCCCTCGCAGCAACAAGTTTCGCAAGTTTCGCAGATACATCTTTATACGAGGCATATTCAGGTCTTGCTAAATTGTCAGGAATGACCGAACAGACAAATAACACAGTCCGCATTGACAATAATAATGTGATCAGCAATGTAAAGACCGCAAGTGTAAGTGCAAATCAGGCAAACGTGCAGGACTATCGTGACAACTTCATTTATATGATGGAAAATCTTCCGATGCGCAACATGGTGATCGGCGCCAACAATATGAGAGAACTTGCCTCTGTATACTCAACTCCCGCAGGCAACGGTGTCTACAATGTGCTCATCATCAAAGGCAACACACTGGATGGCAATTTCTCAGTATCTTACGGCCAGACCAACAATGAAGGAGTAAAGGCAATCCGTAACTGTCAGGTGACAATGGACAGCAACGAACTCGTCCTTACGCCATCACAGAATAATTCTCCGGCTGATTCTTTCATCACAATGACAGACTGACCCACAAGGTTAAAAGCCTCATACTATAATTATAAATAAAAAGTTAGTTAAATAAAAAATCCGGAGCA
>CAZQSD010000185.1:0-3056 GCA_964595885.1 uncultured Sangeribacter sp.
GTCTGAGATGGTATCGCCTCTTGCGTGGTAGGCGGCAAGAATTATGACATTGTGAAGTTCACGGATATTACCGGGCCATTGATGAAGTTTCAGAACTTTAAGTGCAGAGGCATCAAGATGTTTTTTAGGCTCGTCATTATCTTTGGCGTGCTGGGTAAGAAAAAATTCAGCAAGCACTGCTATATCTTCTGTAACTTCTCTCAACGGCATAATCCTTATGTCCGATTCTCTTAATATGTAAAACAAGTTAGCCCTAAACTCTTTGGCTGTTACCATTTGTAAGAGTCGAGGATCTGCTGTACAGATTACGCGCACATTTGGATGTTCAGTTTCGAGGATATGGAGTAGAACCGATTGCTTGTCGAAGTTGAGTAACTCAACATTTTTCAGGATTATCGTTCCACCATCTGCATTAGTGAAATATCCCTTTATTCGATTGTATAGTTCACTTCTGTCTGAAGTTGGATCATGTTTCCCTATATGCGGAATCCCCCCGGCTTCTATCACGATAATTGGCTTTTGAGAACGTGAACTGCGTTCATATATTTTCCGAGCCACTTGCTCTCTTCCCATACCAATCTCACCGAAAATTATAGTATTAACACGGGTTGCAGCTATTTTTTCGATAGATTGCTCTATTCCTCGGAAATTTTCACTTTGACGTGGAATAATGTCGTGACCCATTATAAACATGATGTTCTCCGGTTTAACATATTTAGCCACAGTTTCCAAAAGTTGCTTATCAATAGCAGCCCGTTGAATAACGTTCACAGATCCCCAGTCTTGCATCAATTCTATCAACTCTATCGGGTTCAGATGATCCACTATGGTGATGACCGGAAATTTATATCCTTCGATCTTCATCCAGTTAATTAACTCTTTTGCGGTGCCGTCACGTAATTTTGCTGCTGCAACTATTACGGCACCCGGTGGTAGTTTTTCAATTTCCACCTTTCCTGCTTCGATACCATCCGTGCTAATAGGGTCATATCCTGCCCGACTAAGAAGGCTTGACATGACCCTATTATCAGATACGGACGTATCTACAATGAGAATCTTATTCATCAAAAGGGAATGTATAATATGAGAAAGTTTATAATGTAGAATTTCATATTGTTTAGTAGTGCTATGCGTTATAGATAGTGTCCGTATTCAATATGTTCGATATATATTTATTGGTAATTACGACTTTACTAATTTTAATACAACCTCATCCTGTGAGTCTTTTAGTATCAGCCGGTCTCCAGTAACATCAAATGAAGTTATAGTTGGAAGAATACTTTTAATTATTCCTTCCATACTCATATCATCACAAGCTTTTTCTGTATAAGAAATTTCAGAAAAAGTTATCTTACTTCCATTAACAATGTATCTCGCTGATATAAGATTGCAACCTGTAGTACAGATAACATTCCCGTCTCTGTGAAATTCCATTGATAATTGACTCTGAGAATCTGATCTTGATAGGCAATAACGAGGGTTTGATATATTGAGATAATCCGTTATTTCCCAATCTCCACAGAGAACATTTTCTGATTTAACTGAGTTGTCCTCGCATGAAGCAACTATGAGACTCAGCAATATAAATATTAAGTTTACGATTTTCATTTTTTACTTCGCTTTATTGTTTGACATCTGCGACAGGTCATTTCTTCTGCAAATGCTGCCATCCCGTGGTCCTTAATATAGTCAATGCAAGCCGGGCGATCGGAATTAAAAAGCAATGCGAACACTTTGCTTATAAAGTTGGAATAGATTTTACATTCTCTTACGTCACGCTCACATTCGGCACAGGTATGATAACCTTTGCTTATGCAACATTGGCGGATTTTACACCACGATGCTTTCTCGTTATTCTTGCATCCGGGACATTTTCCGGACAAGAATTTGCGACACGCTCCACAGTATAACCCACAAGCAGCGATGCTATCAGGAGTTGCTATTATCTGATTCATACAAACCACGCCGAACTGAAATGCTTGATTACCGCTATGATCAACCCTAAAACAACCGCATTGACAAGCACAATCGGAACAGCTTTCTTTTCATTCTTGGCAATCATAACCACCATAGGCAGAGCCATTAGGACTGATACAATCGGACCAGCTAAAAAGTCGTTGACATTCAACTGGGGAAGTGTGGTGTTGAAGATAATGAAAGTTACCACCACATACTGGAGGAAAGCAGACCAACAGTTTGCCTTATCCATTTTTTTGAGAAACATCGGGAGTGCATCAACGGCTCCGATAACCACTCCGACAAAGATTGTAAATACTAATTCCATTGTTATTATATTTTATGATACAGGAGATGTCGCATTACATAAAATGCGACATACTCCAGCATCAGATTAAGATCCAATTATACCATTGGTTGTTATGGAAGCTCCGTTATTGTTTGCTGATATGGTAGTTAAAAGTAAGCATATAGCTTGACTCAGCGGGAATTCCGGCATTTAGTCCGGGATGAAACTGTGGAAGCATACGAGCCACACGAATGGCTTCAGCATCAAGTGTCTTACCAGAACTTTTCACAATCTGGGCATTTTTCACCACTCCGTCTTTAGCGATTGTGAGTTGTACAACCGCATCCATGTCGAGAACTCCATTTGTATAGGCTGATTCCGGGAAGTTGATGTTCTTATTTACAAAGTCCATCAGTTTACTTTTCCCGCCGGGAAAGTTTGGCGCGGTTTCAGTCTTGATGAACTGAAGAGTACCAGGGGTATCGGCCTTTTCGGTTACCACGACATCTGAGTTTCTTTCCGTGATTTGGATTGATTCATCAGATTTTTCTGTAACTTTGTAGTGGATATCGTCCACCGGTGTAGCTGAAGACGCTTCGTTAATCACTGCTGACACCGCAGGGGTGGTCAGAATTGCTACTGCAAGTGCCAATGCTGGCACCATGACAAAAGCACGCACACGGGCTTTGCCAGTCGGTTTGCTTGATAACATCATAGTTATACGTTTTTTAAGTGAACTGTGATTCAGACAGTTGGAAAGAGTTGCGAACCTTGCTCCAACTGTCTTTTTTATTAGAAACATTTGATAATC
>CAZQSD010000186.1:0-2940 GCA_964595885.1 uncultured Sangeribacter sp.
AATATCTATCTTCAACTCTAATTGAAGTTATTTAAACTCATTCCAAATCCCTATCTGTTTAATCTACACAATCTTGAAGTGTGGTAATCTGAGATGCTGCAGGGCATCGGCCCGTTGCACTGAGGTCAGAGCTTCGTAAGTTAATGATTGCTGAGGTCATTAAGTAAATCCAGAATAAACTTGGACATAGGTCGCTCACTCAACCTATCCTCTTCCAAAGGCACCCCCCAATAAAGCAACCCGAAATCCTTAGCATCAATATGTAAAGCCGGATCATTCACTAAACCTTTCACAAAATCCACATAACTCCTG
Organism: uncultured Sangeribacter sp.; assembly: GCA_964595885.1. Taxonomy (GTDB): domain Bacteria; phylum Bacteroidota; class Bacteroidia; order Bacteroidales; family Muribaculaceae; genus Lepagella. Next base: position 313 of record CAZQSD010000186.1, read on the forward strand.
CTTGACATGGCCCTATGTTTGAAAATAGTTTCAGCTGCAATGTCACGATGAGAGTTGTAAAGACATTCAAGATTGAAAACCTCACAATTCTTAGCCATTTCAGGATTACCGGGAAAATTCACACCTATTTTACCTTTATCCACAAACTCTTTCAAATCCAACAATAGGGAAGGATCTCCACCAATATTAAATCTCAAACCTTTATGGTCGGAAAGAGCAAAAGGATTAACCAAACCATCCCTATAAGAATCATACTTCCATTTTCCTGCATAGCCATTACAATATGTGCAGCTGGGCACAAGATTATGCTTCGATACCGCCAAATAGGGATAGGATTCCTTTGGATAAAAATGATCCAGTTGTCCCTTTACAATTTTAGTTTCACCATCAACCCGCTTTTTAGTTTTGACCACACCCACGTAGGTACGGTTACAATAAGGACATACCCTCACATCTGAAGCTCTCCACAGAGAATCCTTATCAAGCTTCTTATATCCATGATCCACAAAAACTAACTTCAGATCCTCAATCACCTCCGTTTTACGTTCAGCCAAAGCCGGGAAATCCCTTTCCAGCTTCTCAATGATCTTAGGCAACTCCTCAGCACTTGCATTGGTTAAATGGTCAAAATCGGAATAAAGCCTCTTAAGAATATTCAGGCCATCTACAGAAAACATACTCTTGGGAGCACACAATTCAGTCGAGCTGTCAGCAGCAAGACTTTCACGGTCAGCAAAACCATCCTCTACCGCCCTGAGAAACAATTCCCTTGTTTCAATGGGAAGAGAGTCATGGTGGCTCAAGATAGCCGATTTGGATTTCGTCTCCCTCTTATCATAGCCATAACCTTGGTCTATCCATACTTTCAGTTTCTCCTTTAGACTTTGGATAAACCGGTCGTAAGCAGACATATCACCTACGTAACGAATAGGAATCATTGATTTTAGTCTCCTAACTTATCATTTATTTCATTTAGCCTGCGTAGTAGCCGTTCTCGCTCAGATATCAGGTCATTCTCTTCGGCAAACGCCTCATCATACTTCTTTAACAAAGCCGAGCGGACATAATCATCACCTATAAGTTCGATTTCATCTCGCAGAGCATTATTAATTCCCTTGTCACGATGTTCGATACGTTCCATCAGGGCCCTCACCTTATCAAAAGCGAAATCTCCCGCAAACCTATCCATAAAAAAGCCATTGGCCAATATATCATACACATTGGCACAAAAGGTTTTAGGCTCCTTCACATCTACAGGTAATCCATCCTTCAGAAAGAGTATATTGTAATTAGGTATATCACTCAGAATAAAAGGGGAATGAGTGGTACAGATGATATTTACACCCACAATCATATTGGAGAGCTGTAGTGTTGCAATAGCCATGAGGAGAGCCTTTACAAACCGGGTCTGATACTTCGGATGGAAATAAAGTTCACCTTCATCCAGGATAATGTTGACATAAGGATACTTGAGATCTTCATCCCCCTCTCCGGAAGCAACCCTGTTATTCTCAGAGAACTTAGACTTTAGATTGAATAAATGATATACAATAGTGCATAACACATTCAGGAGCTGTCGCTCTCCCGAACTCAGAGAACGAGCTTTTAACTTCCCGGGCTTTTTGTCAGACGATACGTCGGCCTTATCCTTCGGTTCGACGATAACAAACAACAACTCTGTCAGGAAACAGGGGGCGGGCATAAGCTCCTCCTCTTTCAATAGATGAGGAGTAATCCCTTTCTCCTTATCGTATACAAATTCTTCAAGCTCTTTTAATATATCCTCTCTGTTTCGAAAAATAAATTTTATTCTGTCTCGATAAACCGACAGTTCCACCTCCTTATCCTTTGTAGTAGCGTGCTGATAAATGAGCAATGCGATCTCACGGCGCAATTTCAGAGTAATGTGGCTATCATCCTCTTTATATAGATGAGACACATACTTTGCTATCCTTTCTTCAGAGGGAGAACAATCAGATTGATCTTTCAAGATTGAAGTCAGGACAGTTCTTAAATCATTAGAATAAGCTTTATATTTTTTATAATTCCCTGATATCTTTACAGTCTTATAAACCAAATAACTCAATGCCCTTCCTCCGTCACCCTTGCTCTGTTCATCCAGTTTTTTACCTAACTCCTTGAGATCAAGCCCAACTGTCTGACTCCAGATATTTATTATTTTTTCACAAAAAGCTGAGACTCCTTTCCTTGAATAGGGAATCTCCTCATGCGAATCCTCACTTTGGGGATCATTTGCATACGGATCATATATCCATTGAATTTCCTTCTCCAATCCCGAAGATACATAATTATATAGCGGAGAATAGACAGAGAATCTCGAATTCATATCAAACAGGAAACTGAATGGCTTCTTACCCTCAAGCAAGTTAGCTAAAGGTGAGTTTTCAGATATGGCCAGAGTGTATAGTCGGTCTCGAGATAAATCCTGCTCATTATTGATATTAATATTACCATTTTTTCTGTAAGGAGCAAGGACCAACGGTAACTGATACGAATCATTCTTATGGAAAATACTATACATCCATATTCGTGAATCACCGTCTATACGCCACGGAGCGTTGTCAAAATCTTCATAAGATTCGAGTTCATAATTTTCCGTATACTCCG
>CAZQSD010000187.1:0-2933 GCA_964595885.1 uncultured Sangeribacter sp.
TCTTTATATGTGGATTAATCCCATAATAAAGGTGAAAACCGATGCAGCCCCTGCCGCCCCCCTTGCTCCTGTATTCAATGCATTTTATCCGGAAGAGGATGGCTATGATCCTCTGTTCATCTGCTCAATCTCACCTGTTGACGTAAACTACAATCCTCTCAACCAAAATAATATGTTCTTTATTATCCTTATTGACGGTGAACCTTTCGAATTCACCCTTGATGACTTGGGAGAAGTTTACAGTGAAGACGCAACGGATGATGACACATTCATAAAATTCCCGCTTGACTTTGATAGTGATAACCTGTATTATTGGAAAGGACAAGTGAATCTGACAACTGTATTTACAGGTTATGACACAATCGGCGCACAAGCAGTTTATGTTACCGACTCAGGCGACTACCTATATTCCGCTCCGCTGATTTATGACGTCAACTCAGGCACGGTAGGTATTGATGAAGTGTCAAATTCTAATGCCACAATCACCGATATTATATTTACAGGTCTTGACGGTATTAAAGTGACTCATCCTGAAAAAGGTATCTACCTAATGACCGTGACATACTCTGACGGTTCTCGCAAAACCGTCAAAATGGTTCGTAGATAATATCTTTAGCCAATAACCATAACATAAGTAGAGTTCCTGTGCCGGCATCAGCCCCGACACAGGAACTTTCCCACTACTAAAACACAACTCAGGAAACAAAACGTGAAAGCGGTAAGCCAATTCTTACAGATTATATTATTCTTACAAATTACATTATAAGTACTATTACAGGTTGGATCTCAGAAACTCTTTTAAACTCATTTTATATGTAGCCAAGGATTGGGCAACCACTACCCCTGCTCCCGTCGAAACATTACTATACGCCCATATAGGATCACCAAGGCCTATATCGGTCAACTCCCCTATGGTCCCCATCTCTGTCTGCCATCCGTAGTTGGCCCAGTTATAATAGCTTTCTGAGACAGTGCTGAGTATAAATTCCAGACCGCAATCAAACATTTTCTCATCATATGTCTTATTTCTCACCTTATATTCCATGTCATTGATATGAAGGTGGAGCGTATAGTTTTGGCCGGAGAACTGGCGATCGGTGAAAAACGCAAATCCATACGAATCCATACCGTCAATGGCATCCAAGGCTGCCATATGCTCGGAAAAGATAGGTTCGGCCTCATATTCCAATGAGCCGAGTGTAAATTCGAGATAAGCAGAATCATCACTGTAAGCCGGGAAAGGATTACCCTCAGTCCATACCTCTTCTGACTCCACATGTGGACTGAAACCTATGTATCTTATATGATAATAGTTGAGCTCATCCTGTGGATCTGCAAGGGTAAGGTCGGCAGTGAAATTAAATCTCAGGCTCCCGTCCATCTCCCATTTAGGGTCATCAGATGTTTTGCGGTCAATGACATTGGCTGTCCACTTCAGTTGTTCAATCGGCACGCTGAACGGGACCGTCACCTCTGCTTCCGCACTGCCATAGACAGCACTCTCAACCACGATCTTTATTCTATCGCCCTCCTGTGGGATAAAGTCAGACGGTTGCAGAATCCCGTTTGCGTAAATCGACACTTCGGCATCATTTACCTTATGATCTCTTCCGGCAACCTCATCCGAGAAGAGCCACGTGTGGGTCACCTCAACCTCAATCGGCGAACCGGCTATTATCCGCGAATTAAGACACAACACCGGTTTTACGTCAATATCTGGAGTGAAATCTTCATAACAGCTTGTGAGCAACAGAGCCGCCAAGAGAGGATATATTTTATTTAGAATTGCCATGTGTAAGATATTGAAGGAATTATTGGTAACAATTTTACTTTTTGAAATACCGGACGTGAGATATAACTATAGCCGCTCGGAGTGACTTTTAGCTCATCTCTATATCCGCGCTTAATCGCGATTGTATTCATATGGTTATAGGCATTATAGAGTCCGAATGTCCAGTAGCCCCTGCTGTTGGTGACTGTACACGACAGATCGAGCCTATGATAGAAGGGAAGCTGATAGTTATTGATACGGGCGTGAAGTGGAACCTCATCACTAAGATACCCGTAACCGAATCCCGGCGATTCCCACACCTGCGGAAGGAGTGTGAACCGATTGCCCGAATGCCCGGTCCATGACGCGTTGAGCTGCACCTTGTCATTGATATTCCAGTTTACAAGCACATTGATGGTGTGCCTGTTATCGAAACGCGCCGGAAATGTCAGTCCGTCATTTTTGTCTGCAAATGTCCGGTCGGCCCAGGCAAGCGAATAAGAGATATGACCGGTAATTTTCCCGCTCAGTTTCTCTATCTTCAGATCAATGCCTTTGGACGTGCCACGTCCGGAAGTGAGTCGTGCGTTCCATGTCTCAAGCGGCGGTTTAAGATAATACTCATCGCTATAGTCAAGAAGATTATGCATCCATTTGTAATATCCCTCCACCGCCACGCCAAATGCCCTGTCAGTTGATTGCCAGTAAACACCCGCAGCTATCTTGTCGGCTGACTGGGGCTTGAAAGGCCCGGTGACAGGCACCCACTGATCTGTAGGCAGAGCAAGATAGCTCTGGGTCAGCTGATGCACGTATTGCACGGTGTGGCTATATGCACCTTTGACAGCCCAGTTTTCATCCGGACGGTATGCCAGTGAGAGACGTGGCGACAGACCATGTTTCAATTTCCCGTCAATATGGAAAAGAGATCCGTGCACTCCGGCATTTATCCTTACTTTATCACTGATTCTCCAGTCGTCTTCAACATAAAGATTAAACTCATTCGCATGATAGGCCCATGTTGAGTCACGCGACTCCACATGAAGATCATCCACGCTGAAACTGCGAGTGGTCATAAGCGGAAGAAATGAATGCAACACATAGCTTGCCCCGAATCTTATTCTTGACTTCTCTGTGGGTTGCCAGTCGAAATCCCCTCTGA
>CAZQSD010000188.1:0-2889 GCA_964595885.1 uncultured Sangeribacter sp.
ATATAAAAATTTGTGAAATATTCATATGTAAGTTTCTTAAACGCATTTACGCTCTATTAAGTACTAAAATAGGCTTTCAAACGCTGTTCTCACATTTGTATCAGGTTTAATATTTTTGAATAGAAAAATCGTTGACTAATGCATAGGATAAGCAATGGACACTTTCAAACGATTTAAAAATAATTGGAAAATTTAACCATTCTGAGTGACAACTTTAAATAAATGTTTTAGGCTTAATTTAAAAAATTTTAATATGTTTGATTGTTGTTTCAGAGAAATTATCTAATTTTGCATTTGAAAATCGAAAGATGATTAAAGGTAGAGCCTCAGAGGAAGCTCATTAAATATTAGCGTTTGCTATTTGTTCTATTCCACACTGAAATCTGCAAAATTTTAATGGAGAAAGAAAGGACAAGTGGTAGATGTTCGCATATGCGGGCATTTGACCCTTGCTTTTCTCCAGGCTTTGCAGAGCCACAGTGTGAGCACGTGTTGGTCAAGTGCTCGCATTTTGGCTCTTTTATAGGTCCTGGTGAATGGCATTCGCAAGTTGTGTAACTAATCGAATGTCATTCAGTAATGGATAGATTATATTCTTTTTATATCTATATTGCAACGACATTCCTTAATTCTTAGTCTATTATAATGACAGAGAAGAACTCAAGGATGTCGTATTTTGAATCGTTGCTTTTGTCTAAAAGACAAGAGGAGGGAGAGTATGTATATTTAGATAATCAAGAACATACGGCACTTACATTGACTCCAAAATTACTTGAAATACTGCTTAAAGATCATTCCACACATAGTAATATATTTTGGGCAACCGATTATTATGCTTACCTTGGGCATGGATACCAATATCATGATCCCATTACTATTGAAACGATTACTGGAGTAAATGAAAATGTTATTGTACCTCGTGCCTTGAAGACGCGTCAGCAACAGTTGTTGCGAAGTCGAGAAATGGCTGAGGTTTTCACCCCATCGTGGATTTGCAACAAGCAGAACAATCTCATTGATAATGCTTGGTTCGATCGTGATAATGTTTTTAATACCGAGTTAGATAACTCGGACGGTTCCCATACTTGGCTTCCGACACAGGACAAGATTGAATTCCCAGAAAGTAAAACCTGGCACGACTATATTACTGAGAATCGCCTTGAAATCACTTGCGGCGAAGCTCCTTATCTTGTTAGTCGTTATGATGCAGTTACTGGACAACGTATTCCTGTTGAAATGCGCATCGGTCTACTAGACCGTAAGTTGCGCGTGGTGAGTGAAAATACTGAAAAATCCGGAGAATGGCTTGCCGCGGCAAAAGCGGCACTTCGTTCTACTTACGGCTATGAATGGCAAGGCGACAATCTTGTACTCGCTCGTGAAAACTTGTTCTATACTATCTGTGACTATTACAGAGCAAAATTCGGTCGTGAACTACCGAAGCAATCACTCCCCGGTATTGCCTATATTATTTCTTGGAATATATGGCAGATGGACGGATTGAAAGGAGTAATCCCAAATTCGTGCGGTGAACGTCACGCCGTAGTTCAAGATTTGTTCGGTGAGACCGTCACTGTCAGCCAATGTCAAGGATGCAAGAACGGTGACATAAAAGATCACAATGGTATTTATGCTCTGATTGTAGACTGGCCCAAAGATGTTACTTCATCGCAGGTTAAGCATAATACCCCCATACGATTTATAGACCTTATAAAATAATCGGCTCATGGAATACTTCTCATCCCTAAAACCCAAGCTGATTTATGTGTTCCGCATACCTGATGCGACACACAATGATTGTCTCAAAATTGGTGAGGCAACTTTTGAGGATGGCAATATCACGTTGCCACCAAACAGTGCTGCCCTAAATAAAGCAGCGCGAGCACGTATCAATCAATACACTAAGACTGCCGGCATTGCTTACGACTTGCTTCACACTGAAATTGCAATTACCGTACGCGGCGGTGCAGTTCTCGGCTTCAATGATAAGGAAGTTCATGACGTACTGCTGCGCAGCGGTATCAAACGCAAGGTATTCGACCAAGTCAACGGTGCCAATGAATGGTTCTGTTGCGACCTGGAAACTGCAAAGAAAGCTATCGCAGCCGTCAAGGAAGGACGAAAGGCTCTCCACGCTTCTGACATTACGGTTGGGCGGTCACCAATCCAGTTCCGTCCCGAACAGCGCGAGGCTATCGACAAAACCCTGAAGCAATTCAAAAAAGGCAATCAGATGCTCTGGAACGCCAAAATGCGTTTCGGTAAAACCCTCTCTGCACTCGAAGTAGTTAAAGAGCGGGGTGACTTCCGCCGTGTCCTCATCCTCACTCACCGCCCTGTGGTCGATGCAGGATGGTACGAGGACTTCCAAAAGATTTTCTACGACACCCCAGACTTCCTCTATGGCTCTAAGACAAATGGCGAAACTTTCCTCTCCCTTGAAACGAGAGCGAGAGCACGAGCCAACCGCTATGTCTATTTTGCATCTATGCAAGATCTGCGCGGTTCGGAACTCGTCGGAGGTAACTTTGACAAGAACAACAATATTTTCTCTACTCCGTGGGATCTCATCATAGTTGATGAAGCCCACGAGGGAACGCAGACTGAACTTGGTAAGTCAGTTATGGTGGAGCTGACTAAGAAAGACACCAAAGTCCTTCGTCTTAGCGGTACACCGTTCAATCTGCTCGACGACTTCAAGGAGGATGAAATCTATACGTGGGATTATGTTATGGAGCAAAGGGCAAAGGCGCAGTGGGATGAGCTGCACCCCGGAGACCATAATCCCTACGCCGGACTTCCTCGCCTCAACATATACACTTACGATCTCGGTCGGCTTATGAATGAATATGCCGACGAGGACATTGCTTTCAACTTCCGCGAGTTCTT
>CAZQSD010000189.1:0-2874 GCA_964595885.1 uncultured Sangeribacter sp.
ATATTTTTTTACAATTATAACTCAAAAAACCACTATATCATATCCATTTCCACGTTGTTTCATGGTCCAATCCGCTGTAAACTTGCATAAAATTACTCGCTTTTAATTTTTTTAATTAATTTTGCAGAATATTAATCACATCCAGCCCCTCTGTCATTCTCTCTTTACACAGGAAAAGGCTTTAGCACACAAGTTTTAAATCTGACATGAAAATAGCAATAGCCGGAACCGGATATGTCGGTCTCAGTATCGCAACCTTACTCGCCCAACATAACAATGTTACTGCCGTAGACATCATACCGGAAAAAGTTGAGCTGATCAACAACCGAAAATCGCCTTTGCAGGATGAGTATATCGAAAAATATCTTGCAGAGAAAGATTTGTCATTAGTAGCTACTACCGATGCAGAGGAGGCGTATAGAGATGCCGACTTTGTGGTAATAGCCGCTCCGACCAACTATGATCCCGTCAAAAACTTTTTCGATACCCATTGCATTGAAGATGTGATTGATATTGTGCAGAGAGTTAATCCATCAGCCGTTATGGTAATAAAATCCACCATCCCGGTTGGCTACTGCGAGAGTCTATATATCAAATATGCCGCACGCGGGGCAAAAGTATTTAATCTGCTCTTCTTTCCGGAGTTCCTCCGTGAAAGCAAAGCCTTATATGATAACCTCTACCCCAGCCGTATAATAGCCGGAATCCCCAAAATTCGGGAGAACGAGGATTACGAGCCTTTCAATGAGGCACTTCACAAACTGACTGATATAGATTTTCTGACCCAGGCTGCCCACACCTTTGCTGAAATGCTGCAACAAGGTGCCCTGAAAGAAAATATACCTACCCTATATATGGGTCAAAAAGAGGCAGAAGCAGTAAAGCTTTTCGCCAACACCTATCTTGCCTTGCGGGTAAGCTATTTCAACGAGCTTGACACCTATGCAGAAGTTAAGGGACTTGACTCACAGTCCATAATTGAGGGCATAGGACTTGATCCCCGCATAGGATCACATTACAACAACCCGTCTTTTGGGTATGGTGGCTACTGTCTGCCTAAAGACTCCAAGCAACTTCTTGCCAACTACCGAAACGTGCCGCAGAACATGATGAGTGCCATAGTGGAAAGCAACCGAACCCGTAAAGACTTCATAGCTGACCAGGTGCTGAAGAAAGCCGGCTGGTATGACTATTCACTAAATAATGGCTATGACACTCCCCTCTCAACCTTAAGCTCTCCACACACTGAGCCTCCGACAATCGGTGTGTATCGTCTGACAATGAAATCTAACTCCGACAACTTCCGTCAGAGTAGCATCCAGGGGGTGATGAAACGCATAAAGGCAAAAGGGGCTACAGTCATTATATATGAGCCGACTCTGCCTGACGGAAGCACTTTCTTCGGAAGCAAGGTTGTCAATAACCTTGACGATTTTAAACGCATGTCGAAGGTAATCCTGGCAAACCGTTTTAACGAAACGCTTGCCGACGTAGCGGATAAAGTTTACACCCGCGACCTCTTCTCCCGCGATTGACAGTTGTTATCAGGTTGTGATCACTCTTGTTAGAGCAATTTAACATTAAATCTACCGTTTAAATTGAATATTTTTTTGTTTTAATAAAACAATGTATATGGTGAACTTGTTAATAGTTATTGAACAAGTTCACCAAAATTATTTTTTATTAAAATGATTTTGCTGTGATACACATTTTTTGTATTTTTGCAGCAAAATGTGAACGGCAATTATCTTGTGTATTACACGATGCTTTCCATTCACACCAAAAAGTTTTAGATTTATCATGGTAGATTACAAGAAACTTGGCCTTGTAAACACTAAAGAAATGTTTGCAAAGGCAGTGCACGGAGGCTATGCCATTCCTGCATTCAACTTCAACAACATGGAGCAGCTTCAGGCAATTATCAAGGCTGCTGCCGACACTAAGTCACCCGTTATCCTTCAGGTCTCAAAGGGCGCACGCAACTACGCCAATCCTATTCTTCTCCGTTATATGGCACAGGGTGCTGTAGAATATGCCAAGTCTCTTGGTTGGGAGAACCCTCAGATTGTGCTTCACCTTGATCATGGTGATTCTTTCGAGCTTTGCAAAGATTGCATCGACAATGGCTTCTCTTCAGTTATGATTGACGGCAGCCACCTTCCTTACGAAGAGAATGTTGAGCTCACTAAGAAGGTAGTTGACTATGCTCACAAATATGATGTAACAGTAGAAGGTGAACTCGGTGTGCTTGCCGGCGTTGAAGACGAGGTTAGCTCCGACCATCACACTTACACTGATCCTGAGGAGGTGATTGATTTTGTAACTCGTACCGGTTGCGACAGTCTCGCTATTTCTATAGGTACTTCTCACGGAGCTTATAAGTTTACTCCGGAACAGTGTACACGCGACCCGAAAACAGGTCTTCTCGTTCCTCCTCCATTGGCATTTGATGTGCTTGAGAAAGTTGAGGAGAAACTTCCTGATTTCCCGATCGTACTCCACGGCTCTTCTTCAGTTCCACAGGAATATGTTAAGATTATTGACGAGAATGGAGGCAAACTTCCCGACGCTATTGGCATTCCGGAAGAACAGCTCCGCAAAGCTGCCAAGATGGATGTATGCAAGATCAATATTGACTCTGACAGCCGTCTCGCTATGACTGCTGCCATACGCAAGGTCTTCAACGAGAAGCCCGCTGAGTTTGATCCACGCAAATACCTCGGTCCGGCTCGTGATGAGATGGAGAAACTCTACAAGCATAAGATCCTTAATGTGCTTGGTTCAGACGGTAAGGCATAATCATTTGTTTTTCTATACTTAAAAAAGGAGGACAGGCACCTGTCTTCCTTTTTTAACATAAATCTTTCCCCTTTT
>CAZQSD010000190.1:0-2839 GCA_964595885.1 uncultured Sangeribacter sp.
CCTTTTATAAATATAATTCATCTTATAAATATAATTCATCCGTATTCATTATGCTGAGAATATAATAGATTTGGCGAGATGCGTTTACTTGCCTTTAGATTCACACCGCATAAGATTACACATTAATACATAAAACCATCAAATATGGAAAACTCTGAGAAAATGTTTTGTTATCAGTGTCAGGAAACGGCTCACGGCACAGGTTGTGTTTTACAGGGTGTATGTGGCAAAAAGCCTGAGACCTCAGCACGCATGGATCTACTTCTCTATTGTGTGCGTGGCATCTCACTTATCAACCGCGCCCTTAGAGAGAAGGGGAATGCTTCGCGCGAGGCAAGCCATTTCGTGATAGATGCTTTGTTTACCACAATCACCAATGCCAATTTTGATAATCCCTCACTTGATGATTACATCCGTCGCGGCTTTGAGTTGAAGAATATCCTCGCTGGCACGGCCAAGAAAGAGGGAATAGAACTTCCTGAGCTTCCTGAGGTGGAATTCTATGCGAAGCCTGAAGAGGCAATGGAACTGGAAAAGATTACCGGTGTTCTTGCAGAACCCAACGAGGATATACGTGGACTGAAGCAGCTGGCAATATATGGTTGCAAGGGAATGGCAGCCTACGCACGCCATGCCGCCAATCTCGGCTATGAAGATGAGGATGTGTATGCCATTATTGAAGATGCAATGGCAGAGACGGCAAGACCGGATCTTGATGTGGATGCCTGCTACAATCTCGTGATTGGCGTAGGAGACGGAGGTATAAAGGCAATGGCACTTCTTGACAAGGCCAACACCGAGACATACGGTAATCCGGAGATTACTAAGGTCAACATTGGTGTAAGGAATCGTCCGGGTATCCTTATTTCCGGTCATGACCTGAAGGATCTTGAAGACCTGTTGGAACAGACAAAAGACAAGGGTGTGGATGTCTATACCCATTCAGAGATGCTTCCCGGTCAGTATTATCCATTCTTCAAGAAATATCCGCATTTTGCCGGTAACTATGGCAACGCGTGGTGGAAACAGATCACTGAGTTTGAGACATTCAATGGAGTATTCCTCTTTACTTCCAACTGTATTGTGCCTCCACGTCCGAAGACAACATACATGGACCGTGTCTATACCACAGGTGTAGTGGGCATGCCGGGCACGAAGCATATCGAGCCTGGAAAAGATGGCAAGCCTACAGACTTCTCCGAGTTAATTGCCCATGCACAGAAGTGTCCGCCTCCCACAGAGATTGAGCATGGTGAGATCATAGGCGGCTTCGCGCATCATCAGGTGCTTGAACTTGCCCCGAAGATCATCGAGCTTATCAAGGAGGGTAAGATACGTAAATTCGTTGTGATGGCAGGTTGTGACGGCCGTATGCCCTCGCGTGACTATTACACCAAGTTTGCTGAGGCACTGCCGAAAGATTGTGTTATCCTAACAGCCGGGTGTGCAAAATATCGTTATAACAAATTGCCTCTTGGCGACATTGAGGGAGTTCCCCGTGTACTTGATGCCGGGCAGTGTAACGACTCCTACTCACTCGTGCGCATCGCCCTCGCTTTGAAAGATGCGTTCAATCTTCCAAGCGTGAATGATCTTCCACTCGTGTTTAATATCGCATGGTATGAGCAGAAGGCAGTAATTGTTCTATTAGCTCTCCTTGCGCTTGGAATCAAGAATATCCATACAGGTCCGACACTTCCGGCATTCTTCACACCTGATGTGCTGAAGGTGCTCAAAGAGAAGTTTGGCATCGGCACTATCGACACAGTAGAGCATGACATAGAGACTCTTATCAATAACTAATAATAAAAATCATAAAGAACGGGAGCATAAGCAGATGTTTTAATCCGGTTATGCTCCCATTTACTATATATGAACCAGAATGAAGAACTAATAAATACCATTGATTCTCGGCACCATAGCCGGGATTCTTTTCGTCGGAGTGTTCGTTGCATCGTGGTATGTGACGTTTCATAATCGGCGCAAAATCAAAAAATATTTGTCTCCACAATCAAAAGTAAAAGAATCTGAAACATAACAGATGAGCCGAATAGAAGAAGAGAAACGTGTTGTCAGCAAAATGGTGGAGATATATTGTCGCCATAAGGAGAGTAACAAGACGCTTTGCACTGAATGTAACGCACTGCTGGAGTATGCTCATTCACGGTTGTCGTTTTGTCCTCATGGGAATGCAAAACCTACTTGCAGGAAATGCCCTATCCATTGTTATAAACCGGAAATGAGAGAAAAGATGCGCCATGTGATGCGTTATTCCGGCCCGAGAATGCTGCTTTATTCTCCATTAGTGGCTATTAAGCACATGGTAAGAGAACTAAAACATAGATAAGGCGAATAGCTCTATGGGAATATATATTTATCAATCTTATCGAGAGTCGAGAAAAAACACCGCCCATTCTTATTCTGATGAAAGAACAGGAATGGGCGGTGGGTTTATTTTAAGAAGTAAACAAGGGTAAATTAGGCTACGCATTTGATGCCGAGCCATACCATCAGAAGTCCCAGCGCTACAGAAGGAACAATGTAGCAGATAAACTTCCACCATTCACCCTTTTGTATCATAGCGAAACTATCATGGCTGAAGGAGGAGAATGTAGTGAAGCCACCACAGAAACCGGAGATAAGGAGAGCATTGACCAGAGGGCTCATATCGTGGCGAGTCCAAAGACCAACGAAAATACCGATGATAAAACAGCCGATCACATTGACTGCAAATGTACCGGCGGGATATTTGTCGCCGAAAAGTTTCTTTCCGGCAACGCCGGTTAGGTAACGTCCACAGGTGCCGGCAAAACCGCCTAATCCTGCAATTAGCATATAT
>CAZQSD010000191.1:0-2806 GCA_964595885.1 uncultured Sangeribacter sp.
TAATATAACAACCGGAAAGAAATATTTCTTTGATATTTTCCTTGAATTACATATTTTTATTTGAATGGACACTTAATTTAGCCATGCCCATTCCAGTTTCTTCTTTAATAAAAAAGGTGCCGATTCTTTCGACACCCAATTGGTAATAAGTGATAAGTTAACTTAGTGGATCAATTTGATCTTTTCAACACATTTGGTACCATTGGAATTCTTGACAATCTTAATGAAAATTCCATTCTTGGGATTTTCAACTTTAAATGTATTGACATGGTTCGTTAGTCTTTACAATGGCATGGTTAAGATATGGGCTATCATAACCTCTGGTCTCCTCGTATTCCTCCACTGTCATACCATTTTTATCGAGATATTCCATTGTATCCTTATCTAAGACATGTCGGTAGATTGGCTTGCCAGTTTCAGAATCATAACCCTCGAATGTGTAAAGATAAACATAGTAGTTATAGCTCTTCCTCACCAGTTCGAAATGAATGGTAAAAGAATCCTCCATCACATCGATTATACCCTTAAACACCGGGGCGGCAATAAACTTATCGAGTGATGATGTCACCCGACATCTCCAATCCAGAATGTAGGGATATACTTCGCCAGGAATGTCACCTTCACAGAGCCGGAATAGTCCATCTTAGGAGTAGTGATGTAAGCGGGGCTCATTGTATCGGTTGACGTTTATCAAGTTGGCAGCTTGGACATTTAGCTCCTCAGGCTTTGCATTAATAAAAGGTTTATAAGTTCCGTCAATGGCCGCCCATGAATATTGTATGACACTAAAGAAAATAAATAAAATCACTCCTCTATAATAGGGTGCACTGGTTGTTGACATAGCTAAAGAATTTATCTTTCGGTGAAGTTGAGTGAGGGATTTGGCTTTTGGCAAATTCATATAAAGTTTTAATGGAGGCATACGGCTTAAGCCGTATGCCTCCATTAAAACTTTATATTTCAATACTTTCCATTAAAACGGTAATGGGAGAACATCAGATGGGCTTGTTGTGCTCAAGGAGGAGAGTCATCGACGGACGGTCACAGATTTCAGCGGGACCGAAATACTGGATAGGACCGGGATACTGATAGAGAGTGTTTAATGCAAGAGTCTCACGCATTGATGCAAACTTCAGATACGGACGACCGTTGAGATTTACAAGCGCCTTCTGTATAACCGGCTTCATGGCGCCGTGACGGCGCTCCATGTTCATCATCATGGTGATTGGAATGCCACCGGCAATCCAATTCTCGGTATGATCAGTAAGATTGCGGACTGAGCTCATATACCCTGTAAGACCAGCATTGATAAGCATCGCTGCATTGAAGCCGAGTGCATACGTATAGTCAGCATCGAAGTTGGTAGGATCAGCACAACGACCTTCATAGCCAAAGAAGTGATGCTGGGCATTAAACTTACCGGCATACTCGCCAGCCTCAGCCATCTCCTCAAGTCGCTTCTCAACCATCTCACTCAGGAGGCTCTCTGTCTCAATAAGAGAAACCTGCACATTGCCATGACTGTCGCGGTCAAGACTGAGCTGGAGGGCAATATTCTTGGGGAGTGACTTATAGAGTTCTGCATTAACGGGAGTAAGATGAGAGTGGATGGCTCTGAGTTTATCAAGTTCCTCAAGACCTTCAAGTTCATCAGCATGCTCTACGAGCACCTCGTTAAGCTCCGAGATAAGCGACTTCATTGACGGGATAAACTCAATTAAGCCTTCCGGAACAAGCACTGTGCCGAAATTCCAGCCAAGTTTTGCACGCTCAGAGATCACATAGCAAAGATAGCTGACAATATTGTCAAGAGTCATGCGCTTTGCGAGGATTTCCTCAGAGATAAGACATACGTTTGGCTGAGTCTCAAGGGCACACTCAAGAGCGATATGGGAGGCGGAACGACCCATAAGCTTGATGAAGTGGTAATATTTCTTTGCTGAGTTGCAGTCACGCTGAATGTTACCGATCACCTCGCTATATACCTTACATGCAGTGTCAAAACCGAAAGAAGTCTCGATCCATTCGTTCTTAAGGTCACCGTCAATAGTCTTGGGCACACCGATAACCTGCACGCCGGCATCTATATTCTTGTAATATTCAGCAAGAATAGCAGCATTTGTGTTGGAATCGTCACCGCCAATTATCACGAGAGCCTTAATGTTAAGTTCTTTAAGAACCTTAAGACCTGCCTCAAACTGTTCGGGAGTTTCAAGTTTGGTTCTGCCTGAACCGATGATGTCAAAACCGCCTGTATTGCGATATTCCTTGATATAGCCGGCTGTAAGCTCCATATACTGATGGTTAATAAAACCGGAAGGACCCATCAGGAAGCCGTAGAGTCTGCACTCCTTATTAAGGCTCTTGATACCGTCGAAAATACCACTTACAACATTGTGGCCGCCAGGTGCCTGACCACCTGAAAGGATGATGCCGACATTAAACGGCTCTTCTACACGCTCCGGCTCCTCGTTTCTTTCAAACTGAACTACAGGCATGCCATAGGTGTGTGGGAAAAGCTTCTTAATTTCTTCCTGGTGGGCAACAGATTCAGTTGCCTGACCAATTTTCAATTTTACAGGGCCCTGAAGGGCTTTGGGCAATTTCGGCTGGTATTCAGCTCTTACCCTTTGAAGTGCACTCTTTTTCATAGATTTCTTTTACCTGTGAAACCATTCCGACTCTTCGCTGAACCCGTCGGAAAAAGCTTTTTTAATTTGGGTGTTATGTTCTGACTGCAAAATTAATCATTTCCTCTGAAATCAGCAACATTTTTAAATTTCTTTCACATAAGAAAGCGATTTCC
>CAZQSD010000192.1:0-2802 GCA_964595885.1 uncultured Sangeribacter sp.
CATCTCGAACAGAACAAGGTTTAGTTTAGCATAATCAATGCATCCTTTCTCATCCAGTGCTGAGTTTGCCACATGAGTGTTTGAAATGGAGCAGATGAAATTGTCGAAGCCTTCCATCTCAAACATCTCCATAACCTCACATTCCATTGTGAGGGGGATTCTTCTATTATCGGTGTCCCACCTTCTCCAATGTGGTACTCAAATACCTCCGATTTATCCACTTTTTCACCGTTTACCGAGCCAACGTAGTCTGCCTTTGACAACAGATTGCGGTCAACTAGATTGATGGACAGTTTTTTAGAGGCTTTGATTGCAGGATTAGTGTGATGTTTGCCAAACATGCTAACAAGGAGACGGTTGTGACCTATTATGCCCGCATGATCCACCTGAAGCCACTCAGCTATTAATATGTTTGTTGAACCATTAGCGTGTTCCTACTCGGTCCTTTGCTAAAGGATTTCCCAAATTTTAGTAGCCAATGGTCATATTCATTAGAAAAATTCAACGAAAGATTTCATTCCAGAATCGGACGTAATTATGTGATTCACCCAAAGAATCTTAAAGAAGAGGGAAATACTTTGTATATCCTGCTTACATGGCAATATGCCTATAGTGGGTTTAAGGGTTGAAGCTGCAAAAAAAGTATCCGAGCATAGCTGGAGAGATTGGTCTCTCAGTTATGCCCGGATTTCTTTAGATTGGTTGAATAAGGTCAGGTTATTTATTTGACGATGAGTTTGAAAGTCTTGTCAGCAGCTTTCACGATATACATTCCGGCGGGGACATTGACAGTCTCAGGAGCGTTGACCATGATTTCACCCTTGTCTGCTTTAGCCATTACCGGGTGCGACGCTCAACAGGTTCTTCATGGCGACCGCGGAAAAACTGCTCGTGATGCTCGGGGAAGCCTTCCGCACCGAGATACGCCGTGGTGGGTACTTCATGGTCGACGAGACCCTCCAGACCGTAGGAGTGGAGGACAAAGAGCTTGGGGAGCGCTACATGAACTGCTATCTGTGGGAGTTCTACAACCGTGATAAGGGGCTGGTTGAGTATGTATATGAGGACGGCAGCCGGGCCCAGAAGGTACTCAGGTCCTTCTTCGATGCGGACTCCGCCTCACTGGAGATGGTCCTGTCCTGCGACGGGTACAACGCCTACAGGCTATTCGACTCCGGGGAGTATGCGCATGTGACCCTCGTGGGCTGCTGGACGCATGCACGCCGCAACTTCATAGACGCACTCCCTTTCTGCCGCCCGCAATGCGAGGAGGTGATCGACATGATAGCGGTCCTCTTCGAGAACGAGGCCGTATGCGCCAAGACCGGCACTGTGGGGGAAGCCCGGCTGGATTACCGCAAGAAACGCTCCGGTCCTGTCCTTGACACGATCAGGGCGGCCGTCGAGAGGATGTGGAATGACAAGGGGCTCATGGCCGTGAGGCTTCTTGAGAAGGCTGTGAAATATATGCGCAACCAGTGGAAATATCTGTCGAACATTCTTGCATCAGGGGTGGCCGAGATATGCAACAACCTCTACGAGTAGAGGGTCAAGCCCATTAAGCTCTCGCTCAAGAACTGCCAGAACATCGGAAGCGAGGAGGCGGCCAAAAGACATGCCTTCATGCATTCCCTTGCAGAGAGCTGCAGGCTCAACTTGGTCAATGTCGCGGAATACTTCGGAACCATCTTCTCCAAGGTGAAGTCGAAATCCAAAGGGGATGAACTTAATGCCCTTTTGCCCAACATGTACCTCATGGAATGTTAAAAAGCAAGCCCCCATAGAATATTTTGGTCACTGGCGAAAAATTAAAGTGCCCGAAGAATCGGACACTTAAGATAGGTATGCGGTTTATGGGGCGTTTACCTCATTAATTTAAATATTTCGGACTTGTATATTCATGTATAACTATAACAGAGTTTACGTATTCTTAATTACTTTATGATTATTTTAACTCTAATATAGTGTATGAATTTTTCAGGTGGTTTAGTTTTGTGTAAATGTCACATCGTCAATAACCAAAGTTTGCTTCCCGATTGTATAAAATCCAATTCCGGTATAGTCAAGTGGCATATATCGTACTTTTAGTACTTCTAAATCATCCACAAAAAATTGTAACTCCCCACCATTACTTACAAGTTTCCAAATTTGTTCGCGTTTACCTTTATTGCTACTTCCCCACTTTATGTCTTGTGTTATACTTCCAACACATCTATTGTCAACGAATCGTAGAAATGTTACTGATTGTTTATTGAACACAAAGGCATAATAATTACCAAAATCTCTGTAATTAAAGATCAAACCAGCTTGGCGTTCGAGATCAAGATTATCCATCTTGACATTGGCAATAATCTCAAATGGTTTTTTTACATCAAGGGGCGCATAACAGTGTGTTTCAAATGCTGTATCTTCTTGGCCTTTTGAGGCTCCATTAAAGTTTGCTGCAAAACGCGTAAATTTAGAATCACCTTTTGATTTAATTGTCATGACTCCTTTGTCAATAATAGCGGTACCAGAATTGCTTTCTCCAGCACTCTCAGTCCATCCCAATGAGTTTGCATCAAATGTTTCAGTGAAACTCTGAGCATAGGAGGCAACTATCATTGTAGTTAGCATGGACAATAAAAAAAATGCTCTTTTCATGTTGATTATTATTTGATTATTAAATACTACTTGCTTTACCAATTCTCGTCTGAAGTTCCTCAACCATAGGTTCAAGTTCTTTTGGTAGACGGTCAACTTCATCAAATTCTCCGTGTCGTGCCTGCATAGCACCAGCAACTTCAGAAGATATTTTTATTT
>CAZQSD010000193.1:0-2727 GCA_964595885.1 uncultured Sangeribacter sp.
ACCGGGTAGGGGAACTTTGTGACGTTATGTAATTTTAAATGAAAGAGCCGTGATAGCCATCAATTCAGACCACACTTTTTCAGTGAAGGTAAACCTTAGCAAATAAAAACCATGACTATTTAGGTTTATCTGGAAGAAGACTAATGACCCTAAGAGTTCCTGACATTACTTAATAATATAGCCTAATATAGCCAACATATCAATTATATTTAGTATCTTTGCATTCGTAAAACCCACTGGATTTATGGACATTGATTTAAGCTATATACAGCGTTTAGCTGAGAATCATGAAGGAGTTGATGTAGAGTTTAAGGAGACTACAGGTCAACTTGACCGAGGTATGGAGACATTGTGCGGAATGCTCAATGGCAATGGTGGCTTAGTAGTCTTTGGTGTAAAGAATTCCGGAAAGATTGTCGGACAGGAAATTGGCGACAAGACCACCCGCATGATAGGGGAGGCTCTCCGCCGCTTCGAGCCATCAGTAGAAATCCAGCCTCGATATATCAAGCTTATAGACTCTGACAAACAACTGATTGTCTTTGAAGCGGAAGGAAGCAATCCTGAGAGGCCCTATTCATATGATGGACGACCATATCAACGTCATGATAGCGTAACGTCTGTGATGCCACAAGACAGATATGCACGTATGATAATACATCGTGGAGGACTCAAATATAAATGGGACACTTTACCCAACGAAAATCTAAAATTTGAGGATCTCGACGAGAGCCGCATTCATTGGGCAATCCGTCAAGCATTGGAACTTGGGCGCTTGAAAGACGGAGCTTATACCCGCGATCCTATTGCCATTCTTGAAAAATTCAAGGTGCTTAAGAACGGAGTCTACAATAATGCGGCCGCAGTGCTTTTTGGAAAAGACTTCTTTTACTATCACAACTGCATCATCCGGCTTGCACGTTTTCGGGGAAAAGACAAACGAGTATTTATCGACAATCAGCAGATAGAAGGGAATATCTTTGATCTGCTTAATGAAGTAACACCTTTTTTCTTGAAGCACCTTTCGGTTACAAGTCGGTTTGAAGGTATGTATCGCAAGGATGAGCTGGAAGTGCCGATAGATGCCCTGCGAGAGTGTTGCGCGAATGCTCTGGCCCACATGGATTGGAGAAAGACTGCGTCGGTTGGCGTTGCAATTTATGATGATCGAATTGAGATAGAGAACGCGGGTATGCTCCCGGAAGATATTCCGGCAGTTCAGCTTACATATGGTTCTCACATCCTTGACTCACATACATCAGAACCTCCAAATGAGATAATAGCCCGCGTTATGTATTATAGTGGAGTCATAGAGCACTGGGGGAGAGGTCTGTCTCTGATTTTTGAAAAATGTCAAGATGCAGGGCTCAGGGCTCCTACTGTAACAGATGACATGGGAGTCGTCAGAGTGGTGTTCAAACGTCCGAATTTATTGGGTCAAAAGAATGGCACGATAAATGGCACGATAAATGGCACGATAAATGGCACGATAAATGAGGCTGAGAAAATGATCTATAACCGTATCATTTCTTCTCCGGGTATAAGTGCGGTTGAGTTGTCTAAGGAGTTTGACAAGAGTATTAGAACCGTGATGAGAATCTTGAAACACTTGATGGATCTCAACATAATTGAATACAGAGGCTCCAAAAAGACCGGAGGTTATTTCAGTTTGTAATAATACGCATTATTGGCTTGATCCTCTTGAGAAATAAGTCTGAACCAGAATTGCCTCCAGTGCGTTGAAAGAGTAAAAAACTGAAGAAATCTATGAAACCACAGGAATTACTTGATTTGACCGGATTGGTGGCAATCGTCACTGGTGCCGGCGATGGAATCGGCGCCGGATGCGCTGAGATTCTTGCTGCCGCTGGCGCAAAAGTTGTAGTCAGCGACCGAACTTTATCAAAAGCTGAAAACATTGTCGCCACAATTAAGGAAGCCGGAGGCGAAGCTGTAGCTTGCCCCTGCAATGTCCTTCAAGATGAAGACCTCGTAAATCTCGTCGACTTCACCCTCAAGACATACGGCAAAATAAATATCCTCGTCAATAACGCCGGCGGTGGCGGCGGAGGCACTGAAAGTCCCTTCAAAATCGACCGTGCCTACGTAGAGAAAATCTACAACCTGAATGTATTTGCTCCATGGCGTCTCTGCCAACTGACAACTCCCCACATGGAGAAAGCCGGCTACGGAAGCATCGTCAACATCTCCTCCATGAGCAGCATCAACCATAGTCCTGGCATTGCCATTTACGCCTCCACAAAGGCTGCCCTCAATCACATGTCGGCAAACTTGGCACATGACTTCGGTCCGATGGGCATCCGTATCAACTGTGTCGGACCAGGCGCTACCCGCACAGGCGCCCTGGCAGGCGTAATGACTCCTGAGATAGAATCGCGCATGCTCGCCCACACACCTATCCATCGCCTCGGCGAAGTGTCTGACATTGCGCAGGCTGTCCTCTTCTTTGCCTCCCCGATGTCTCCTTGGATTTCCGGCCAGACTTTGATGGTCAATGGCGGTGGAGTTCAAACCCTCGACTGATAGCCAGCTATGAAGGCTGAACTCCATAAATATACTACATGACAATATGCATATTTAGGCCGAAGCGCAAAAGACTTCGGCTTTTATTATGCAAAAATTGATAGATTTTTGCCATTAAAACCGCCCTAAATGTTAAAATTAAGAGAATTTTAAAAATTTTTTAAGAAAAATTTGCAAATACAA
>CAZQSD010000194.1:0-2718 GCA_964595885.1 uncultured Sangeribacter sp.
AGGAATTTGAAAAGGGCTGGTTCTATCGCAGAAACAGCCCTCCTTTTCAACAGTATGGTATGTTACATCATCAGAATCTGAATTCAACGCCACCCATGATGGTTGTGCCGGGCATCGGACAACCATAGATAATTTGGTATTTCTTGTTGGTTATGTTGTCTACCTTCACTGAGAGGGTGACAGGGACTGCGGTGCCGAGGGTGTAGGCGGCGCGCAGGTTAAGGAGGGAGTAGTTTTCTTTGGAGCCGTCGGGGTTACCGTTTTTCATGCTCCAGATGCTCATCTCCTCAATAGTGAAACTGAAATCGCCGGGTGAATAAGTCAGTTCAGCGTTTAGTTTGTTCTTGGGAGAATATAGGTTGTCGGAATCGGTGTGGAGGTAAGACCATGAGGCACTTGCCTGAAGATTGGGAAGGATACTGTAAGCAGCCTCCAGCTCAAAACCCTTGTTATGGAACTTCCCGGTGTTGACATTACGCGGACGCCCGTCAACACGGATAGTCTGTATCATATTCTTGCCATCGATATAGAAGATCGCAGCTCCCAACATTAGTCTGTAATCAAGGAAATGCTGGCGGTAGCTGATCTCATAGTTGAGCATATATTCCGGCTTCAGATCAGGGTTGGCCGGTGGATAGAGATATAGCTCACGGATATTAGGTGAGCGGAACCCTTTGCTGAATGAGGCCTTGAACTGCGAATTGCGTCCCGGTTTCACGATGAAGCCGGCCTGGGGCACCCACACATTGCCGTAGGTAGAGCCATGCTGCAGGCGCACACCGCCATTGATGTTGAGCACGTCATTGAAGAAACCCTGCTGCATCATCAAGTATCCGGCAATCTCATTCACATGGTGGGTTGCCTCAGAGGTGCGTATTGCCGGGTCAACCTTGTCAGTGTTCCAGATATGGCCACCCCAATGCTGAAAGTCGATGCCCGCAGACAGTGTGTTAGCCTCCCACAGATAGAGTGACTCGTAGGCCGTGAAGCCCATGTTATAGTCAGTGGAATTGAAAATATAGTCGCGGGGATCCTGACCGGGGGTGTTGCCGTCATCCACCTTGTTGCGTCCCCAGTTGATATATCCCTGCACACCGCCGTCACATCGTTCATATATATTCTTTATATATATGCCACCCGTCCCCCGGAACACGTCGGTCCACATATTCTCCAAAGGATCCTGGAGGGTGCCTGGATTGTTGGCGTGGGTTTGGGTCATGTCGAGCATTCCTGCCACATTCCAATGTGGGGAGGTTGCATATTTCAGCTGTGCAAACTCGTTGGCAAGCCAAAACTCGCTCCCGGCACGATTGCCGTTGCTTCGGTCGAGCTGGCCGGATAGCGTGGCGGAGAATTTCCCTTTCTTATAGCCGGAAGAGAGAGCGAATTTCTGGGTGCTGAAGGAACCGAACATGGCACGGGCACGCCCTGTCAGACCATCCTGCTTCTGAGTGTGGGTAACTATATTGATTGAACCTCCCATCGCATTGGAGCCATAGAGCAGTGATGAAGGCCCTTTCACTACCTCAACTTTCTCCACACCGTTGGCAACGTAAGTGTCGGCGAGACTGTGACCGAATACTCCGGCCCATTGCGGCTGTCCGTCAATCATGAAAAGAACCTTGTTGCCCTGGCCGACACCACGAATATTCACCTCACCGGCACTTCCTCCGGAAACCCCATATCCGGCGAATCCACGCTCAGTGACAAACAAGCCCGGCACTTTGGATACGAGCACGGGGAGAAGGGAGCTTTCACTTGATTTGTCAATTTCTGAGGCAGTTATCTGGGTTACGTTCAGCGGAATCAGATCCACATCGGTCTTCAATGGAGCGGTCACAACCACCTCATTAAGGCTCAAGGTGTCGCGTGGCGTTTCCGTAGCCATCACACTGCCGGAAGCCATTGCCATTGAAAGGAACAATAACAGTTCTTTATTCATTAAATTGGAGTATAAGTTTAGTGTTTATAATTGGTGTCGCAAAATTAATGAAATTATTTTAATATTCAGTATTATTTAGTTAATTTTGCAAATAAATTCACTAAAAGATAACTTTATTTCAATATGACCCAATCAGAAATAGATTTTTTTGACCAACTTGCCCCTTCATGGGACGCTAATGAAGTCCGTTCCACGCCGCAACGGATAAAGTCAATACTTGGGAAGCTTCCCATTGATAAAGGTATGAGCGTGTTGGATCTTGGCACCGGAACCGGGGTGCTTGTGCCTTATCTGAGTGAGAGGGTCGGAGAAGAGGGCCATGTGACGGCCATTGATCTGTCGGAGGGTATGTTGTCACGCGCGATAGAGAAATATGGGAAACTGAAAAATGTAGAGTTTCTGAAGATAGATTTTGAGGAGGAACAGATTCCGGGCCAATATGATGTGGTGATGCTTTACTCTGTCTATCCGCATCTTCATGCACCGGCTGCTACGATGGAATGGCTGTTTAAGATGAACCTGAAACCCGGCGGTGTCATAGTGATTGCCTTCCCATGCGATGAGAAGTTTATCAACGACATTCATCATGAGCGCAAGTCGGAGAGCGACCATCTCCAGCCGGCTCCTGTCTTGGCAAAGATGATTGAGAACTGGGGTTTCCATGCCGAGGTGGCTGCCTACAACCCGGAGGAATATATCTTGATAATCCGGAATCAGAATATATAAGCACGTAGAAATACATAAAAGGCACCACTTTTGTGATGCCTTTTTACTCT
>CAZQSD010000195.1:0-2676 GCA_964595885.1 uncultured Sangeribacter sp.
TCAAATGGATCAACCAAGAAAATCGTTGTGAGGAAGTAATCAATATTTCATTTTATTCTCTATCAAAAGAGTTGGCAGTAGACTTTGTACTGCCAACTCTTTTGATTGTTACTGCACTTAGATGCAAGGGTAATGATTTGGTCGGTATAGTAGTTGCTTACATCGATTACACGAAGTTTCCCTTCTTCAAAGATTCTATCACGAATAGACAAAGTGATGCAGCCGGAAGTTCAGAGTATGATCTTAAGGGTCTTGAAATGACCTTCGGAATCAGTGGCTCTTATTATCCATAGTCCGTTGCCAAGGCTGTCAAGACTGATGGATGCATTGGTCATATTGCCGTCCACAGGAAGGTTGACAGTGATGCCGTTGACGGCCGTTGCCGTAACATGGCTTATGGAGTAGGCTGAGGAAAGGCTGAGGGTCTTTGATCCATTGTCATAGGTTAGATTCATGCCGTTGCTATCAGCGGTCAGGGTGTCAACAGCTGCACCATAATATTCCATTGTTATGTAGACAGGGTCAATCTCATAATCCCACATGTTGCCGAGGTCAACGAATCCAAACTCATATACCTCTCCGTTCTTAGGACGTGCACCATACATCTGCACCATAGGAGAGGTCCATTTGTAGGTGATAGTCTCCCCCGGAGCAAGGGTGATTAGGAAACTGTCGCTGGTGAACACAGTCATTGTCTCCTCATTGACCATCATGGCACATATGTTGCGTGACAATTCGAAATCATTATTATTGGAGATATTTAGCATGAACTCCAAGGGTTTGTCATAGTAGCCTGATTCCGGAACCACCACATCGCTTATTGTGAACATTGCAATAGGCAAATCTTCCACCATAATTACTCCGTCTTCATCTTTTGTAATGTAGATGTAGTTAGGATAACCGTAGGTAGTATTGACGGGCAACCAGTCCGGCTCATTACCGGTAAGCTCAAGCCAGTCAAGGTCTTTTGTGGCAAAAGTGAGTTTATACTTCTGTCCTGCTTCCAGTGATGCGAGATCCTCATAACTGAACTGTGGACCAGTCTCAAAAGCTCCCGGAGAGAATGGAATATAAAGACCGGATCCGATTTCCACATCGTAGTAGTTGATGGATGTGATGTAGAGGGGAGCGATTGAGAGATCATCAATATTTTGAATTATAGCTCCAAAATCAAAGTGGGCCGTGCCTCCTTCATTATACCCCCAACCTGACAGGTATGTGCCTTCTGCACCAAGATAGACAGCTTCTTCGTCAGCGTAGCCGAGTAATGTTCCGTATTGGATGGCATGTTTCTGAATAGGTTTTATTTCACCTTCTTTTGGTGGCTGGATACCTATCACTATGTCCTGATTGAGGCTGAATCCGCCATAGTAGCCGCCGGTGCCTATAGCTTCAGGAGTCAGGGCATCGAGAAGGAAGTAACCGTCGCTCAGTCCTGCCCAACCCCAGTTGAAATGGAAGTAACCGTTGCCGTCATAACCGTCGCATACGAACGAATGGCCCCCCTGAAGCGGTGCCTGACCGTCGTAGATAACCGGACCGACATTCTTAAGATTCTCATATATCAGCTCTGCCCATTGAGTATATGAGTAATTGTCACGTGTCAGATAGGTGATGCCTTCGTCATAGTTGAAATAATTGATGAGTGCTCCGGCAATATCCTGACTGTAGGCTCCTGACATTTCCGGGGTGTACATCATCTTTACCGACATGCCGCATGCAAGCATCAGATCTGCGACAGCGTTAGCCTCCGTCTCGTTATATTCGCCGGGAATGTAGTCGTCAAGCATGTTATCCCAGTCGAAAGGATGTTCCTCGAAATTATACTTCAGATTGGCCTTGATGGCAGAAGCCCTGTACATTATGGAGTCGCGTCCCACTTCCGGATATTTGAAGTAGTTCATGGTCTGCGCCATTGCTGTGGCAACACATCCTGTTACACTTCTACTACCTTTATATTCCGGACACAGATTATTGTAAGGTTCGGTCTGATTCCATGTGGTGGTAAGCAATGGGGCCACCGGTGTCCAGTCATCCGGCAGTTTCACTCCGGTGTATCCTCCGCCATTTATTGTGTCGGTCTGTTCGGCATTGCGCATGTGGGAAATCTGGCGTGAATATGCCTCCAGCCAATACTTGAGTGCGGCAGGCACATTATCAGGATTAAAGCCGCCTTTGTCGGAATATCCGAGCAACGGGGCGGTGGCGTCATCAGCACTCAGCATAATGTAGCCGTTGCCCCCGGCGAGATTAAACACGTAAAGAGCCGGCGAGCCGTCTTCAGAGTAGTTTGTAAACTCTAATCTGGGGTTAACCAGGGTTGAGGAAGGCATCTTTGCAGGCTTTGACAGCATGAACCTGGCCAATGCCTCATTTGGCTGAAGCGTAGTTGCCATCCCGCAGAAAGCTATGCCTCCTGCAAGGAGTATTGGCAAAAGTCGTCTGGTCATAATTTAAGATATTTATTGAATAATGGTAGTTTATAGAATGCGATGATAAGCACACAATGTGCTACAATTGATTATATGCAGTCTTGACTGCAAGTACAAAATTAGCGATTTTTTTTGAAGTAGTATATTTTCTCTCATTATTTCCCATTTTTTTACAAAGTTAATTCAACTTTTAAGAAGATAGTGTTTCAAAATTACAGTAATCATTATCTTTTTAGGAACTGGC
>CAZQSD010000196.1:0-2638 GCA_964595885.1 uncultured Sangeribacter sp.
GCATCATATTCATATGCATACTGCCCGGCATACTCAAATCCATTCCTATCAGGAGTAGGAATATAGTTGCGGCATACAAGGGGACGGCCGTTTTCAGTGAACTCGAAAGTCTGCTTGCTCATCACCTCACCAGTAAGAAATGAGCCCACCACGGAGTCCATCTTTTCCCCTGATTCATTGCTTGCAGGTGCAAAATTGGGAAGAGAGGGGTTTTCTGGGTTCCAGCCGATGAAGCGGGTTGGAGCAGTGCGCTTTTCAGCAGCCTTCTTTAGCGCCACTGTGGGATCCTGTGGGATCGGACGCGCATTAATATCTTTAGATGCTACCTCACGGGGAGATATATGCTTCACAAAGCCTCGAAACTCAATGTTTCCAATCTCAACGGCTGATGCCGTGCCAAACATAGTGGCACCTATCAGGCATGCAAATCCGAATTTTGTAAAATTAATTCTCATGGTCAATGGGATTATTTGGTTATTGTTTATTTATAGCTTTGAAAGAGGATGAGATTCATCAACCCAAGCAACGAGCAATTACTACACTCATGCCTATGAGGAGGATGTTTTGACGAGTGCAAAATTATAAACATGGGCTACCGTTTCCAAATAATTTTGATTAGCATTTTACAATTTGCATTTTCTTTATCAATTATACCTGCTTTTTTGCAAAATTGTAAAAAAGTAATATTTTGACAATATTACAAATTATTGAACTCCAATATATTATCCAAATTACAAAATCCTCCTAAAATCATAATTTTGAGACTAAAGCCTCAAAAAAATACTCCCAATTATTTAATTTTTTATTTTGGGGAGATGGGAATTAGGGAAAATTTATTAACTTTGAATGTTCAAACCTTACAAATTCTGACCGGCATGACGTGTCTGGATATTCTTAAGAGCATAAAAAATCCTTTGGCTCGCCTCAACAGGTCGCTGCCAATGGCATTGGTGGCAATAGCAGTTGCCATCAGTTCACTATGCTTGATAGCTGCCTCCGGTAAAAAATCAGCGCAGCAACTTAAGGATGAGTGCGCCGTGATGATTGACCATTTCGACTACAAGAATCTTTCGACACGTGCCAACGAACTCCTTGAAGCCGCCCGCAAGGAGAAGAATCAGTTGTTCGAAGGTTATGCTTACTCTTATCTTGGAGGAGTCAAACTATTTAACAGTGACTCCAATGGCACCTACGACATGCTAAACCGCTCCGTGGAAATCGGGAACAAACTTAACAACGACACTTTGCTGAGCATAGCCTACAACAATTTGGGTATCTATGAAGCGTCTATAGAGGGTAATCTTCATTTGGCACAACGCTATTTTCTGAAAAGCCGTCATGCTGCCCACAACGCAGGATATGAGCGGATAGCACGTTCCATAGGGAGCAATTTAGCTGAAATATCAATCCTACTAAAAGACACTGCCGGCATCAAGTATGCCCTTGAATGCTATAACTACGGAATAGAAACCAAGAATCCTCGCTTTGAATACAGCGGAGTGATGAACCTTGCCGAGCTTTACAAAATCAGTAAGGATTATGCCCTTGCAGATAAGTATGCGGCCAAAGCATTGCATCTTGCGAATGAGCATGACTACAACGACAAAGGGGAAATCAACATTATCCGCGCTGACATTGCCCTTGGTTCGGGCAAAATTGACGAAGCAGAAAAGTATATACGAGAGGCCATAAGGCTTCTGCCCTCGGAGAAAACCATGAGTATTCCGAAAGCTTACCTGATTTT
The DNA here is from genome assembly GCA_964595885.1 of uncultured Sangeribacter sp. Lineage (GTDB taxonomy): Bacteria > Bacteroidota > Bacteroidia > Bacteroidales > Muribaculaceae > Lepagella. The sequence goes on from CAZQSD010000196.1 coordinate 1,745, forward strand.
TGGGAAAGTGCTCCGTGCCAAAGGGGAATATGGGGAATCACTCCGTCAGTTGGAATTTGGGGAAAAGGCAGCCAATGATTACTCTTCGTTTACCGCCATTGCAGAAATCTACGAGCTGATGGCAGACAATTATGAGTCGTTAGGTCAAAGCGGGGAGGCTCTTAAGTATCTAAGGATTGCCAAGGATTCAACTGAGAACCGTAACGAGACCGAACGGAAAAGACTCGACAACGAGCGTTCCCTGATTCTTGATCTCGAAGAAAATGAGAATAAAATAAAGATGCAGGCGCTAAAGGTGAATGCGCAGAATCGTCTTCTTATTTCGCTGTCGGCTGTGATTGTGTTGCTCATAGTGATTCTGATTATGGTGATAGTGACCCATAGAAGGAAAAAACAGCTCTACAGTAGTATCGTAAGCCAAAACATCAAGCGTGTCGAGCTTAGTGATGAACTTGCAGACGCGGTTCCAACAGTGAAAGAGGTGCCGGAAGCAGAAGAAGAGACTGTTGATAACGATACTGAACAGGAAGATCGCAGCAAATCATCGTTAAGTGAGGAGAAGGCTAAGGGAATATATCTGGAATTGTGCAGATTGATGAAAGAGGAGCAATTATATGCCGATCCTCAGATCACACGTGAAAGTATTATTGAGCGTTTAGGCACTAACCGAACCTATTTCACTCAGATTATATCGCGCTATGGGTGGAAAAACTATTCACAGTTTGTCAATTCATTCCGTGTGGACGAGGCTGTGCGCATTCTTTCCGACCGCTCTAAAACTGACATAAAGATTTCGGAACTTTACTCTAAATTAGGATTTGGCTCAGCCGCCACCTTCACAAAGATATTCACTGCCGCAACAGGGGTCTCCCCCACCGTCTTCCGCAAATCCCT
>CAZQSD010000197.1:0-2629 GCA_964595885.1 uncultured Sangeribacter sp.
ATGTGTTTTTAGGAGTTGAATTTCCAAAGAAAGTTGCGAGATAAAAAATTTTTAGTTAACTTAGACCCCAAAATCAAGAATATTATGAGAATCGTTGTGGATGATTTGCTCGAGAGAACGTTTATCAAGCTGAGGTCAGACTATGGTTTCAAGAAAGTTTTCTGCCAGCCTGAGCATGCGGGGATCCTGAAGGATTTCCTCAATGCCCTCTTTGATGGAAAGATGGTGGTCACCGACGTCACCTTCCACGACAAGGAGGTGCTACCCCCTGACAAGGACGGCAAGAGGATCGTCTATGATGCCTACTGCACGACAAGCACGGGCTATCACTTTGTTGTGGAGATGCAGCAGGAGCCGTCAGAGCTTTTTGGCAAGCGCATGGTGTTTTATATCTCGTCATGCATTTACCGACAGGGTGAAAAGGGAGGTTCCTATAGGTTTGAACCTGTCTACCTCATTGTCATCACTGACTTTGACATGCGGCCATTTGAGCAACGATTACTCAACGAGGTGGTGCTCATGGAAAGGTATACTCACAGATTATTTACGGAAGACTTCAAGATATTTTTTCTTTCATTGGCACAGGTGAGTGAAGAATGGGAAAAATGTAAATCAAAACTCGAAAAACAACTATATTTAATAAAAAATATGGAAAATCTAAATAAGAATTCAACCCCCTATCTCTCAGGGGAATATAAAGAAATATTCAAAGCCTCCGAACTATCCTCTATGGCAGAGGATGACATAATAGCCTATCGCAACTCGATTATGATAGAGATGGAAAGGCAGTCAGCACTTGAGTATGCTAAGGCAGAAGGATTTGAGCTGGGCAGAGAGAAAGGCATGGAGAAGGGTATTAAAGAAGGCATGGAGAAGGGTATTAAAGATGGTATTAAAGAAGGCATTAAAGAAGGCATTAAAGAAGGCATGGAGAAAGGCATAGAGAAAGGCATAGAGAAAGTGGCCCGGACTATGAAAAACATGGGGATGTCATTAAAAGACATTATGCTTTCTACAGGACTGACAGAGACTCAGATCGCTGCTTTGTGATTGTTTTTCAAAAATGATTTAATTCTATGGAAATAGTGTATGAAGACAATCATGTGATTGTGGCCAATAAGCAGCCGGGAGAGATTGTGCAGGGCGATCAGACTGGCGACACTCCTATGTCGGATATGATCAAGCAATATCTGAAAGAGAAATACAACAAACCCGGGAACGTGTTTTGCGGGGTAGTGCACCGCATTGACCGTCCTGTAGGAGGGTTGGTTGTGTTTGCCAAAACTTCCAAGGCTCTTACAAGGCTTAATGAGATGCTACGGAAAGGGGAGTTGCATAAAACCTATTGGGCTTTGGTTGAGGGACATCTTGAGAAGGATGAGGACACGCTGACCAATTATCTTATCAGTAATGGACGAACGAACAAGACTTCTATTGTGCGCAAATATGTGCCGGAGGCTAAAGAAAGTGTTCTAAAGTATAAGACAATCGCGAAAGGGGATAATTATACCTTGCTTGAGATAAACCTCATCACGGGAAGGAAACATCAAATCAGGGCACAGCTGTCGCATATCGGTCACCCTATAAAAGGAGATCTGAAATATGGCGCTCGGCGCAGCAATCCGGGAGGGGGCATTTCCCTGCTTGCACGTAGCATAAGCTTTACTCACCCTGTTTCCAAAGAGAATATTTTTCTTGAGGCACCCCTTCCTGCCGAGTTTCATAAATTCCTACCGAATGGAATGTAGTCTTCTCATTCTTTGGGTAAGGTATAGTATCAATTGAGTGGCCCTGTCGCTCTGTATTCTCTTGGAGAAATGCCCTTTTGTTTTGTAAAAAATTTGCTGAAACTTGCAGGAGTGGCAAAGTTAAGTCTTTCAGCAATAATTGAAATTGGGTCGTCAGTGGTAGTTAACAGATAAGAGGCTTCCATTATCAGCAAACGATCAACATGATTTTTTACTGTTTGGCCGGAGAAACGTTTTACGATACGTGACAAGTAGATTGTGGTGACAGCTAACTTATCTGCATAAAAAGTAATATCATGGTGGCGTGCAAAATTTTCAGTGATAAGTTTCATAAACTTTAGAAATAAATCAATAGTGTGACCATTAAATTCATGGTCTATTCTAAATCTACTTTCTGCATTGAGCAAGTCAAGTATAAACAGGGAATAGAGAGAATACAGGCATTCCTTCTTATAGATATGATCGCTATTGATATATAAATTTATTTCCTTCAATCTGTTTTCCAGCCAATGTGCTTCACATTCGGTCAAAGAGAGTTTATTTTCAGAATGCATCACTGCAGGATAGTAAGAAGCGCTGATCACATTGCGTGCGTATGGTATTTCATACGTGGTTGCTTCATCTCCCATAAGGCAAAGAGCAGAAAAATCATCTGATGTCTCCAAGGTTTTAATCATCATTCCTGGAGTATAGATAAGAATGTCGTTTTTTGCAAGATTAGCAATTTTATCGTCATATCTTACACTGGCAGTGCCGTTCAAGACAAGAGTGTAAGAAAAACAGGATATGCTTTCTGTAAGGAGCTGATTAAGCTTTGCTATGCGGGGATCTACGACCTCACATGAAATCCCACATTCTGTAGGTAGGGATTTCTTTAATAT
>CAZQSD010000198.1:0-2546 GCA_964595885.1 uncultured Sangeribacter sp.
AGTTTCTGTTCGTCAGGCCAGTGCTTTGCCGCCGACTTCCTTCACACCCAATGTCACCATTGGCAGCTTGTCTTTGGCTGTACGCTTGCCGCTATTAGGCCGCGTTGGGGACTTCCACCCGTTAGATTATGCCCATGTCGGGCGAACTGAAAATACCACTCAAAATTTTGAGTGGTATCAGTGGTTATCGGGTAATGTCAGTATGGCTTGTGACCTAGAACCAAGATTGGGCTTTGAATATGAGAGAAAAAATTTAATTTGAAGCCTCTAAATAACCTATTAATTCGTCGGCGGTCATAATATCCATCTTAGAGAAAGCAGTAAGTTTCTTACCTAAATCCTTGAATGATGCTCCCACATGATAGATAATATCGTCTATGATAAGAAAACGATCATGCGCCCTGCGGAATATCTTCATTTCAATTGGAGCATACTGAGCATTATGACGATCTAAATCCTGACGCATAACCCTACTTATGGAGGGGGTAAAGATGGTGGCTGATACTCCTGTGATTCGTTTGTCAAGCTGACGCAATACTGAATCGTCGATATAATTATCCACCATAATGATGCGGCTTTTGGCACTGCGTATAAGATCGCACATAAGAGTATACGCATCAAAGCTCTGCCCGTCATATATGATTCCTTCTTGTTTAGGCAGCGATGTCCTGACAAAGAAATCCATCCGATTGTTCAGCTCTTTTATTTGACTGTCATATTCGGAAAGCCTATGATCAATCCGGCTTTCCATGTGCATTAATCGCTGATTGATACTATAACCCTTCAGAAGATAGTCCTTCAATACCTTGTTAGCCCATTGACGGAATTGCGTACCACGTAGTGATTTAACCCTATATCCTACTGAGATAATAACATCTAAAGAATATAATTTAATTGGTTTGTAAGAATTTGCAATGTGCAAAAAATGCACATTGCTTTTTTCTTCAAGCTCCTTTTCTTTAAAAATATTATTTATATGGCGGGTAATAACAGATCGATCTCTCTGAAAGAGATCAGACATTTGCTGTTGAGTCAGCCATACAGTCTCATTCTCCAGCCGAACTTCAAGCTTAATTGTTGAATCAGGTTGGTAAAGTATTATCATAGCAATAAAAGATAAGTACATCCCTAACCCTTTCAAGGTATTGCTTTGTCTCCGGCAAATTAAGGAATTTGATTTTATTAAGCTCTTCATCTGTCAGAAAGATACTATCCAATAAATTATTATAGTTTGATGAAGTGCTTACATTTGCCATATTTATCTTATTATCAAGAAACAAATTAACTCAAAGTCGTCAAGTCCACGAACTTCGTTGCCGAAAAGCGAGCCGCTGTCGCCATCAAGGAACGAGAAAAGATCACTCGACTCCTTTACTTTGATAAGGGATGAGATGGCGTCGCCGAGAAGTCGGGAATATGTACCCATACGCTGCCCATCATGAGTCTCGGCGTTGAACTTCCGGCAAAGTTCAGCAATCGGTTCTGACTTGCCACGACATAACTGACGCATACGGTCGAGAAGTCCCTTGGGGTCGAGATGATTGACTATGACTTCTGAATCTTTGGAAATATAGACCATATAGAACGGGTGTAGTCTGTTCTTCTTGTCAATATTGACGTCGTTGTTTCTATTCTTTAAGACAAAAATCACCCCTTGCGGTGCATCTTTCCGAGCAGAAGTCAAGGCATGGAGGCCCATCGGCGTATGCTCGATGTCAACACCACTGCGCATATATTCCAAAAGATCCAAGCGAAACTCGTTAAGACCTAAATCCATAATGGAAACGCCGGTACTCATTTCCTCGATGTCCACAACCTCCTCCTTCAGCCTTTCCAACTGATCACGGCGATACTTCAAGTCGCCCTGTTCCTCGGCGGTCAGCGGATTATCGTCACCGGTTGCGGTCAACACGGACACTTTCATTCTTGCCTCGACACGACCTTTCAGGTTTATGTAATCGTCAAGATCCATGTCGGGCCAGAAGTTGACAAGCTGAATCCTCTCGTTTCGGGAACCAATGCGGTCAATTCGTCCGAAACGCTGGATTATCCGCACCGGATTCCAGTGTATGTCGTAATTGATAAGGTAATCACAATCCTGCAAGTTCTGTCCTTCCGATATGCAATCTGTAGCAATCAGCACGTCGATCTCTTCATTAAGATTAGGATAAAGAGTTGCCCTGTCTTTGGAGGTAGGCGAAAACAGAGTCAACACCTTGTTGAAATCCAACTTTTCTCTAAGTCTCAGTGTAGCACGCGCTTCAATATCTCCCGACACCAGAGCGGTATTAAGTCTTGTGCGTTCCTTGATAAGCGGAGCGATGTTGTCGTAGATATATTGGGCAGTGTCAGAAAAGGCTGTGAATACTATCACCTTCTTGTTGTCTCCGTTGATAGGATTGGCAAACTTGTCCCTGATTACATCAAGAAGCATCTGAAGTTTGCTGTCATGTTGCGGCGTGATGTCACCCAACATGAAAATGAGAGTGTCAAGATTATCAAGGTCTTTGGCAAGATAACCACGCCACTGGATATAGTCCATATCC
>CAZQSD010000199.1:0-2544 GCA_964595885.1 uncultured Sangeribacter sp.
ATATATTCGATAATCATGATTTTTCAGTAATTTAAAGGGTTAAGCATTTTGAGTTTTTGCAGCAGGCTTGCGGATGCACGCAGCCCCGAGGGCTACCATTGCAATACCGAAAACAAGGCTTGTTACCATGTAGAATACAAACATTCCGCCGTCGCCTTTCTCCAGCAGAGAGATCATATCGTCGGAGAAAGAGGAGAATGTGGTCAGACCGCCACAGAAACCTGTGATCCAAAGGAGGTTTGCAGTCTTGCTAAGTTTTCCGGTCTTATTGAGATAGCCGTAAAGCATACCGATGATAATACAACCAACCATATTGGCCATAAATGTTCCTAAAGGGAAAGATAGGTGGCAGATAGCAGCTCCCAACTTATCCGAAAGGAAACGGAGACAGGTGCCTAAGAAACCGCCGGCACCGGCAATCATTGTGGATTTAAACATAACGAATAGTTTTATATTTTTAATTTTTATTGCTCTATTTTAACAACATATGGTCCTTGGGATTTGTTCATGTGAAAAGGGAATTTAGGAGTCGGGGTTATTTTGAGAGCTACTTGACAGGTAAGTAATATTTTACTAAATTTGCAATCTTGAAACTCAAAAGAAGGATTAAACTTTGTAATATGGCAAATCCGTGGAAAGAGGTAAGTCTTAGCGATTACGAAAGGCACATGGCTCTTGACAGTGTCTACCAGTTGCAGACGCTTGACCAAATCATGCTCAAGCAGTTTACAGAATATCCAATAAAATCGGTAGTAATACTTGGAATCGCCGGAGGAAATGGCTTGGGCAATCTTGAAAATCTATCGGGGATAGATGATATTTATGGAATAGATATAAATGAGGAATACTTGAAAGCTTCTAAGGAACGTTATCCTCTTATTGAAAAGCGTTATCACACTGTGCTTGCAGATATAAATGAAGACTGCTCCATGCTTCCCAAGGTAGATTTGGTGATTGCGAATCTTTTTATAGAATATATTGGCTATAATAACTTTGCTAAGGCTGTGGAGGTAATGGCTCCTGAACACGTGTCGTGTGTCATACAGATTGACCCGGCTGAGAGTTTTGTATCCGACTCACCATATACCGCGAAACTTGAAGTGCTTGATAGTGTACATCGTTCTGTGGATAAAGAGGAACTGACAAATACCCTTAGTGCAATCGGGTACATTAAGACAGCATCTCACTCAATTCCGCTTCCTAATGGGAAAATCTTCCTACGTCTTGATTACAGAAGAAAGCATTAGGATAACAGGTATAGATAAATTGTTATAATTTAGTATTTCTTTTTTTTACTTAATATTCAATCCATGAAAACTATTAGACTGATATATCCCCAGTGGCAAGGGGCAAATATAGCACGTTGGCTGCCAAATCTTCCGGAAGTAGAAGCCTCACGTGGTTATTATCTTGGGGCATTGCTTCTTGATTTTCTGGCACCTAAAACAGAAAATGAGACATACACCGTGCCTGTTTCAACAGATATTACAGAGCGTATAGAAAAAAATGGCGTTATTGATCATGAGATCATTGTCAAACAAACACGTGCAGCTCTTGAGACTCTAAGTATAGCAAATCCTGATAGAGTGGTGACTTTGGGAGGAGAATGTTCGGTAAGTGTACCGGTGTTTTCGTATCTTGCAAAAAGATATGAAGACGACGTAGCTATCGTGTGGATAGATGCCCATCCCGACATCACCTTACCGGGAGATGATTATAATGGTTATCATGCCATGGCCCTTTCAGCCTGTATGGGTAAAGGTGACAAGGAGATTATTGGCATGTTGCCTGCTAAGGTAGCTCCCCAGTGTATATGTCTTGCCGGGCTACGGGAATGTGAATATCCTTATATTGAAAAGCGTGTGGAGGAATTTGGGTTGAAACATTTCTCGCCCACTCAGCTTGCATCAGACAGCAATTGCCTGATTGAGTGGCTTAATTCCACAGGGAAAACACGGGTCATGATCCACTTTGACATGGATGTTATGGATCCGGCTGATATTATTGCCGCCGTTGCCGATGGTCCGGAGGGAGGCCTGAAACTTAATGAGGTAGTGCGCCTGATAAACGATATAGCTACAACAAAAGAGTTAGTGGCACTGACTGTGGCTGAACCGATGCCTCGTCTTGCAATCCGACTAAAAGACATGCTTTCACGCTTACCTTTATTATAGTGGTCCGGAACATGGTACATTATTTTTGCATAATTAACTGATATTCAAATTCAGTATATCGGATATTTTGGTAAATGTTCCCAAAATGTTCACATACGTCATTCAATATCTGTCTAACTGTTGTGTTGTCTAAACAAAGGGTAGATTCAATCATATTTTTAACAGAAGTCATCACGACTTCGAGGTGAGAATAGAGGTGGTCAGTCGAATTTCAGGAGTCGCAAGCTATTCCTAAAACCACAATCTGCACGAAACCGAAACGTTCTGTCTTAATTCAATGCAGAATTACAAATTAATTTTGTTAATCATCATATTCAGAGGAAGAAAAATCACCTCTTAAATCAAGATGGATAGAGGAAGATTAGTCCTT
>CAZQSD010000200.1:0-2497 GCA_964595885.1 uncultured Sangeribacter sp.
CTAAGCCAATTCTTGATAACATCCGCAGCCCTGCTGTCTCCAGCTTTGGCTGTAGACATGTCCGTAAGAGAAAAGATGATGAAATGTAAATATGGTCTGTGTCATGCATAATTCTGGAGATATAATTCTTGTTGGCGACTCCATACCAATCAGTAAGTGATCCAGTTGCAAAACAAGCCATATTTATTCCGCTTACAACACTTGCCAACGCTAATATCCTCAACGATGGGAATTGTCTTTTATATCTGTTCATATTTTACACTTTGTCCATTATCCTTTTTACTAATCTATTGTCTACAGTCTGTTTATAAGCCTCATCCCACTCTCGAATTGCAAAAGCGGAATTCATTTGTTTTTATAATCAGGTTCAATACAATGCTTTGCTGCATCATATGTGGGAGCTGCCATTTCATTCCCTTCATCGTCAGAATATGTTATCCTGACTGCTCCCTCATTCTGAGCTTTAATAATCGCCTCCAAATTTTTTTCGAAATACTCCTGATCAGCCTGAGCATTTTTGCGTTGGGTTTTCTTGTAGTCGTTTTTGAAATACATTGGAGTCATGAGACGGTTGGTGTTCTGCATACCTGTTGCTGTGAATGAGAAGCCACCGTCAGCTTCAGCATTAAGAATCAATCCCGGAAGACCATGCAATTTCCATGGTCCATAAGCCAATGGAACATCCGGTGTAAACCATGCCTTCCAATGTCGGCCATGATAGTCTGTCTCAGCTAGCACGCATTCATAACCAAGTATTTCTCTTACAGAATCAGTAACCAATTCCCACTGCATTTCATTGCTGGGTTCAGTATAATACATCAATTCATCTCCCCATTGATCATATACCGTCAACAGACCATCAGCTATATTACTGAATACGTAGGTATAAATACTCTTGACAGGACCCTTTGAAAAATCCCAGTAATCATATCCGTCAGGATGCCTGACGAGACAGCTAGCACGAATGATTTCATCTAACTTCGCCGAGCCATTCGGGGTTGACTCAAGCGAGTCAGTCCAAAGACTCAATTCATTGAAATATTTCGACTCAGCGGAATTGGCAAGTAAAGTCATTCTGTCAGTGACTGTACCACCTAAAACACTGGGGAAACTGTAATCATAGCTTACTACAATATCCGCTGATGACTGTGCCAGGGCAGCTAATGTAATTGCGCTCATGATCATTGTAGGGACTATTCTTTTCATTTTCTTAATGATATTGAAATCAGCATTTGTCTACCTCTTAACCATCGTTGGCTTTCAAAAGAGCTAAGCTGATTATCTGTTATATAATTAACGGTACGTTGATTAAAAATGTTGCTCAAAGTAGTGATTACTGATGCCCGGACCAAAGGTGAATTTTTAAGCGATACATATAGCTTAAAACAAGTTCAGATTGGTTTGCCACAGCTCCTATTATTATCATCACAGATGCTATGAAGGAAGTTAATTTTCTCATCTTATCATATTTGGTTTCTGCTGCAAAATTAGTTTGCAAAATCAGCGTTTGCAATACCCAAATGGGTACGATTGCATATCAGCAAGAAAAACTCTATTTCTGCTTACTTCTCGTTATGTGTCAATATTATATGTCATTTTCTCGAGATAACTCTTCAATTACCTCAACAGCTTCAACTTGATTTTCCTCTGACGCTCCTACTTTTGCAAAACGAACAATTCCTTTTTTATCTACAATAATTGTCAGTGGGAAACCTTGCTGCCGAACAAGAGCTACTAAATCAGTCGCTTCTTGAAGATGAGTCCAAGTAAAATTATGTTGCATAACAATAGGCAGTATTTCTTCTGTATTATGGCGAGATGCTGAAAGAAACACCACATCAGGGAATCGTTCTTTCCATTCAGACAGGATTGGCATTTCTCGTCTGCAAGGCCCACATTCTGTTTGCCATAAATTAATGACATAAATCTTATCCTTAAGTTTTTCGTTATTCCAGATGTTATTTTCTGTATCCCGATATTCAAATTCTATGAATGGTTTTCCAACTTCAACACCGATACCCGTATATCCGGCAGTAGTTTGAGGCTTGCGACCTTCGTAGTCACGCAATAATTTCTTAGCATACATAATCCGCTCTGCCGGGATAGCTTTGGCGACAATAGATTCCTCCATAATATAACCTTTAGGCAAATATACTGCCATAACCATTTTCCCTTCCGGATCTTTAAGCACAGCCAAAGTAGATTCTCCAGGAATAAGCGATTGCGTAGAGACAGAGTTATCAAAAAATAACCCGTCTACTATTGCCAGAGCTCGTACAATACTGTCGTTAGATGTTTGAGCATAAATACACACATTTGCAATTAACGATAGTACCAATGACAAAAGAATTTTCATATTAAACTTTTTTATTTACAAAATTAATGAAAAATATGTTATCATCTACTAAAATTAACCATAAATAGTCTTGGTGAGGCCAATTTGCATATTTGAGTATATATTTTGATGTTACTCCATATAATTGATTTATAATTATTC
>CAZQSD010000201.1:0-2362 GCA_964595885.1 uncultured Sangeribacter sp.
GGAGAGATTTTTAGATTGGATAAAAATTCCTTACTTTTGTAGCCAGACTATATGAAAATCAGTAATAATCTTAAATTTCTAACGCTATGAATCGATTAGTCCTGATGGCCCTTATGGGGCTTGCGGCATCATCGGTTGGTGCGCAGACTTTCACCGAATGGCAGAATCCGGAGGTGAATCAGGTGAACCGCGCTCCGATGCGTTCCGCACATTTTGCCTATCGGAATGGTGAAGATGCACTGAAGACGAAGGATAAGAAAGCCTCTTCAAACTATATGAGCCTTAATGGCACATGGAAATTCAATTGGGTAAATGACGCTACCCAACGTCCTACCAACTTCTGGAGCAAGGATTTCAACGATAAGGGATGGGACAACATACAGGTGCCCGGAGTGTGGGAACTGAACGGATATGGCAAACCCATTTATGTCAACATAGGCTATCCCTGGCGCAACAGCTTCGAGAGCAATCCTCCGGAGGTGCCTACCGAAAACAATCATGTGGGCACTTATCGCCGTGAGATAAAGGTACCCGCTACATGGAAAGGCAAGGAGATCATCGCCCATTTCGGATCAGTTACCTCCAACATGTATCTATGGGTTAACGGTAAGTATGTGGGTTATAGCGAAGACAGCAAACTTGAGGCAGAATTTAACGTGACTCCCTATCTGATTCCCGGCAAGGAAAACCTTATATGCTTTCAGGTGTTCCGCTGGTGTGACGGCACCTATCTGGAGGATCAGGATTTCTTCCGCTATGGGGGAGTTGGACGTGACTGCTATCTCTATGCCCGCGACAAGAAAAGAATCGCCGACATGCGCGTAACCCCCGATCTGGAAAACAATTACAATGACGGTATCCTCGACATCGACCTTACCCTGACAGCAAACGCTCCTGTTGACCTCACTCTGAAAGATGCTGACGGCAATACTGTGGCAACTGCCACTGCCAATAAAAGCGGGCGCACGGTGATGAAAGTGGCCAATCCAAAGAAATGGTCAGCAGAGACTCCCTATCTTTATACCCTTTCCGCCACAATGCAAGGTAACGACGAGGTGGTGCCGGTAAATGTCGGTTTCCGTAAAATCGAACTGACGGGTAGCCAGCTTCTCGTGAATGGTAAACCTGTACTCTTCAAGGGTGCCGACCGCCATGAACTGGATCCTGACGGCGGATATGTTGTGTCGCCGGAAAGGATGCTTCAGGATATACAGTTGATGAAAAAACTCAACATCAATGCGGTCAGAACCTGCCATTATCCTGATGACGACCTGTGGTATGAGCTGTGCGACAAATATGGGCTTTATGTGGTTGCGGAAGCCAATATCGAAAGTCACGGTATGGGGTATGGCGACAAGACCCTTGCCAAGAATCCACAGTTTGAGAAAGCCCATATGGAGCGTAATGAACGAAATGTGCAGCGCAATTTCAATCATCCGTCTGTAATCTTCTGGAGCCTTGGTAACGAGGCCGGTTACGGTCCGAATTTTGAAAATGCCTATAAGTGGATCAAGGCTGAAGATCCGAGCCGAGCCGTGCAGTATGAGCAGGCCCATAATGACGGCCTGACCGATATCTTCTGCCCAATGTATTATGGTTATGACGCAATGAGGAAATATGCTGAGGAACCGACCTACACCAAGCCTCTCATTCAGTGCGAATATGCTCATGCTATGGGCAACTCAATGGGTGGGTTCAAAGAATATTGGGATCTTATCCGCGAGTATCCGAAGCTACAGGGTGGATTCATCTGGGATTTCGTTGACCAGGCAGTCCGCACAAAGGGTAAGGACGGTGTTGAGATTTATGGCTATGGTGGTGATTTCGACCGCTTTGATGCAAGCGACAACAACTTCTGTGTCAATGGTCTTGTGAGTCCTGACCGTGTGCCTAATCCTCATGCGGATGAAGTGGCCTACTATTACCAGAACATCTGGACCACTCCTGCTGATCTGCCGGCCGGCAAGGTGAAGGTTTATAATGAGCATTTCTTCCGCGACCTTTCCGATGTAAATCTTGATTGGGTGCTTCTCAACAACGGGGTGCCTGTGCGTGATGGCCGGGTTGACAAGATTGATGTTAAGCCGGGCCAGACAGAGATTGTGACTATCCCTTATGGCAATATATCAGGTGAGGGCGAATGGTTGCTTAACGTTGACTATACCCTTAAACATGCTGACAGTCTCCTTCCTGTCGGTCATTCTATCGCCCGCGAGCAATTTATTCTGAAAGAGGGCAAGAGCTGTCTCTGCATAAAGACTCCGGCTGAGTCTAACCTTGAGGTAGCCGTGCCTGAGATCGTTGACAACCAATATAACTTTATGGTGGTTAAGGGCGACAATTTCTCAATTGAGTTTAACCG
>CAZQSD010000202.1:0-2307 GCA_964595885.1 uncultured Sangeribacter sp.
TTATGAAATATGATTCAATAAAGGGATTCAGACAATGAAATGTGACATCTCATCCCCTCATCATGATAATCGGTGCCAAAATGTCGCTGCCTGATGGCTGAAATAATCATCTGACGGGTCCTGTGAGACCGGAGAGCCATTCAAGGTTGCCGTTTATTGGTGAGGTGCGGTCAAGGAGTGTCGGGACGACTGACACAATGCCATGAGCAAGACACCACTCGTCGGTGTCTTTGTTTTCCGGCTCATCATTTTCAAATTTTCCGGTCAGCCACCAGAATTTTTTTCCATGTGGATCAGTGTATTCCTGATATTCATCTGTCCATTTCCCTTTGCATCCTTTGGTAATGCGCATCTCTGTAGGTGCCTCCCCTTTTGCCGGAATGTTCACATTAAGACACACTCCCTCCGGCAGACCGTTTTCCAATACTGCCGCCACAATTTTTTCAACAAAGGGTAGGCATCTTTTCATATCGGCATGTGGATCATGGCTTGTAAGGGAGAAGGCTATTGCCGGTATGCCTTCCGCACATCCCTCGAAGGCAGCGCCCATAGTGCCCGAATAGACAACGTTGATGGCAGCGTTTGAACCATGATTGATCCCTGACACCACCAGATCCGGTTTGCGGTCAAGAATGGCATACATCGAGAGCTTCACGCAGTCTACGGGGGTTCCGTTTACCTTATACATTTTTGCGCCGTTACGGTCATCAAGTCGCTCAATACGCAGTGGAGTGTTGACAGTGATTGCCATTGACTGGCCTGAACGCGGAGCATCCGGACAAACAGTCACCACATCCCCGAACTTTACAAGGCAATCAACCAATTCATTCACCCCGTTGGCTGAGATGCCGTCGTCGTTGCTCACAAGTATGAGGGGCCTGTCGGCCATAATGTCTTTATTTCCCATTTGGAATGATTTAATTTTTGATTATAAGACAATCCCTTTGGTTGCTGGTAAAGATTGAAAATAAAAATCTTAACAAAAAAGCCGGGATTCTTCTCTTATGAAACGGAAGAACCCCGGCTTTTGTTGCATTTGTTTTTTAGAACACCGGCATCTGCCAGATGAAGCCTAAAGAAAGACGGTTGGTGGAATAGTCATCACATCCATATGCCTTAGAGAGGGAAGTGTACTTATAGTCTCTTCCCACGTAAGTGGCAAAGAAATGCAGGGTTCTGTCTTTGAATGGATAGTATTCTATGCCGCCTATGTAGCCCAGGGAAGTGCGGTATTTGCCATTCTCAAGGTTTATGGCAGAATTGGGATTGTCTGAGAATGACTCTTTATGATCTTTGTATATTCCGGCTGTCTCATACATGAATTTTGCAAAGATATTCCAGTTGGGGTGGAATCTGTAGTTCAGATGAAGCACAAACGACATGTAATCTGCTTTCGATGCCTTACGGATGGCGTCAGCACCGCCTACGATATCTGTGATGATGCCTTTGCGGTCAACTCCCTCGATAGAATACATCCAGTCGAAATAAGCTCCGAATTTCTCGGAAAAATTGAATTCATTTCCAAGTGCGAAGTAATACATGTTCTTGCCCTTGGTCTCGCTCATGACAGAGGCAGACCAACGTGTCTTGTAAAAATCGTTGAAGTTGCCGTTCCAGTTGAGGGTATAGACCAGCGGAAGCTTGGATTTGTCGTATGCACCATACATATCATAGGAGCTTACGTTGATTGCATTCAGCACCTGAAACTGCAACTGCTGCTTTGGTGTGAAATTATAAGCTATGTCAACACCGCTCATGAAGTTGGTCATATAGTCAATCATGTCGGAATACTGGTAGATCTCAATCGGATTGATGTCAAACTCTATGCCACCATATGCAGCACATTGTTTTCCGAGGAAGAATGACCACTTGTTAAGATTGATTCCGATTCCGGCAATGTCGATACTGTTGAGCAGATTGTCGCGGTAGCCTCTGATGTCATCTCCCTTGTTGAGACGTTGACGGTAACGATAGCTTAGCCAATCAGTGATATTGCCTTTTGCCTCGATGCGGAGTTGCCTCATCTTGAATTTACCCTCTTCAAAATGAGAGCCGGTCCAGTCAAGATCGAAATCGCCTTGCATGTTGAGGAAGAGGTTAAACTTATCTGTCTTTTTTTCAATGGCACTTAACGACTCTATGAGGCCCTTTTCATTACATGAACCTGTGTCGGAATTACGGCAAGATTGTGCGTCGGCCGTCTGGGCGGCAAAGACCAATCCTGTGCAAAGTATGGAAGTTTTCAGGTAGTTCATAATATCATGGTTTAAAGGTTAACTTGATACGTATAATAAAGCGTATCAAAAC
>CAZQSD010000203.1:0-2088 GCA_964595885.1 uncultured Sangeribacter sp.
TTATGGAAAAAGAGAAAAAATCTTATTACGTAAATGTAATTGAGGCCAAGGATGGGAAAATGGCCGAAGTGATAGACTTCAATTTTGGAGGTCATCACGACATTGCCGCTATGGTAGAGAAGGCTAAGTCATTGGGCTTTGCCAAAGACAAACATGCAAAAGAGTTTGTTCTTGCAATGCGATTCATGCACCATGTAATCAAGAAAAATGCTGACAACGCCCTCTTCGCAGAATTTGCACCTCAGTTTGAGGCTTTCAAGAAGAGTGTAAAGAGTCAGCTCGGTTGCGGATGCGATTGCAATAAATAAGCTGCACCTGCCATAACTGTGACAGACAATAGTTTTATCAATAAAGCTTATCGAGTAAGAGAGGGAGCATACCAAGCAAGGTTGCTCCCTCTCTTTTTCCATGATTTCCCCGGAAATAGGCTGGGATGGCATTTTCCAATATGCTCTTATTTATTATTCTCATCAGGTGGATCAGGATAGTTAAACAACTTAAAGCCGAAGGGCAGAGCAGATCGACTATATATTGAATCTGTCACAAAGTTATGACGTAGCACTTGAAATTCAAAGATCGATTCTTTATCAATAGAGAGGTACTCCGATTGAGGGATTCTAACCGATTGATATAAGATTCGACTCATTTCTAAAATGGGAGTCAAGACCGCAAGGAATGAGACACCGAGAAAACACAGGCGTGTCGCAAGTGGCTTATTTCCCAATTTTGATATGTAAATCATTATTTGTGTTGTCAAATAGAAATTTAATGGTAGCTCAACCCGGCTATTAAAGTCAAGGGATTGGCCCATATGGATAAACAGACATAAGACAGCTGTGAGGAAAAGAATATAGAATTCTATACTTTTCACGAGTTGCCGATATATGAAAATACCGAAAACCAGCACTTCCACCAATAATATCAGAATCAAATCCTGGATGCCTGACATCGTGCCCAATTTTTGGAAACTGATGGTCGTGGTGGTCTGGTTATTAAACATAAAATATAATACAACCGGAAAGATTGCAACCAGACTGATAATATTGGCCGGATAGAATATTGATTTTAGCTTTTCACAAGCTGTTTGTCTGGGCGCAGAGGGAGCGATTACGTAATACAATGCAAGTGGAAAAAGCCCTACTACGGAAAAAGGTGCTGAAATTGATAAAAAACATAGAGTTACAGCGGCAACTCCATTATGTCTTCCGAAATTAAGCATAATCATTGTAGCTACCCAGGATGGAATTGCCTGATTATATACCCAGAAGATTAAAGTAGTATTTGATTCCCAGAATGCAAACGATGACCATAGTTCTATATGGAAGTTGGAAGGAAAGGGGCGACCTGATAAGAACAATCCTACTACATCAAGTCCTGAAAAGAATATAAACGGGATGAGGTATTTAAGCTTCATGTTCCCTACTTTTTCAATTGTAAGTAAGAAGGCAAGAAAAACACCTATAAATCCGTATAATAATTGACAAACACGACCAATCCACATGTAACCGGTAATTTTGGCTATAGCAGCAGAAGGGAGCCAATACCCTATATAATAGGTTAAGATATTTTGGCCGTCAATAACTGGCCAAGATCTGCCTACCAGATCATTGAAGACTGCATTCCGAAAAGAATGATCCCAGCGGTTTTGCCACACAAACCCTCCGATTCCCGATAAAATCACCCACACCAGCAGCACTCCGACTGTGATCCATATCTGGCGGCGGGTAAAGTAAACAGAATCAGTGTTGAGGTTGCGACATAATGTCAGGGGTAATATGCCAAGTGCAATAATGAGAGGCACACTATATAATAACTTTACCCATGAGCAAAGGAAAATAGCAAGTGGGATGTAAAGATAATAAAATGCTATGCGGAGGAGAGAGCGTTTGGGTAATCTATTTGTAAAAGTCATATAGATATAGTTTTAATATTTTTGTGAACCGATGAAAGACCTATGTTCAATATATTCCGGATGATCAGTGTGAGCCATCATGAAAACCGCTGTATCCGCATAGGGGGTATTTAAGCGAATTCTCTGCTAACTTTAAATCATTTGAATTATATCTCCGAATAATTTGGAGTAACACT
>CAZQSD010000204.1:0-2072 GCA_964595885.1 uncultured Sangeribacter sp.
CGGCTGCCTGGCTGTGGTCGGTGGCTGAGACTGTCACTCCTCCCCTTCCGTCTTCGAAAAACACACTGATCGGAACTCGTAATGTCTTTGCAATTTTTTCAAGATCTCCTGCCTGGATCTTATTAATACGAATACATCTATGAAGGTTAGGTTCTGACATAGAGATGTCTTCAGCAAGCTGTCTTAAGCCTCCAGCACGCTTCTCACAATAATCTTTAATCAATTGCAAATTCATTGTATATCAGTTTAATATAATTTATAGTCTAAAAAATATAATCATTGTTAACATATATTAACTATTAAATATGATAGACTATTGATTAATTTTTATAATTTTGCACCATAAAGTTAAACATTAAACATTAAACACGCAAGAAAAATGGGAGAAAAAGTTAGAGAGAAGACGCTGTCGCTGTTCGAAGGTGAGAAGCTGGAGGAGGTAGTGACATCGATAGACCGGCGTAGGAAGAAGATCCGTCCGACGCTGACGGGGATGGAGGTAGGGGAAGAGGTGTCGTTCCCGGTGGAGCAGATGAAGAGTGTGAGGGCGCAGGCATCGGAGCTCGGCGTGATCCTTGACCGCCGATTTTCGACGCGCCTCAACCGCCAGGACCGCCTCCTGATAGTAACCCGCACCGCCTGACCCATGGCCAGGACGAAGGAGTGCAGTGAGTGCCCGGTGGGCATCAACACATTCAATGGAAAATATTGCCCGCAGACGAAGCAGATGGTGGAATACGCCCCGCTTCCCCCCTGCCGGCCAAATACCAACACAAAATGATCAATCTTCTATACATCGACCTTTTCTGCGGCGCGGGTGGCACTTCAACAGGCATCAACTCGGCAAGACTGCATGGTGAAAGCTGCGCGAAAGTCATTGCATGTGTCAACCATGATGCCAATGCCATATCATCACACGCTGCCAATCATCCGGAAGCGATGCATTTTACAGAGGATATAAGGACATTGGAACTTTCTCCACTTGTGGCTCACTTGCAAAAATGCAGAGATGATAATCCGGGAGCACTCACAGTACTATGGGCATCGCTCGAATGCACAAATTTCTCTAAAGCCAAAGGTGGACAACCGAGGGATGCTGACAGCCGGACGCTTGCAGAGCATCTGTTCAGATATATCGAATCCATAAATCCGGACTACATACAGATAGAGAATGTAGAAGAATTTATGTCATGGGGTGATGTGGATGAAAAGGGGAAACCGATTTCGATGGATAGAGGACGAAGCTATTTGAAATGGGTGCGTAATGTCAAGAGATATGGCTATCGGTTTGAGCACCGGATAATGAATGCTGCCGATTATGGAGCATACACCTCCAGGAAAAGGTTTTTTGGAATTTTCGCAAAAAAAGGACTGCCCATCGAATGGCCGGAGCAGACGCATTGCAAGGGAGGATCAGACAACTGTTTCTTCAACGACCTGAAGAAATGGAGAGCCGTCAAGGATGTGCTTGATTTCAGCATTGAGGGGGAAAGTATTTTTGTCCGGAAGAAACCCCTATCAGAAAAAACTCTCGAAAGGATCTACGCAGGTCTCATCAAACATGTAGCAGGAGGAAAGAAAGAATTCCTGATAAAGTATAACTCCATCAACCAAAAGACCGGGAAATATTGTCCTCCTTCCATTGAGGATCCATGCCCTACAGTCGCATGTCAGGCTCGTCTCGGTCTTGCCAAAGTCTGTTTTCTTTCCAAGCAATTCAGCGGTTCTCCATGGGATAAGAACATATCAGTCGAAGAACCTGCAGGAACAATCACTTGTGTAGATCATCATGCATTTGTATCTGTCCATTATGGAAGTGGCTATAACAGATGCTTGGAAGATCCCGCACCGACAATAACGTGCAAGGACAAGCTTGCACTTGTGAATGTGCATTTCATCGACAACCAATATGGCAATGGCAAACCCACATCAGTGGAATCGGTAGCAGGCACGATCATGACAAATCCCAAGCAGAAACTCGTCACGTGTGACCGATTCCTTATGAACCCACAATTTTCTTCTTCTGGATCATCGATTGAAGATCCATGTTTCACTCTCATTGCCAGGATGGA
>CAZQSD010000205.1:0-1998 GCA_964595885.1 uncultured Sangeribacter sp.
TTTTTATATCTATCTCATTTGCGCTCATCTAAAAGATACAAATAGGATATTTTGTTAGGCTCTCTAAATTAGAGATACTTATCCGAGTGCAAAGTTACGACTAAAATCTGAAACTGCCAAATTATCAGTCGTTAAAATTATTGAGCAGGGATGAGAAAGAAGTAGATAATAAGTGCCAATATGTGAATTGTTTGGCTAATGACAATATGTTGTTTTAACTAATTATTAATGTATCAAATCCTTATCTCATAATCACAATCTCTAATTTAGAGATTTGGATGGAAGCCAAACAATAAAACCCCGATCCAGAGGAAACGGGGTCGTTACTAAAGACTTTTGAGGATTATGGAATTTGCCTTGTCTACTATTGATGTGTCAAGGCTGGCAAGGTAGATTTGAGTGGTTGCCTCGCTGTCGTGTCCCATTCCCTCGCTGATCACTGATAAAGGTATTCCTTTTGATCTGGCTATTGATGCCCAGCTGTGTCGGGCAACATAAAGGGTAAGTGAAATTCCGATTCCTGCTTTCTCTGCTATTCGTTTCAGGTTGTGGTTGATGTTGTAGCCTACGTTCCTATATGTGGAGCGTTCACTGAGTCCGGAACTTTTAATTATGGGGAGAAGATAATCGCTTGTGTTCTCCGGGTACTTGTCAAGTATCATCTGCATTTCCTTCGTCCATTCGATAATCAACTGCTGACCTGTTTTGCGTCGACGGTAAGTGACGTATCCATTTGCTAAGTCAGTTTTTCGCAGATACGCCATGTCTATGAAGCTCATTCCACGGAGCATGAAACTCATCATAAACATATCCCTCGCAAAGTCAAGTTCCGGAATCAGTGAAAGATCAAGTGCCTTGATCTTCTTTATGGATGACAGTGGTAGGGCGCGTTTTACGGTCTTGTCAACCCCGGTATACACATGCCGGAACGGATTGCGGTTCTCAATGATTTCATCTTCGACCGCCCGGTTGTAGGCTGCCCGAAGAATCCGTGTATAAAATGATATAGTATTCGGAGCCACTCCACGCTGCTGATGCCATGCCTCGTATGCCTCCATTATCTCTGAATTAAGACAGTCCAGCATAATATCCTCTCCCTTGCGGAACTTCTTGAAACTGTTGAGGGCAGAAATATATGTCTCAGCAGTCCTGATCTTACTGTTCTGTTTCAACTTGATAATGTGGCTCTCCATGTAGTTGAACAGCGAGTATTCATTGACGTGACGGTTGAACTCGTCGATAACATCATCGGCGGTATAGGACAGTCCCTCATTGTCAAGTTTGCGTATGATCTTGTTGAGCCGTTCCACGTCCCACCGTATCCGTTCCCGAATTGAAAGAATAAAGGATTTGCGCTCACTCTTCTGTGTGGTTGTTACCATTGAGCGGCTTTCATCCCATTCGGCCGGGAACACGTGATAATCAGAGAAAAGCTGCCGCTGCTTTCTCTCGTGAAGAATCTGATAGAAAATAGTGCCCTCATGGTCTGCGACAGTCGAGGGCTTGAACTTAACTTTTATCGAAGCCATATACCTATGTTTTAATATACTATTAAATATAAGCGGACTATTACGGCATCTTCTATAGTGATATGTTAGGGCTTAAACAGAGCTTGATATTCAACCCACCGTCTGCGTCTTATACCATGATGCAGTTTACCGTTATAGTGACAGAATGAGAGATAATCTGCAAAGATGTTCCGGTTGCCGGATTCGAGTTTCCGTATCAAGCAGCTTTTGGCATATCCTTGACCTCCGATAATCTTTGCCGGACCACAGTTATAGCTGACACAGGCAAGAAGTAGACTGTCAGCGCCAAAAGAACGGTATAAAGCACAGAATTTCCTCAAATCCTTTCGTAGTAAAGCGTCTGCTTGTCTTTCTGTCAGCTGCACACCTTGCATATATGGCTCACCGGGCTGAACTACATGCCCAAAGCCTATTGTCGGCCAATGTTCTGGACGATGCAAAGACTCATAATACTTAATAATCAGGACAG
>CAZQSD010000206.1:0-1925 GCA_964595885.1 uncultured Sangeribacter sp.
ACCAACATGTCATTGGTGCTCGCTCTCCCCCTCGGCACCCCGGTAGCCATAGACAGTAGTTATACCCATATTCCGTCAGCCCTCAAAGCAATCATAAACCGCTACACCCACTATAAAACGGTAAACGAAAGGGAAGCCCTGATAGAAGCCACCGACATAGCCACTCACCTCCTTCCTATTCGTCTGTCAATGGGTTCCATTCTTGAATATAATTAATAGGTTAGTGATTTTAAATTGAATAATAATTAAGTTAAAAAACTATTTTAATCATGAAAAAACCGGTAAAGATATTTTCTGATACACCACACTTGGATTGTGATTATTGTGGTAAAAATCTTCTTGATGAGAATAATAAAGGAAATTATATTGTCTTTGAGGAATCCGCTGCCGACGGAACAAAGCTAAAATGCATAAAATATGCTTGTAAAGAGCATGACGACATTGTAACATCAGAGGCACGCCAGCATAAATTACAGGATGCCGGTTGGGACGATGTTGATGATTTACTGATGCCAGTGATGTGGATTAAAAAACTGATGGCATTTATGAATGAGATGCATGACCCTAATGTGAAAATGAGTGATGAATACTTTGCCGATGTCAAACATATGTTTTTGAATACCTTCCCCTTTGTAACACGCGAAATGAGTCAGCAAGAGTCTGAAAGAGTTGCTAAACTCTTGCAATTTGAGTTCTGACGAGACATTTGGTGAGAAAGCCATCTTTTTATTATCTTAATTTTTTTGAATAGATATTTGCACTGGCTAAACGTATATAAAATGAATTTTACTCAAGAACATATTGATGAGATTAAAGATCAATACCGTCTTCTCAATAATCCTGCCCTAAATGAGAGGGAGCATAACTCAAAGGATTACCGACCAAGACCGGAATATCAGAGAGATTATGCCCGTGTGCTGTATTCAAGTGCTTTCAGGAGATTGCAGGGTAAGATGCAGATTTTAGGTGTCTATCCGGATGCGTATTTCAGGAATCGCTTAACTCATAGTCTGGAAGTGGCACAGGTGGCTAATGCAATAGGGGAAATCCTTGCAAAAGAATGTAAGATGGAAGACAGGATGTATGCACGCGATGAGATGTTTGTGCTTCAAGCCGCGGCATTGGCTCATGACATTGGTCATCCTGCATTCGGACACTCTGGTGAGAGGGTGCTTGATAAGATAGGGAAAACACTTAATCCGAGGCTGAGATTTGAGGGGAATGCTCAAAATTTCAGGGTGTTAAGAGTTACTGAAAAGAAAGATGCCCTTTGCAAGGGATTGAATTTAACTAAACGGGTTCTCCTTGCAATAAACAAATATCTGCTATGTGAGAATTTTAACGAGCCATATAGGAAAAAATTCTTATACACCAGTGATTATAATTACCTTAACGGTATAAGGGAGAAATGTGACTTGAAAGAGAAGCGCACTTTGGATGTGCAGATCATTGATATTGCAGATGAGATAGCCTATGCAGTCCATGATTTGGATGATGGTCTGGCTCTACACTCATTTGGAATTGATGAGTTGATATATGAGCTTGCTAATTATAAGGATGAGAAAGGCAGACTTTTTGAAAATGATTATGGATATAAAAGATTTTTGGAAATTGTTGATCAAGTAAAGAGAATTTCTTTCAAGGCAAGCTCCTATAAGACCCTTCAAGAATATTCACAAGTATTCCGTAAGGAGTTAACTTCCAGTCTGACCCACGAATTTTTGAATGATCTGACAATGGTTAAGGTGGATGAAGAGTTCGCAAGAAAACACGGAGTTAGGGCAGGCAATTGGGAGTTGCGTTTGGATAAGCTTTCTTCCCTTAGGGAGGCTCTTTCCGATACAATCTTCACTTGTATCTCCAGAAATCCTGTAATAGAATTATATGAGAGGCGAGGACGGGTTGTGGTAGAGTCACTTTTTGAC
>CAZQSD010000207.1:0-1913 GCA_964595885.1 uncultured Sangeribacter sp.
TTTATCAGCCAATGAGGAAGATGTGCCGAACTCATCAGGATTTTTCATAGCCCACTCGTTTCGTGCGGTATTCACCGTCAACTCCCTGCCATCGCTAAGTAGATAATGACGCAATGCCCGTCGTTGCGAAGTACATATTAATCCGGCAGCGATACAAAGGTCATCGACCGGAACAATGGAATCAAATTCCATCGATGTGATTTGATTTAACGTATTCATATTTTAAGATTTTGAATTTTTGTTGATTGTAAGTTGTCCCAAAAGTCCCAATGACCCCTAAAAAATATCTTATCTTCTTTATTTTTTATTTTAGGCAGTTAGGTCTGCAACACTATTTTCCCTTTCGTAAAAATCTTTTGGATTGTAAGGAAAGGAATTAGGGTCATTTGGGTCAAAAAGGTGCTTCCTCTTCTTGATCAAAATTGAAAGATGGAACTGTATTTGATGGGATAGGAGCTGCAGTGCGAATCCAAGGACGCTTAACCCGACCGTCTGATCCACAATAATCAGGATGCATACCGGGTAGTTTCTCCTTTTCAGACCGTTCCCAGCCAGCTATATGTTCCATAAGGGAATTGATATACTGTGATGAATAGCGGAAGGAGGTTCTGATTGTGTCATTAGGCAGCTCCCGTTTTATCATCTTGGGCGAAACCATTGTAAGTGGAACTGTCCCGATTTGCTTATAGCTGTCTTCAAGGAAAGTTGATGAATCAACTGACCACTGTTGCCATTGCAACCGCCTTGATAGCGGCCAAGTAGCATAGGCTGTCGGCACAAGGCGATTGAGAAACGCCTCGATTTCTTCAAGCAATTCATCTCCGGCTGCCGTAGTGTATTCAGCTTGACGCTGATTAGCTTCCGTTTCAAGTTCGGGAGGCAGAAAGAGATCTTCTCCGAAAGAATAGTATGTGTACGCCTCAGCCCATAACTGAGGGACCTCAGCTTTAAGTGCATTAATCCACTGAAGCGGTTGCCCGATCCCCTTTATTGGAATTATCCACCAACGGCGGTTGCCGTTGCAACTCTGCAAAAACTCTGTTTCGTTGGTAGTAGCGGCAAATACATTACTCCGGGGAATGGATTCACTTTTTCTGGCGTAAGCCGGACGCACATCATCACGGACGCGACTGAGAAATGCTTTCGCTGCCTCAGCGTCATGGGCACGCTTCATTCCGTTAAGTTCCGATATTTCTACAATCCATGCACCTGTGATATCCTCAATCTTAGCCTTGTCATCATGAGCAAATGAAAAGGAATCCGAAAACCACTCTCCGGCGATAGTGCTGAGAAATGTGCTTTTGCCTACGCCCTGTGGTCCGGTGAATGTCAGAATATGGTCGAACTTGCACCCGGGAGTGAAAGCACGCGCGACCGCGCCAACCATCCATTTTTTAGTCTGAGCCCTTGTGAGAGGGGTGTCCTCAGCACCCAGATAGCGTATGACTACTGTTTCCAGTCGTTCCTTTCCATCCCAATCTTCAGATATGATGAACTCATGCACAGGGTTAAAGCCTCTTTCCTTAGATGTGGTCTTCAGCATTTCAAGGATTCGAGGCTGAGATAGCTGTAATCCGTATGTGCTTTCAATATAGAGTGCTATCTTGCCGACTGATTCATCATCAATCCGGTTGTCTCGCTCGTTGCAAAACTCTGTGCTTTGGGTTATATCCTTCTTGGTAAATCGGTCGAAACGGACTTTCGACAATTCGGCATCATTAAGTAGGATCAATTTGATATTCTGTCCGGTCTTCTCAATCTCATTTTTATCGTTGAGTGTCAGTGCTGCCTGCCAATCTTTAGAATCCTGGCAATTAGGGTGGTTCTTCTCTTTGATGACGGTAAGTCTGAAAGCGGCATCTTCCTTACAAAGCTGCATCATGGCCTTGTAGGACGGCATCCGTTTGAGAGGC
>CAZQSD010000208.1:0-1911 GCA_964595885.1 uncultured Sangeribacter sp.
TTTCTTCACAAAATTTAAACTATAACATATGATACCAGGACCGGCTAACATTTTGAGCTGCCCTTTTTGTGGCGGCACAAAAGAGGTTATGAGCCTCGTCAGTGGCAACACTTGTGGAGCCACAGTTTGGAGCGACACACGTCGCGACTATCCGATGCTTCCAGAAGTTTCTCCTGTTCAGGAGTGCCCTCATTGTCATAAGTTCTATTTCATAGAACAAGCAAAGCATCAATATTCAGATGATCCCGAATCAGAGATGAGAAGTTTCGGGGAATTGGGCAATTTAACCTATTCGCAGCTCATCAGAGCTAAAAAGCAGATGGAGGCACTCTCGCTTGTGAGAATGCAACGTTGGATTCTCAATCATCAGATTTTTATGGCATATAATGATTGCTTCCGACGTGAGCCGGAGAAGGTTGCCTTTCCACCGACTGAAGAGGATATAAATATATATAATGAGACAATCGCAGAACTTCTTGACGGTATAGACCAATCAAAAGATTATGAGTTGTTTCATGCCGAGCTGCTACGTGAGGCGGGACGTTTTGAAGAAGCAAAAGAAATTCTATTCCGACATAACCTTGAAGAAGACAAATGGGTAGTTGACGCTATGCTTCAACATATCGAGAAAAATGATACTAAGCCCTTCTTGTTAATTGATAAGGGCAATCCTGTAAAATACTAAAACTACTTTGGCTTGTCACCCCTGGCGTTGTTGTCAGGGGTTGATTGTCTCCACAAAAACAGAAGACATTATCTTAGTTGAGGAAATGGTTCATTCTGTCCTATGCCAATATGGTAGATTTGGTTCAACAATTTTTCAAAGTACTATCACACAAGGCGACCGCATCTAAGTCTGGGAATGCTTACCCTTGAAGAAGTCCACAACGGAGCAATGCCCGTCGCCAAACTTTGGAAGAAATATTACCGGAAGGCATCCTGATTCAACAAACTTTAAAAATTTAAACCCCGCCATTGAGTAAAGGGTTTTCAGGACGGGACACTTTCACGATTATCGGCAATGAGTTACTCATATTCTCTGATGAAGTGGATTACTCGCTCGTTGACAATACGGGTATAGTTACGTTTTGCTTTATCAGGCAGGTAGCTTTGGGATATGAGATTTAATGCAGCTTTGAGCTGTCGGGCAGAATGTCAAAACGACGTGTGAGGTACATAGGCTGACCTTTTGGAGTAAGGCACAATCCGTTTGCCGCAGTCTGGATGCCATAGACTTGCGATGCTATATGCATTGTCAGAGGTTCATTTGTAGGAATGAGTTTGCGATCTCGGAGAGTTTTTTTGATTATTACAGGGAATTTCTCCTGAACTCCAGATACAGATATACGGTGCATTGCATCGGCAATCTCACCGACATTTCTAAACTCATCAATATCAAAATTGAGAATATGGTTTACCTTTGTTCCTCCAAAGAGAGTTTTCAATGCTTTGGGACTATAGGCATTAAATCCGTCCAATAGGGTTGAGGGGCAATTTTTTATTTCAGTCATTGTTATTCCTCCTTACATTTACAGCTCCTATGAAGTCCTTGTCTGCCATAGCCTCAAGCAGTCCGAAAGAATCATTCTCATCAATCCTCAGTGAACGGCATATAATTCGGCGATTGGCACCTTCGGGAAGCATATTAGAGAAAAAAGGGAAAAGGTATTCAGAATTATAAGCGGTGCTTTGCTTAGGCAAAGTCACTGAAATTGGGGGCATCTTTGAATTAAGATAATCTTCCTTGTATTGGAATGTATAGTCTGTTCCGGGATGTTTCTCTGTAAGAATCCCGGCTTCTATATCGTTGTAATATACTGCCAACTCTCTCATCTTTCAATATGAATTATATAGTTTGTCTTACTCGATAATCAATCTCAATGCCAAGTACCTCAAGAATCTTCTTTACGG
>CAZQSD010000209.1:0-1870 GCA_964595885.1 uncultured Sangeribacter sp.
CCAAAAGTAATATGCCATATCATGAGTTCAGTGGACGGGCGACTATTGCCCGGTCGCTGGACTTCACCGTTTGACGGGACAAATCCAGCGGAACTTTTCAAGATATACGCAACCATAGGCAAGAGTCTTGACGCTGACGCATGGATGTTCGGCAAGGCAACCACAAGAGAGGCTTTTCCTTATAAATTCATGCCTAAAGGCAAACCAATTGGTAAAAGTGACATTGTTTTTCTCGGGAACAGAGACTCCGAAAGGTTGTTCATTACCATTGACCCCGACGCAGATATCTTTTTCTCATCAGACCATTTGCGTGGTGATTGTATTCTCACCATTTTGGGTAAGAATGCCACAACAGATTATCTTGATGCTCTCAGAGAAAAAGGTATTTCATATCTTGTAGTTGATGACATTACTAACCTTCGTAATATCCTGACACTTGTAAAACTCCATTTTAATATTGAGTGCATATCTTTACAAGGTGGCGGTATAATAGACGGTGCCATGCTTTCGCAAGGACTTATCAATGAATTAAGTCTTGTGATCTATCCCGGAATAGATGGATTGACAACTGCGCCTTCGATTTTTGAATATCTGGGACATGCGGAAGAAAGACCGGCAGAGGGACAGGCTCTGGAACTCCTATCGGTAGAGAATAAAGATCACGGCATCGTCTGGCTAAGATATAAGTTTCACAATATTTAAAATAATACATAAAGAATTATGAATTCATTTGAATTTCAATATCCAGTAAAGCAATACTTCGGAAAAGGTTGTGCTGAAGAGGCTCTGAAAAAAGAGATGCCTAATATGGGCAATGTTGTGATGCTTGCATACGGCGGTGGCTCGCTGAAATGCACCGGACTTTACGACAAGGTACGCGGATGGCTTGAAGCTGCCGGCAAGAAAGTGATAGATTTCGGCGGTATCATGCCGAACCCTACGTATGCAAAAGTTCAGGAAGGCGCAGAACTGGTAAGGAAAGAAGGAGTAGATTTCATTCTTGCTGTAGGTGGTGGCTCGGTTATTGATTGCTGCAAAATCATTTCCGCTCAAGCCAAGACAGATGAAGATATATGGGATATGCTCTATGACGAGCATCGCATTCCCACGGAGTTCATTCCAATAGGAGCGATTGTTACTGCGTCTGGTACCGGTGCCGAGCAAAACAACGGAGCTGTCATAACCAGTGAAGAAAAGAAATTGAAACAGGCACTCTTCGGAGCATTCCACCGTTTCGCAGTACTTGATAGCGACCTTACGCTGACTCTTCCCATGAAGCAGGTGATAAGCGGAGCTTTCGACACGCTGAGTCACTGTATGGAAACTTATATGGGGCAACCTTTCGCTACCAATGTTTCAGACGAGATAAACGAGGCAATCATGAGAAATGTCATTAAGAACATCCGTGCTTTGATTGCTAATCCTGATGATGACTTTGCGCGAGGCGAACTTATGTGGGACTCCGCAATGGCAGAAAACGGGATGTTGAAACTCGGCAAGATGACCGATTTCCAGTGTCACATGATTGAGCATGCTGTAGGTGCCTACACCGACTGCAATCATGGTCAGGGACTTGCAGTAATTCACCCTGCGTTATATCGAAATTATCTTCCCGAAGGCGCTCCGAAGTTAGCACGTATGGCTCGTGAGGTATGGGGCGTAAAGAATAATGACGATATTAGTGCCGCCAAAGAAGGAATAGATTTGCTTGAAAATTTCATTGAAGAGATTGGTATGCCCACCCGGTGGAATCAAATGGGCATAACAGATGATAAGGTAATGAGGGACTCGGCTGACACTTGCGTTCTTTCTCCAGGGTGTTGCAAGAAATTCACTCGTGATGAAATCTTTGAAATCCTAAAGGAACGTA
>CAZQSD010000210.1:0-1817 GCA_964595885.1 uncultured Sangeribacter sp.
TTTATTAACTCATTGCAAAAATGAAGAAAATACGCATAGCATTTCTTTCGGATGCTCAAAATACTCACACAAAACGATGGGTCCGCGCATTGGCAGAAAGAGGCAATGAGATTTTACTGTTTTCATTAGCTCCGGCAGATAATTACTATGATGATTTGCCAAATGTAACTTTAGTGACTTGTGGAATGGGAGTCAATGGTAATGTATTGGGTAAAATGAAATATTTTACGCTCGTGCCAAAACTTAAAAAGTGTCTCAAGGAATTTAGACCTGATATAGTGAATGCACATTACGCATCAAGTTACGGCACATTAGGTGCCTTATCAGGATTTCATCCATTTGTAGTTTCAGTATGGGGAAGTGATATTTATGATTTCCCCAATACTACTCCATTTGGCAAAGCTATATTACAATATGTATTTAGTAAGGCTGATAGAATACTTTCCACAAGTCATGTAATGGCAAAAGAGACATCAAAATATACAAATAAAGATATTTTTATTACACCATTTGGAGTAGATATAGATAGATTTAAAAAAATAGATGGCCTACAACCAAAGGAGGAATTTATAGTTGGAAATGTAAAAGCACTTTCTCCTATATATGGCATTGACGTCTTAATTCAAGCTTTCAAGATTGTGACTGTAAATAATCCCTCTCTTAAAACACGGCTTTTGATCTATGGGAAGGGTCCAAATAGAAAGGATTATGAGCAACTTGCAAGCACGTTAGGAATCAGTGATATAGTTGAGTTCCGTGGGTTTATTGCCAATGAAAAACTACCAGAGGTTTATAATTCTGTCAATGTATCTGTTTCAGTTTCTCATTCAGAGTCTTTTGGTGTCGTCGCAGTGGAAGCCATGGCATGTGAATGTCCAGTCGTGACTTCGGATGCCGAGGGATTTACTGAAGTTGTGGAGAATGGCACTTCCGGTATCATAGTACCTAAAAGAAATCCAGAAGCAACTGCCAAAGCACTACAAATGTTTATTGATAATCCTACCCTAAGGGAAAAAATGGGGAAAAAAGGTCGTGACCGAGTAAAAAAACTTTTTGATTGGGAAGATAATGTTAACACAATGCTGAATAATTATCAAGAAGTAATCCGATCTAATTAATAATATTATAAAATAATATGAACATAGCAGTTGCCGGTACAGGCTATGTGGGGCTTAGCATAGCTACTCTCTTAGCACAACATAATCACGTCATTGCGGTTGACGTACTCCCGGAAAAGGTAGAGAAAATTAATAACCGAATTTCTCCAATTCAAGATGAATATATTGAGAAATATCTCTCAGAGAAAGAGCTGAATCTGATGGCCACACTTGACGGCATATCAGCATACAAAGATGCGGACTTCGTTGTTATTGCTGCCCCTACCAACTACGATCCGGTCAAAAATTACTTCGACACTCATTGTATCGAGGATGTCATAGATTTGGTACTGAGCGTCAACCCGAATGCCGTTATGGTGATCAAATCTACAATTCCCGTTGGATATTGCCGAAACCTCTATGTCAAATATGCTGCAAAAGGCGTAAAGCAATTTAACCTTCTCTTCTTCCCTGAATTCTTACGTGAAAGTAAAGCCCTCTATGATAATCTGTACCCATCCCGTATCATCGCTGGAATTCCTAAGATTATTGACCGAGATGAGTTTGCTGAGGAGAACATAGCCATATTGTCAGTGACTGATGTGGAGAAAATGAATGAGGCTGCGTGTGTTTTTGCAGGATTACTCCAGCAGGGGGCAATCAAGAAAGACATACCCACCTTATACATGGGCATGAAGGAAGCGGAGGCAGTCAAACTCT
>CAZQSD010000211.1:0-1816 GCA_964595885.1 uncultured Sangeribacter sp.
CTGTGAAGTCATGCGAACCATATACCTCAAAACCATCTTCACCTGTGTAACCAGTACGGCTGATGATCACATCTTCGCCGTCAAGATGATATGTCTTGAAGTTATAGAAAGCGATTTCTTCAAGTGGAAGGCCAAGAATTTTAGAAAGAACTTCTTCAGCCTTCGGACCCTGAACGGCGAGTTCGCCGTAGTAAGGGCTTTCGTTTTCGATGTTTACATCATAACCCTCGGCATTGTCGAAGATCCACTTTACGTCTTTGTCGATGTTTGCTGCATTGATTACGAGGAAATACTCGTGGTCGTTCACCTTATATACAAGGAGGTCGTCGACAGTGCCACCATTATCGTAGCACATCATGCCGTAGAAAATCTGTCCGTCAGGAGCTCCTGCTACGTCGTTGACGAAAATGTGCTGAACAAATTTTTCAGCTTCTGGACCTTCCACGCGTACCTCGCCCATGTGGCTGACGTCGAAAACACCTACTTCATTGCGCACTGCATTGTGCTCAGTGGTGATGTCCTTATACTGAATAGGCATATCGAAACCGCCGAAGGGCGACATGAGAGCCCCAAGTTTCACATGGCGGTCGTGAAGGCATGTTTTCACGAGATTTTCTTCCATTGTAGTCAATAAAATAATTAGAATAAACTTCAAAAACGTTATTTCGCTTGCAAAATGCCAATTCCAAAGAATAGCATAAGCCACACGAATGTTCAAAATTAACAAAATGAATCAAATCCCGCAAATTTTTCCCCATCTTTTTTATCTTGAATTCTCACACGCCTGCTAATTCAAGAATACACCCGCAGCAATGGTAGATGACAGGGCCGTGGTATTCGGTGACGTCCTGGGCTATTTCAGATGAGAAATCAGAGACTGTTGTCTCCGCAGATTCACCCTGCGCCTCAAGTTCTGTCTCAAAAGGATCAGCAGCATCTGCCGTCTGTATATACTCATGCCCGCTTTCGGAGGCGGTCAGCCAGCAGCAGGAAAAGAGTTTCTTCATGTTTGAGGAGATTTTTGGTTAAGGGCTGCAAGTTAATGAAATTTTTCGTGCGGTGCAAGTTTTTATGGAGAAAAAGCATTCTGTCCCGCCCACGTGTTATCGGGTCTTAATTATTAAAGTAATATTTTGGTTAGTATTGATTAGAGATTTGATTTTTGACATGTCTTCTTTAGTATAATTAGTTTTCCAAGGAAACAGGAGTTCCTTTTCTTCCTTATTTGGTTGATATCTATTTTCGAATATCTTAAGATTTCTTTGGATTGAGTCAATATATACCCCTATTCTATCTACATAATCAGACCATTCCTCATCGCCATACGGATAAGGGACTTGATAATGGACTAAGTTATAATACTCAAGAAACTCCTCACAAGATACATGGTCTATATTGTCGGCATACCAGCTAACAAGGTTTATATGATCCCTACAGTATATCCAGTCATTCCCCTCAACACGGATATTTCCCGGTATTTGATTATAGGGAGTTGGCAACCCTGAGATCATACTGAGAAATCGATAAAAAGTATCATTATTGCGGATTATAGACTGATCGCCGCCTGTGACACCTTCAGGCAACAGGTATTTAGGGGGAATAATGCCTGGATATGTGATGGCAAAGTAATGGTTAAGCAATGACAACATTCTGCATTCATCTGTCGACTTAATGGGAGCAGATGCCGTCTGTGACCATGACATAGGGATGCATACCAAAACAGACATAGACAACAATGTCAGATTCCTCCACAAATTCTTGCGTAAACTGGAATTTTTCACGACTTATATAAATGACTTAAAAAGATAAGGGGTAA
>CAZQSD010000212.1:0-1747 GCA_964595885.1 uncultured Sangeribacter sp.
GTTCACCTAATGCCAGACATCCGAATATTATACCAAATTGTTTAGCCATATAAAAATTAACATTTCTGAAAAGATTAATAATTTTGTCACCGTGGCAATAATTAAGGCGAGGACATAACTTTATACATGCTTTCATTGCAAAGTCTCTTCTCTAATAAGTGGATGTCATCTCCGGTGGTTAGGAATTGGCTTCGCTCAAGCTAAAGCAAGTCGCCCTGATCCCATTGACTATGCATCTTCCATTGACAATCCAACTTACATAAGCTATTACTTGACTCATCACTCTTGACTCTTAAAGAGTCATTTGCCAATGCAGAAGCCGTTAATTCGCTGAATTCCAAAAGAGTATAAATTAAAACCGTACAAGGTTCGTACATTTTATCTGTTTGTAAGTTGTTAACCTTCTTCAACTTAACACATTACAAGCCGCATTTGCCAAACCGACAACAATGACTCAATGCAAAGTTAGCGATAATCTCCCGATAATCAAAGTAATACTGAAATTTTAACATTCTCTCCAATGCGCTTCGCCGTACAAAATTAGCAGAAATGCGCTTGTCGCTATTATTTACTATCAGCTACTCAGATTTTCGGTTGAAACGGCTTATCCGTTCATTTACGATACGGGTATAATTGCGTTTTGCTTTATCGGGGAGATAACTTTGGGCTATGAGATTTAATGCTCCCTCCGGTAGCAAAGTGTACTTGTTGAGAATTTTATCCATACGTCTTTTTACCAAACCGATCTTGTTGCCGAACCTCTCAAAATCCAGACGGCATGGATGCCCAGTTTTATCAAATACATCGCTTTTTTCAATATCCGGTGATAGTCCTCCGTCAAGACCATGATCATCTCCGTTGACATGCAGGCTGGTATTCAAAAGATCATAAGCCGGTGCTAAACGATAATCCTGCCCATTCAATATGAGAGAGAAGTTCTTGAGGTGAGCATCCCCGTTGGCGTATATATAGTTAAAGACCACCAGTTCAAAGAAACGTTCCATGT
The DNA here is from genome assembly GCA_964595885.1 of uncultured Sangeribacter sp. Lineage (GTDB taxonomy): Bacteria > Bacteroidota > Bacteroidia > Bacteroidales > Muribaculaceae > Lepagella. Next base: position 1,007 of record CAZQSD010000212.1, read on the forward strand.
CAACCATCCATGCGGCTACATTTGCTCTAATAGCTTTGGCAATATCCTCATAGCTGCCGTTATATTTGAAATGTAGTCCCGAGGTTTGTTCATTCTTGCCGATTAGTGATGCAAAATCTTCCATCGGTAGTTTTGAACCGTCAGGCAGTATGTCAAAACGACGTGTGATGTACACGGGCTGACCTTTTGGAGTAAAACACAGTCCGTTTGCCGCAGTCTGTATGCCATAGACCTGCGATGCAATTTGCATTGTCAGATGCTCATTGGCAGGAATGAGTTTGCGGTCGCGGAGAGTTTTATCCCAAGGAGCAGGTTTCAGAATATGTGTTGAGCGTTCATTATCTCCGGCAATTCTAATGTCGCCTGATTTGATTATTGCAGGGAATTTCTCCTGAACTCCAGATACAGATATACGGTGCATTGCATCGGCAATCTCACCGACATTTCTAAACTCATCAATATCAAAATTGAGTATTGGATTTACCCTTGCTCCTCCATAAAGCGTTTTTATTGCTTTGGGGCTATATGTGTTAAATCCTTCGACAAGTAGAGATGGACAATTTTTAATTTCAGTCATTGTTAATCCTCCTTACATTTACAGCTCCTATGAAGTCCTTGTCTGCCATAGCCTCAAGCAGTCCGAAAGAATCATTCTCATCAATCCTCAGTGAACGGCATATAACCCGGCGATTGGCACCTTCGGGAAGCATATTAGAGAAAAATGGGAAAAGGTATTCAGAA
>CAZQSD010000213.1:0-1722 GCA_964595885.1 uncultured Sangeribacter sp.
ATTATAGAAAAACGATATATTTTTATCCTCGCGCGATGGGGCGCCGGGAGGTGGGGAGGGGAGTGATGGATTTGCGGAGACGACGGTTGAGGCGACGGCGACCTGGGTCGATCAGCCAACCCCATTTGTTGAAGTATTTTATCATGTTGGAGATGTGGATTTTCAGCATCTTCTTGCTTTTTCGGGATTCGGCAGCATGTTCGTGAACTATGCTTACTCCGGGCCAGTACATAGTACGCCATTTCTCATGTATGCGCCTTGTTATGTCAATGTCTTCCGGATACATGAAATATCGCTCGTCAAACAGTCCACAGTCTCTTAAAGCGTTATTCCTGAATAGCAGGAAGCTGCCGAGAAGATAAGGGCAGTTGAGCGGCTTGTCATGGTCATGCTCCGCAAGCAGATAACGCTCCATGCGCCTCTGCACGATAGATTCCGGAAGGAAACGTTTTGCAAAGAGGTCAAGCGGGGTAGGGAGCATGCGGCAGGTGTATTGTAATGCCCCGTCGGGATAAAAAACCTTTGGCATCACCATGCCTACGTCCGGATTCTTTTGCATATAGTCAACAAGCGGCTTCAGCACGTCTCCCTTCCAGCATACGTCTGCATTCATAACAAGGTGATAACCTTCGCCCGGATTCTTCAATACCTCTCTTATGGCTACGTTATGCCCGGCTCCGAAGCCATTGTTTTTCACATGGCGGTAGTCAAGGCGATGGTTATTAGGGAGCGATTTGCGCAATGAATCATCGGGGCTATTGTCGATGATATAGACACGCTCTATGTCGGCTCGCAGGAGGCATTCCAAAGCCTTCTGCAGCTGCTGTGGAAGAGTTTTATGGACAACAATTGAAGCGGTAAGCACGGGGGAATGATTAATCGTTAATCTTTAGCTTGTGGCAAAGGTAATAAAAAAAGGCGAGACCATAAAGATCTCGCCTTTTTTGTCTGGGTTTATCTATATTATTCTTTGCACTTGGCGGCGATGAACTGGCGGTTCATTCTGCCGATGTTGGCAAGCTTGATGTTCTTCGGGCACTCAGCTGAGCAAGCACCGGTGTTGGTGCAGTTACCGAAGCCGAGCTCGTCCATCTTGGCAACCATTGCGCGCACACGGCGGTCTTTCTCCACCTCACCCTGCGGGAGGTAAGAAAGCTGGTTGATCTTAGCGGAAACGAAGAGCATGGCAGAACCGTTCTTGCAGGCAGCCACACAAGCACCACAGCCGATGCAGCTTGCAGAGTCCATAGCCTCGTCAGCTTTCACCTTAGAGATGGGAAGGTCGTTGGCATCCTGAGCGCCACCGCAGTTGAACGATACATAGCCGCCTGCCTGCTGGATCTTGTCAAATGCGTTGCGGTCAACCATAAGGTCTTTGATCACCGGGAAGGCAGCAGAACGCCAGGGCTCTACAACAATAGTCTCACCGTTCTGGAAACGACGCATGTAAAGCTGACAGGTAGTGGCTCCGGTTGCCGGGCCATGAGGGTGACCATTGATATAGAGGGAGCACATGCCGCAGATACCCTCACGACAGTCGTGGTCAAACACAATCGGTTCCTTGCCTTCCTCTACGAGACGCTCGTTAAGGATGTCAAGGGTCTCAAGGAACGAGGTGTCCGGAGTGGTCTCGACATCGTTATAAGTCTCAAACCGGCCCGTTGCTTTGGCATTCTCCTGACGCCAAACCTTGAGGTTGACTTTCATTATATTTTCTTCCAT
>CAZQSD010000214.1:0-1659 GCA_964595885.1 uncultured Sangeribacter sp.
TCGACAACATCGACCCCGAAAACCTCCCCGACGGCTGGCGAATGGGTACAATCGGAGAATTATGTACTTGCAATAGCGAGACATACTCTTCTAAAGATAACTGGGATTATATAAGTTATTTGGATAGCAGTAGTGTAACTTCAAATACATTTGAAGATTATCAGACCTTTGATGTCACGACAGATGAAATACCGAGCCGAGCAAAACGAAAAGTTAAGGAGAACGACTTCATTATATCTACTGTCCGACCTAACTTGTGCCATTATGGACTCATTAGGGGTAATCTGTCAAAGGTTTTGGTTTCTACAGCATTTGCTGTGATTCGATCCAAGTATAAGGAAATCTGTAACGAACTAATTTACCTTTGGGTAACGGATTCAAATAATATTGAAAAATTAAGTCATTTAGCTGAAATGAGTAAGGCCACATATCCCTCCGTTGTTCCGGATGATATATTGAATATTAAAATTCCTATCCCTCCTTTTGAATCCAGTGAACTAAGAGTATTCACATCCAGAATAGAGGCAATTTTTAATCATATTCACAAGAGTAAGGATGAGATATCTTTACTTGAGAAAACGCGACCATTATTACTTTCCAAACTCTCAAATTTATAGCATATGTCACACTTCTCAGAGGCACAATTAGAACAGGCGTTTGTTGAACTGTTCAGGGAACAGGGATACGACTATGGGCATGGTGATGACATTCAGCGTGATAGTCGCGATGTGTTGCTATATGATGACCTGCGCGATTTCTTGCGCCGGCAGTATCGGCATGTGGGAATTACAGAAAATGAGATTTCCTCCGCTATTTCTCAGTTAGAAGCGACTGACGGTGGAGGAGTGTATGCTGAAAATGTTGAGGCTATGCGCCGGATAATGGACGGTTTCACTATCAAACGCGAAGACCCCTCAAAGCCTAATCTCTATATCAAGGTAATCGACTTTGATCCAAAGCATATAAAAAGGAACACCTTCAAGTTTGTCAATCAGTTTAAGGTTGATGGCGAACACACGCGAATACCTGACGGCATTGTGTTTGTCAACGGGATTCCGTTAGTAGTGTTGGAGTTCAAAAATGCGATTAAGGAGAACACCACTATTGAAAATGCGTACACGCAGCTCACTGTGCGTTATCGTAGAGACATACCGAAACTATTCCGCTACAATGCGTTCGTCGTAATAAGCGATGGCGTTAATAATCGCTTCGGCTCATTGTTTGCTCCCTACGAGTTCTTCTATGGTTGGCGAAAGGTTGAGCACGATGATCCGGAAGTTGAAGGTGGCTTCAACTCGATGTTCACTATGATGCAGGGACTGTTCCGCAGGGAGAGGCTCCTTGATGTAGTGCATAATTTCATTTTCTTCCCTGACACTCCCAAGCATGAGGATAAGATTGTATGCCGTTACCCTCAATATTTCGCCACGACTCTTTTGTTTGACAACATACTGAAACATAGCCGCCAGAATCCTGACGGGGATGGCAAAGGGGGAACATATTTCGGAGCCACGGGATGCGGAAAGAGCTACACTATGCTCTATCTTGCTCGCCAGCTTATGCGCACCACCAAGCTGAGCAGCCCGACCATTGTGCTTATCACTGATAGAACAGACCTTGACGATCAGCTCGCCAAGCAGTTTATCAATGCCAAGAAGT
>CAZQSD010000215.1:0-1598 GCA_964595885.1 uncultured Sangeribacter sp.
AAAGACATACCCACCTTATACATGGGCATGAAGGAAGCGGAGGCAGTCAAACTCTTTGCCAATACCTATCTTGCACTTCGGGTCAGCTACTTTAATGAGCTTGACACCTATGCAGAGGTTAAGGGGCTTGACACACAGTCCATCATTGAAGGGGTTGGACTGGATCCGCGCATTGGCACACATTACAATAACCCCTCCTTCGGCTATGGTGGCTATTGTCTTCCCAAGGATACGAAGCAACTTCTCGCTAATTATGCTGACGTGCCTCAGAATATGATGTCGGCAATTGTGGAAAGCAACCGTACGCGCAAGGATTTTATTGCAGATCAAGTACTAAAGATGGCTGGTTGGTATGATTATTCAACTAATAATCATTATAATCCTCTCTCTCAAAACAGCCGTTGCTCAGAGTCTCACAAGTTGGGTTCACCAACTATAGGAGTATATCGTCTTACCATGAAATCAAATTCCGATAACTTCCGTCAATCATCAATTCAGGGAGTGATGAAACGGATAAAAGCTAAAGGTGCTACAGTTATCATTTACGAGCCAACTCTTGAGGATGGATCAACTTTCTTTGGTTCATTGGTGGTTAATGATCTTTCCGAATTTAAACGACGCTCACAAGCTATCCTTGCCAACCGTACTTCTCCAGATCTTAATGATGTAGGAGATAAGGTATATACCAGGGATCTTTTTTCGCGAGATTAACTTTAAATGTGACTCTTTATTATATGCATGATAACGGCTTGGTAAGCATAATCACTCCCACTTACAATTGTGGCAGGTTTATATCAGAAACTATTGAATCTGTATTAGCTCAGACTTATCAGAATTGGGAAATGATAATAGTTGATGACTGTTCCATTGACAATACAAAAGCCATTGTTGAAGAATATATAAAACGGAATAATAGGATTAAATATCATTGCCTTGACAAGAATTCCGGTGCAGCAGTAGCTAGAAATATGGCATTAAGGCTGGCAAAAGGGAAATGGATTGCCTTCTTAGACAGTGATGACTTATGGCTACCTAATAAGCTTGAAAAACAACTCAAGTTCATGACAGAGAATGGTTATCACTTCTCCTATCACAAATACTCTGAAATATCCGAGATAGGTGAAGATCTTGGAATAGAAGTAGGAGGCCTTGCCAAAATTAATGCTTTTCAAATGTATGCTTGTTGTTGGCCCGGTTGTTTATCAGTTATGTATGATAGGGATAAAATTGGACTAATTCAAATTAACAATGTAAAGAAGAATAATGACACAGCAATGTGGTTAAAGGTGGTCAAACAATCTCAGTGTTATCTATTGAATCAAAATTTGGCACGATACCGCCGTAGGAAAGGTAGTATTACGCCTCCGGGTATATTCAAACGTATTTGGGCACATTATCCTCTCTTTCGAGATGCGGAGGAGATGAATCCAATAGCTGCCACTTTCTGGACCATTATGAATGTTGCTGGGAACGCCTACAAAAAAGCATTTTTCGTAAAGAAACACCTTTAATAATAACTATACACGTAACCGTCAAAAAATAACGTATTAATAAAAAAGGAAAACAAATGTACGAGGCTTACCATTTTGTGGAATGAG